>DIRG01000012.1:0-38345 GCA_002427475.1 Mageeibacillus sp. UBA5442
GATGAGGTTAACATCTACTGTGAAGATGGGCTGATTGTCGACATCAGCACAAACACACATGAGGCAGATGAAGTTATTGATGGAACCGACATGCTCTGTTTTCCAGGCTTTATTAACACTCATCATCACCTGTATCAGATTTTCAGCAGAAACCTACCTCAGACGCAAAACAAGGAACTCTTTGAATGGCTCCGGATTAACTACGAAATCTGGAAAAACTTAGACGAGGATACGGTGTATTTCTCATCCAAAGTGGGCATGGCGGAGCTGATGAAAAATGGTTGTACAACCGTCTCCGACCATCATTACGTTTTCCCGAAGGACACCGGGGATCTGATCGGTGCTCAAATCAGAGCTGCCGATGAGCTCGGCATTCGTACACACCTAACCCGCGGCAGCATGGATTTGTCGAAAAAGGACGGCGGTCTACCTCCCGATTCAGTAGTCCAGACTGTCGATGAAATCCTCAAAGACAGCGTCGAACTGGTAGAGAAATACCACGACCGTTCTTTCCAAGCCATGCATCGTCTAGCGCTGGCACCCTGCTCCCCCTTCTCCGTCTCTGACACCCTCTTGCGCGAAAGCGCCAAGCTGGCACGCGAACTAGACGTCCGTCTTCACACCCATTTAGCCGAAACAAAAGACGAAGAAGATTATACTCTTGAGCATTTCAACATGAGACCTCTGGAATACATGCAGAGTTTAGGCTGGGTCGGTGACGACGTTTGGTATGCCCACGGCATACATTTTAATACTGAAGAACTACAAGTTTTGGCCGATACAGGCACCGGAGTCTGCCACTGCCCGACATCAAACTTGAGTCTGTCTTCCGGAGTAGCCCGCATCCCCGAGATGATGGAATTGGATATTCCGGTCGGCTTGGGCGTCGACGGCTGCGCAGCCAATAACGGGATGAGCATTTTAGAAGAAATTCGCAGCGGCTATCTCATGCATCGCTTAAATACGCCCGATAACGGCGTGTCTGGTTACGACATGCTCAAACTGGCCACAATGGGCGGCGCCAGAGTACTTGGTCGCGAGAAAGAAATCGGCTCAATAGAGCTCGGCAAATGCGCAGACTTGATTTTGCTTACGGTCAACAGCCTAGATCTGGTAGGGGCTTACTATGATCCGATGTCCATTTTGGGCACAGTCGGCATCAAAAATCACGTCGACTATACCGTCGTCAATGGTAAGGTAACGGTACGTGATGGCAAAGTGGTCGACATGGATGAAGACAAACTGATTGCCGATGCCAACCAAGAAGTCATTAGGTTCCTTGAAGCCTGATACTAAACGATGACAAAAGCTGATTTAAATTTACTTAGATGAAAGGATTCACATGTTAATAAATAAAGTTTCTGAGAGCATTGCTCACATTCGCACAGTTACAGATAGAACGCCTGAACTGGCTTTGGTCTTAGGCAGCGGCCTCGCACCAATCGCAGAGAAATTGGAAAACAAAGTGATACTTCCCTACGAAGATATCCCGCATTTTCAAATGTCCAACGCCCCCGGCCATAAGAGCAGACTGATTTTCGGCGACCTAAACGGCGTCTCCATCCTCTGCATGCAAGGCAGGCAACATTACTACGAAGGCTACACAATGCAGGAGCTGACTTATCCGGTTAGAGTAATGGCGAAACTGGGAATAAAAAAGCTCATCTTAACCAACGCTTGTGGCGGACTTGACCCTGCAATGGTCCCCGGAGATTTAATGCTGATCACGGACCATATTAACTTCATGGGAGACAATCCTCTAATTGGCGCTAATGAAGAAGATTTTGGCGAGCGTTTCCCCGACATGACTCAGGTTTATCACCCTGAGTTGCGTGCAATCGCTGAGAAGGCCGCGGACGATTTAGATATTGAGCTGAAGCAGGGTATCTACATCAGCTATTCAGGTCCGAGCTTTGAAACTCCTGCCGAAATCCGCATGATGCAAAATTGGGGCGGCCACGTCGTAGGCATGTCCACCGTGCCGGAAGCGATCGTCGCAGCACACTCCGGCGTCAAGGTTCTCGGAATTTCCTGCATTACCAACCTGGCCGCAGGCATTCTTGATCAGCCTCTTTCATCAGATGAAGTCCTAGTGGCCGCAGGTGAGGCCAGCGGCAAGTTCGTGAATTTGCTTACTGAAATCGTCACCCGACTTTAATAGGGACCGACAGTCGTTTACGCTTATATCATGTGTAGCTCAGTTTTTTATAAATTGAGCTACATATCCAAGCGGATCGATCCGCCCGACACGACGATGAGCTTTTTGCTTTGGAGTTCTGCTAATGAACGATTGAGGCTGCGGATAGACACCCCAGCCATCTCTGCAAGCACATTCTTGCTGTAGAGGAAATGACCTTTTTCATCCAAATTATCCTGAATTAAGCGGAAGACCTTTTCACGCAGAAACATGAATTCTGCGTTAATTTTGGAGTCTCCGGACTGCAAGAGCCTTTCGCAAAGAGCACGTAAGATGTGCAGGCTGAAAGCAGAGCAGTCTTCGTACAAGTCCATAAATTGCTCTTTTGTGATTTTATACAATTCACAATCAGTGAGAGCGATGATGGAGCGATCATAGTAGGACAGTCCGAGCATCTCCATTTCTCCAAAAAAATCATTAGCATGAAAAATATCTAAAATGATCGCCTTTGTGTTAGCTTCTTCGTATATGAGCTTAGCGACACCTTTTTTTAAAACATAAAAGTACTGAGCGGGGTGGATGGTGGTCGTAATGGCTTCCCCTTGCTTCACACTAAGTTCAGTGTAATCTGGACAATAGCGGAGTATTAAGTCAGACAGTGTCAGTTCTCTTTGCTTCATTGGCGCCTCCTTCTTAATGATTGTTTAAGAATATGCATTTTAGCTTATAAATATATCCTAGTTCATAAAAAAACTATTATCAATTTTCCAGAGAACCCTCCATAGAGCGACCCCAGAAGATATCCCGAATTTGCAGAATTACATTTGTGCTTATTGTCCAAAAAACAAGTTTAGAAATGTGGACAATTGTCCTTCAAAAAACAATTCCTCCACTCTATATTTAAGAAGGAACATTAGATATAAGTGCGTTATAGGAGGAAACATGAAAAGATCGACTAAGATTTTAAGCGTATTAATGAGTCTGGTTCTTTTGTTTAGCATTGCGGCCTGCTCGAACGAGCCGACCACACCGACACAAGTGCCGGAGACTCCCGTAGAGACTGTTCTAACAACAGAAGATGCTGAGAAAACAGAAAAACCAAGTGAGACAACTGAACCTGTAGAGGAAGAAATGGAGCAGCGAATTGTTTGCCTAGCTCCAAGCATGGTCGAGATAGTATATGCTCTCGGCTATGGAGATTCTATAGTTGGCTGGTCTGCTTATACGGACTATCCCGTAGCGGCTACCGAGCGCGATGGCTGGGTCAGCTACCATTATTATGAAAACATAGAAACAACAGATTTTGATCTGGAAGAAGAACTCAATAAAGATGTCGCAGTAGTATCAAAGTATTACGATTACAACGAAGAGTTAATAGAGATCCTTGAGCCGACACTAGTTTTAGGCGAAGGTAGCGACCAAGCAGCAATGGTCGATGAGCTACAAAGCAAGGATTACAATGCGATTAATTTCCAATGCACAAGTATTGAAGACATTTATGAAATGATGCTGGAGGTAGGCGCGGCAGTCGGTGCTGAAGATACGGCTGAAGAACTTGTGGAAAGCTATAAGATCAGGATAGCTGAAATCAGTGCCATCACCTCAGAACTTGAACCTGTTGATGTTTATTTTGAGATAGGTCATCAGTTCGATTTTGGCGAGTACGGAATCTTCGGCCCATATACTGAGGGCAGCAATACACCCTTAGATGAGATGATCAAGATTGCTGGTGGCAATAATATCTTTGACGACTTAGAAGGTTATGTAGAAGTTGCTTTCGAAGATATAGCTGAGCGAAATCCGGGTGTCATCATGACCCCTTACTGGCCGAGTGCCGGTGAGCACGAAGTGACTACCCTCTATGAGATTTTTACAAGACCGGGTTTTGAGACGACTGACGCTGTCGAAAACGGTAGAGTTTACTATTACGATTCGAGCCTGATGAAGCGTTTTGGCCCACGCACAGTTACAGCCATAGAGAAATTTGCCTATTTGTTACACCCTTACTACTTTGATAACCCCGACAATTCAGTTTCTCCATGGGAGCTGGGCAAGATCGATGTCTACGAGTTCCCCGAGCGTCCCCTTGACTAAAGAGCCTTAGATGCGGGCATTACGTTAGAGATGGCGAACTAAGATGGTGGCAAATACCTGAGCCCATTCACGGGTTTTGCCACCGTATTTCGAGTGCTGAAGAAATATTTTACAACAATGCTTATTTGCATTAAGATAGGTCTTCTAGTATAAATGTAGAGTGTGCATAAGTCGGAAACAGCACTCATTAGCACTCAACAATTTATTAAGTAAACAATTACTTAGGAGGAAAAAATGAAAAGATTTAAAACAATCTTAGCCTTAATGCTGGCTCTAGTAATGGTTTTTTCAGTCGTAGCTTGTAATGGCGACGATGAAACACCAGTTACAGATCCGGATAGAACAGAAGGCGTAGATGAGCCAACTGAGCCAGTAGATGAGCCAACGGATCCCGTCGATGAACCTGACGGAGAAGAAGGACTGCACGTCGGTATTCTGACAACTTCAGGCATTGATGACGGTTCATTCGGTCAAGCCTGCTACGAAGGAATCTTGGAATATGTGGCTGCTAACGAAGGCGCCTCAGTCAATGATGTAAAAGAAGACGATATCGGCAGAGTCGTACAGGCCACAGCAGACATCCTCGCTGACTACGATGCGATGGTTATGCCTGGCTTCCAGTTTGCACCAGTCGGGCCGGTTGTTGCCGATAACCCCGACAAATTCTTCATCTTGGTAGACTCATTCCCGACAATCGAGGACGAGGAAGTCGAATTAGACAACATCTTCGCGATGATGTTTAAAGAAGAAGAATCAGGGTTTTTCGCAGGTATTGCAGCAGCAATGCAGACAGAGTCAAACAAGGTTGCAGTTGTAAACGGAATTGCTTTCCCGTCCAACGTTAACTATCAGTTTGGTTTCATGTCAGGTGTTGAGTATGCAAATGCACACTACGGAACATCAGTTGAAGTAGTCGAACTGCCTGCTTATGCCGGTGTTGACGTAACAGGCGCTGACGTCGGTGGTAACTACGCCGGTGACTTCGCGGATCAAGCCAGAGGCAAACTCATTGGTGAAGCTTTGCTGGCTGAAGGCGTTGACATCATCTTTGTCGCCGCTGGCGATACAGGTAATGGCGTTTTCGCCGCTGTTAAAGAAGCAGACGAAGGCAACTATGTCATTGGCTGCGACGTTGACCAGTATGACGACGGTGAGGCCGGAGGTAGAAACATTATTTTGACCTCAGCTTTGAAAAACATGACCGCCGTAGTAGCTGAACAGCTGCAAAAAGCCCACGATGGCACCTTTGTTGGCCAGAACGCCCTGCTCGGTGCTGCAGAGGGTGGTACAGGATACGTCAGTGCAGATGGCAGACATCAGTTGACTGACGAAACATTGGAAAAATTAGCAGAAGTCTACACCTTGGTTGAAGACGGTACGATCGTTCCTGCTTCAAACTTTAACGGACATACTCCGGACAATTTCCCCGGACTCTAGTTTTTTGTAATTAACCAATGAGGGCAGCTTTGCTGCCCTCATTTATTTAAAGGAGATAAATTGTGAGAACAACAACACCAACCCCATCCAATGGAGCAGTAAAAGGCGATTACGCTCGTGTAGTTTTAATGCCTGGGGACCCTTTGCGGGCCCAATTTATTGCCGAGACCTATTTGGAGAATCCGAAACTTATTAACAGCGTTCGCAACATGCTCGCTTACACAGGAGAATACAAAGGGCGCGAAATTTCGGTAATGGGGAGTGGAATGGGAGTGCCTTCCTTTAGCCTTTATGCGGCTGAACTCTTTCAATTCTATGGTGTAGAAGCAATCATTAGGGTAGGCTCTGCGGGCGGCACGATGGATCAAGTTAAGCTTCGGGATATAGTTATCGCCACATCAGCTTCCACTGATTCCGTTTACGCCAGACCTATGAATTTCCCCGGTACTTTAGCTCCTTCAGCTGACTATGAACTGCTGTCACAAGCGGTCGCTGCAGCTGAAAAAATGGGCGTCAAGCCTCACGTGGGCAGGATTTTTACCTCTGATTATTTTTATCCCCTGTATAACACTCACGAGATCTTGCGGGATACAGGACATCTTTGTACTGAGATGGAGACTGCAGGTTTATATCTAACTGCCCAACGCTACAACAAAAAAGCACTTAGCATTCTGACAATATCTGATCATCTCTTTACCAAAGGCGAGCTTAGTCTGGAAGATCGTCAAAGTAGTTTCAATGAAATGATCGAGATTGCCTTAGAAACGGCTTGGCTAAATGCTAGCAGATAACAGTTAACTTAAAGGAGGCAATATGGCAGAGACAATTGTCGAACTGAGGAATATTACCAAAGCATTCCCCGGTGTTATTGCGAATGACAATATCTCTTTGGAAATCAATAAAGGAGAAATTTTCGCGCTTTTAGGCGAAAACGGTGCCGGCAAATCAACCTTAATGAGTATTCTCTTTGGTATGTACGAGCCTGAAGAAGGCGAAATCTACGTACGGGGAGAAAAAGTTAATTTAAGCTCCTCTAAAGATGCGACGGCACTCAATATCGGAATGGTGCACCAACACTTTAAACTGGTTTCGAACTACACCATTACCGAGAATATCGTTTTGGGAGATGAACCCGTCAAGCATGTCGGCCCCTTTTCCTGGGTCGATCTGAAGGGGGCTTCCGAGAAGATCCGAGCCCTGTCTTTGGACTACGGTCTGGAAGTAAATCCCGATGACAAAATTGAGGACATTCCCGTTTCCACCCAACAGCGCGTAGAAATATTAAAAATGCTATACCGAGATGCGGAGATTCTTATCTTTGACGAACCGACCTCGGTTTTAACACCGCAAGAAATTGAATACCTTCTGGAGATCATGGAAGAGCTCCGACGGAGCGGCAAAACCATCATCCTTATTACTCACAAACTGGAAGAAATCAAACAGGTCGCAGACCGCTGTGCCATTCTCCTGCGGGGGAAATTGGTCGGAGTCTACGATGTTGCGGAAACAAGCACCCAGCAGATGGCCAATTTAATGGTGGGTAAGGAAATCGATTTCGAGATTCAGAAAGACGAGCAAAAATCCGGCGACATAGTGTTGGAGACAAATGGCATGACAGTCTTCGACGATCGCGGAGTTAAGGCTGTAGATGATGTTTCCCTACAAATAAGAGAGGGAGAGATACTTGCTATTGCGGGTGTATCCGGTAACGGCCAAACAGAAATTGCGGATGCCATTGCCGGTCTTATGGATTTAACTGAAGGCTCAATTTTCTTGCACGGCCAAGAAATAACGAAGCTCAGTATTAAAGAACGGATTAATAGCGGCATTTCCTATATCCCGGAAGACCGCCAAAGAGATGGCCTAATTATGGATTTAAGCCTTTCCAGCAATTTGGCAATCAAGACTTTTGACAAGAAACCTTTTGCCAAACGCGGCATTTTGCAAGAAAAAGCCTTTGACAAGCATGCTGAACAGCTGATAGAAGAGTATGACATTCGTAGTGGACAAGGCGCTGATACGATTACCCGTTCCATGAGCGGCGGCAATCAGCAGAAAGCGATTGTTGCTCGTGAGATTGAGCTGGAGTCGGATTTGATGATATTTGTGCAACCGACCAGAGGTCTGGACGTTGGCGCTATCAACAATATCCATCGGCAGATCTTGGAAGAGAGGGAAAAAGGCAAAGCCATTCTCCTTGTTTCCTTGGAGTTAGATGAAGTAATGGCCTTAGCAGATACCATCGCGGTCATCTTCCGCGGGAAAATAATTAAGACCGATCAGGCAGCCAAGCTTTCGAAAGAGGAAGTTGGGCAATACATGATGGGGGTGACACAATGAGAGCTCGACAAAAACTAAGATCATTACTCTCGCCAATACTGATACCGTTCATCTCGATCGCATTAACGCTCATTGTGGCCACGGTGATCGTGCTCTTGCTGGGCAAAAACCCACTTGATGTATTCTTAGGTTTCCTCAGAGGTTCAGGCCTAGCGCTGAAACCCCGCTATGGCGGTGGCCAAGGCCTATTGACAGATCTATTCTCATATCTGGCCATCCTCACGCCCATGATTTTCGGCTCGCTGGCCGTCATGACCGGTATGCGTGCGGGGCTCTTTAATATAGGTGTTGCGGGACAGATGCTTTTCCCCGCCTTCTTGGCGACAGTCTTAGTCGGCTATTCCGATTTGCCTACAGTCATCGCTTGGCCCCTGATTATCGTCATAGCACTTGTAGTCGGTTCGGCGATGGGAGCCTTTATCGGTTTCTTAAAACACCGCTTCAACATCCACGAAGTAGTTACTTCAATTATGTTGAACTACATCGTCAGCTATATAACCGGCTTTTTCATTAACACAAACTACGTTGATCCTTTGACACGAAATTCCCGTCCTGTGAACGCAGCCACGCGTTTGATTATCTCGTCTTCTACGGGTGAAGGCGGAGATCTTGTCAGGTTCGACATCCCCGTGGGCTTGATCTTAGCGGTTATTGTAGTTTTCATAATGCGCTATATCCTGGATCGGACCACAGTGGGCTTCCGCATCAATGCGGTGGGCTTGAACAAATATGCCGCTCGTTATGCCGGAATCAATGTCGGCAGAAACGTTGTGCTTGCCATGGCAATTTCCGGCGCTTTGGCCGGACTGGCAGGCGTCACCTACTATCTCGGCTTTACCAACAACATGGTGCCGAAGCAATTAGCAGGTCTGGGTTATGACTCGATTGCTGTCGCAGTTCTAGGAAACATAAGTCCGATTGGTAGCCTTTTTGCCTCAATATTAGTCACGATTTTCCAAAAGGGGAGCATTTACATGGGTTCAAACGTCGGTGTGCCCCAAGAGATTGCCTCATTTATCACCGGTGTCTTGTTGATGTTCTCTGCCAGTGGCGAATACATCGGCATGAAGATCCAAAACATCAAGAGAAGATGGCGTGTGCATCGAGGCGATGCTTCTGAATTAGAAATGATGGAGGAATAACCATGAATATTGCTAAATTAATGACAGATGGATTGTCTTTTGCGTTACCTCTCTTCGTCATGGCCATAGGCGGAATCTATTCAGAACGATCAGGCGTAACCATGCTCTCGATTGAAGGCTTCCAAGGATTTGGTGCTTTCACAGGAGCCATAACGGTTGTAATCTTGCGAACCTATCTGGGAGTTTCTCCGGATTGGTTGATCTACGTCGCGACCTTAGCCGCGATCTTTGGCGGAATGCTCTTCGGCTTGCTCAACGCCTTCATGGTAATGAAGTTAAGAGCCAAGATGACCATCGCCGGCGTTGTAATAAACATTCTCGCAGTAGCGCTGACGTCGTTCTTGTCCAGCGTTATCACCGGAGTTGTGACCGGACAGGCGACGACCAAGATTCAATTGGGCGTTTCACCTCGTTACACCATTCCTTACTTATCCGAGATACCTGTAATTGGGGGGCTTTTCCAAAACATGTACCCCTTCGCCTTCATCATCCTCGTAGTGGGTGTGATTGCTTGGTATGTCTTGTACAAGACCAGATACGGTCTGCGCTTGCGCGCCGCCGGTGACAATCCGCACAGTTTGGATGCTGCCGGTGTTGATGTGGAAAAAATCCGCTATTCAGCAGTGATTTTGGCCGGAGGTTTTGCCGGTCTCGGTGGTATGGCGTTTACCTACACCGTCGCCAATTTCTCGCCCTCAAGTTATGTCGGCTACGGCTATTTGGCGATTGCCGCCTTGATCTTCGGCAACTGGAATATTGTGACGACATTCTGGACCTCTATGTTCTTCGGTTTCAGCCGTTCCTTTAGTGACCAGCTGGTGAACGAGTTAGGGCTTTCCAGTAATTACTCCGACCTATTTTCCATAATGCCTTATGTCTTGACTCTGATTGTCTTGATATTTTTCTCAAAATACAACAAACCGCCGCGAGCTCTGGGAGAGCACTTCGACAAGGGCAAGCGCTAGAAAGAGATGTCTATGTCCGAAATTCGGGATATTAATTTAAAAAAAGAAGGTTGGCAGCGTATTCACTGGGCGGAGAAGCATATGCCCATTCTCGCCAGCATTGGTCAGCGATTTGAAGAAGAGCAGCCTTTTGCCGGCATGAACATTGCGTTTGCTTTACATTTGGAGGCCAAATCGGCCGCCTTGGTCCGCACGATTAAACGAGGCGGAGCTTCGGTGTACGTCAGTGGCTCCAATCCGCAGTCTACGCAAGATTCAGTATGCTCGGCTTTAGTTGATGACGGCTGTGAGGTTTTTGCCATCCATGGATCCAGCAAAGAGCAAAATACTGAGTTCTGGAAAAAGGTCTTGAGCTCAAAGCCGCATATCGTCATTGACGATGGAGCGGACTTGATTAACCTGCTTTTAGGTGAACGATCTGAAGACGCCACGAATCTGATCGGTGCCTGTGAAGAAACGACTTCCGGTGTACAACGCTTACGCATTTGGAAACGTGAACAGCGCTTGAAGTTTCCCGTCTTTGCCATCAATGACGCCCACAGCAAACACTGGTTCGACAATTATTACGGGACCGGTCAAAGCACGATGGACGCCATCATGCGCACGAGCAATTTACTGGTCTCCGGTATGAATGTTGTCATCGCCGGCTATGGCTGGTGCGGTCGCGGTTTAGCCAAGATGGCTGCAGGCCTCGGAGCGAAAGTGACCGTTACAGAGATTGACCCGATGCAGGCCTTGCTGGCTGTAATGGACGGTTTTGAAGTGACAGACATGGAGACAGCCGCTAAGAGCGGGGATCTTTTCATCACGGCAACATCTTCGATCAATGTCCTGGCAGAGCGCCACTTCGCGCTTATGAAAGACGGAGCGATCCTCTGTAACGTCGGCCATTTCAATAATGAAATCGATGTGCCGGCTCTAGAGAAAATGGCCGTCAAAAAAGAAGTGCCCAGAGAGAACATCGATTCCTACATTCTGGAAAACGGCAACTCTCTGCACCTGATTGCCAAAGCGGCCCTCGTCAACATAGCGGCAGCAGACGGCCATCCGATTGAAATCATGGATATGTCTTTCGCCTTACAGGCTCTCTGCGCCGAACAACTGGCTTTGAATCCTGATTTAGAAGTCGATGTTTACCGAGTACCGACAGAGATCGACCAAGAAGTCGCTCAATTGAGGCTGAATGCCTTGGGTGTTAAACTTGAAATTGAAAGTGAAGAGCAAAGGCTTTATCGCGAACAAGATCTAATTGAATAAGAAAGCAAAAGCAAGAGAAAGCGGGGAATCACCTTATGTCAGCAGTTGAAGAAACAAGGCCGTATGTGTCTTGGGATCTGATAGGAAAGTTCATGGAGGATGCCTTTGTAGCTTACGGTGTCCCCCGCGAAGATGCGAAGATCTGCGCAGATGTCTTAATGGAGAGCGATCGTCAGGGCATCGAAAGCCACGGCTGCAATCGTTTCAAACCGGTTTATATTGACCGGATTAAAGCAGGCATTTTGAATCCTGTCACCGAATACGAAGTAGTGAAGGAAACCCCAGCGACTTTGGTGGTCGATGCTCATGACGGCATGGGCATGGTAGCTTCCTACAAAACCATGGAGAGCTTAATTGAAAAAGCTCGCGTCAACGGTATTGCTATGGCCGCAGTCCGCAACAGCTCCCACTACGGAATCGCCGGCTATTGGGCCGGAATGGCCGTGAAAGCCGGTATGATCGGAATTACTGGCACCAATGCTCGTGCGAGTATAGCTCCGACCTTTGGCGTCGAAAATATGCTAGGCACCAATCCTCTCACCTTCGGCATGCCCACAGATGAAGACTTCCCTTTCATGCTGGACTGTGCGACGAGCATTAGCCAGAGAGGCAAAATTGAAGTTTATGCCCGTACCGGACAGGAAGCTCCCGCAGGCGTAGTGATCGGGCGCGACGGCTCGGCCCTGACAGACAGCGCGGAAATCCTGAAAGGACTTACCGATGGCACAGCAGCACTAACGCCACTCGGTGGTATCGGAGAAGAGCTGGGTGGCTATAAAGGCTATGGTTATGCGACTGTAGTCGAGATTCTATCGGCAGCCTTGCAGGCAGGCAGCTTCTTGAAACTGATTTCTAACGTGGACGAAGAGGGCAACAAGAGGCCCTATCACTTGGGGCACTTTTTCATCGTCATTGACCCGGAGGCTTTCTGCGGGCTCGAGACTTTTAAGAAAATTGCCGGAAATATCTTACGTGATTTGCGCGCCTCAGAGAAGGCACCCGGAGAAGAACGGATCTATACCGCCGGAGAGAAAGAATGGCTGGTCCGGCAAGAGCGCAAAGAAAAAGGCGTCCCTATTGGTGAGGCGGTTCAAGCGGAATTAATTGCAGTCAGGGACGAGAAGGATTTACCATATCGCTTTCCTTTCGAGGACTAATTGCCACTAAATAAGCGTTAAAATCTAAGAGTTTGAAAATAAACAGGTTCCTAAAAAAGGGGACCTGTTTTTCCTTTTTCTTTAGCTTAGACAAGGTGAATGATTAATATTAAAGTTTTGAAAAATTGACGGTCAATGTTAACATGTTATAATCAATACAATAATACTGATATTACGATACTCGTTTTAATTTACTCAAATGGAAGGATGCTTTTTCTTAGCACCTTTATATATAAAAATTGCTCTTTCGATCGGGATAAGCCAAATCCCCGCAGGAGGTCAGGAGGACCCTCCTATGAAAGGATAGCCTAATTATGAGTAAGAACGTCATTGAGATGGATCACATCACCAAGCGTTTCGGTAGTTTTACTGCTGTTAACGATGTGACCTTTCATCTCCGAAAAGGTGAAATTCACGCCTTGTTGGGCGAGAACGGTGCCGGAAAAACCACTTTAGTAAATGTACTCTTCGGACTTTATGCCCATGAAGGCGGTACGATTAAAATCAATGGCGAGGAAGCAACTTTAAGCAATCCTAACGACGCCAACGATTATGGTATCGGTATGGTGCACCAGCACTTCATGCTCGTGCATAACTTCACTGTTCTGGAAAGTATTATTCTCGGAGATGAACCAAGCAAGGGTGGCATCATTAATATGCGCGAAGCACGGAAGAAGGTCGTGGATATTTCTGAACGCTACAAACTGGCTATTGATCCCGATGCTGAGATTAGCGAGATCACAGTGGGTCAACAGCAACGAGTAGAAATACTCAAAATGCTCTTCCGCGATAACGAAATTCTTATTTTTGATGAGCCGACAGCGGTGCTCACCCCTCAAGAAATAGACGACTTGATGAAAATAATGCGTCTATTAGCCGATGAGGGCAAATCCATAATTTTTATAACTCATAAGTTAAATGAAATTCAGCAGGTTGCGGATCGCGTCACGATTCTGCGCAAAGGGCAGCACGTGGCTACTTTGAATGTCGCAGAAACGACCGCAAGCGAAATGTCGGAGTTGATGGTGGGACGCGCCATTGACTTTCAGATAGAAAAGCGCGATGTGACACGAGGAGAGGTAGTTTTCGCTTGTGAAAATATCACGGTGAAGCGTGAGCGCTCGGACAAGAATGCTGTAAACCAAGTTTCCTTAGAAGTTCACGCAGGCGAAATTGTTGCGATTGCCGGTGTTGACGGTAATGGTCAGTCTGAGCTGGTCTATGCGCTGACCGGGATCACGCCACCGGACGAAGGAAGCATCTACCTCAAAGGAGTAGACATAAGCAAAACGAGCATTCGAGACCGCACCAAATCCGGCATGGCTCATATTCCGGAGGATAGGCAGCGTTTTGGTTTGATTCTCGACTACACGCTAGCGAACAACCTTGTTTTGCAAACCTATTATGAGCCCCGCTTCCAAAACCGAGGCTTTATGCGCTTCAATCAAATCGGTGAATATGCTGATGAATTGATCGAGCGCTTCGACATCCGTAGCAGTGGCGGTGCGACTAGCATGGCTCGGGCGATGTCCGGCGGCAACCAACAGAAAGCCATTGTGGCTAGAGAGTTGGATAGAGATGCGGATATAGTCATTGCGGTACAGCCGGTTCGCGGCCTTGACGTAGGCGCTATCGAGTATATCCATAAGCAATTGCTGGAGCAGAGGAATCAAGGAAAAGGTGTTTTATTGGTGTCGTTCGAGTTGGATGAGGTTATGAATCTTTCCGACAGAATCTTAGTCATGTATGAAGGTGAAATCGTTGCGGATTTGGATCCGGATCAGACTGACGAACGAGAACTTGGCCTTTATATGGCAGGAAAGAAAAAGGAGGTCGTAAATGTCTGAGAGCTCCGGCAATAATAACTTAAATAATGCAGTTCCTCCGGAACCTAGTCAGGATGAACTCTTTGAACAAGAAATAGCTTTAGCGGAACCGTCGCGTTTAAAGGGATCTTATAGTTTCTTCTCTTCAGTGATGGCCATCGTAACGGGACTGCTTGTCGGCCTAATTATTCTTGTAGTTGCGAACCCTTCTCGGGCCGGTATGGGATTGATAACTATTTTGCGTGGCGGGATTACCGGTAGTGCCACACAATTTGGCCAGTCTATCGCCACTTCAATTCCTATAATCATGACGGGTCTCAGCGTGGCCTTTGCTTATAAGGCGGGCCTCTTTAATATCGGGGCCTCGGGACAGTTTATGGTCGGCAGCGTCTGTGCCGTCTATGTCGCGATCAAAGGGACGATGATTCCGAGCTCGCTGCTCTGGCTGGTCTGTATGCTGGCTGCCATAGCCGGTGGAGCTATCTGGGGAGCAGTCCCGGGCATACTTAAGGCTTATTTCAAGGTCAATGAAGTTATTACTTCAATTATGATGAACTATATTGGCATGTATCTCGTGAAAATAATTATTGAGCAGACGATCTATGACTCGCGCTATGCCAGAGCACAGACTATTCCTGGCAGAGCAGAGATACCGACACTTGGGCTTGATGCCCGTTTCCCCGGCACGAACCTGAATATAAGCCTTCTCCTCTGCGCTATTTTCTGTGCGCTGATTTATATCCTTGCATCACGTACAGTCTTTGGTTACGAATTGACTGCTGTCGGCTTAAACCCGGACGCCTCACGCTATGCCGGAGTTAATTCGCATCGCACAATAATCATTGCCATGGTCATCGGAGGAGCCTTAGCGGGAATCGGCGGATTCATGATGTATCTCGGCGGAACCGGCGTCTATATGGAAACTAATGAGATCATTTCGCCTCAGGGATTTAGCGGAATTTCCGTAGCCCTATTAGCGATGAATCATCCCATAGGGGTGTTTTTCTCAGGTCTCTTTATAGGGCATATTACGATCGGTGGAGAAAACTTGCAGTTGCACGGATATTCAAAAGAGATCATTGACATGATCATCGCAGTAATTATCTACTGTGCAGCCTTTTCACTCATCTTCAAACAGCTTCTACATCGAATCCTGCATGGTGAGGGTAGAAAAGATAGGACTCACAGAGGGCCGGGACCGAAGGGACCGGGACGCTACGCACGGCCTGAAGAAACGGAGGCATCCTTATGAATACTATTGCATTTATTGTTCAGCAGACAATGCTCTTCTCCATCCCACTACTTATAGTTGCTTTGGGCGGAATGTACTCAGAACGAAGCGGTGTAATCAATATCGGTTTGGATGGCGGCATGATTATGGGAGCCTTTACCGGCACCGTCTTTATTAATGCCATGCAAGGCTCGATGTCAGGGCAAGGCTTATACGTACTGGCGCTGCTAATAGCAGGGCTGACCGGTTTGATTTTCGTAATCTTCCATGCCTTTGCCTCCATCAATCTCAAGGCGAACCAAGTTATCAGCGGTACCGCTATGAATATGTTTGCTCCGGCTTTCGCTGTTTTCGCAGGGAGGCTGATCTTCGGAACGCAGCAAGTACCGTTTAGAGATACCTTCTTTATCCGCAGCATTCCGCTCTTGGGAGATATACCCATCATCGGACCGCTACTATTTCAGAGATGCTATATTTCGACTTTCATCGGAATTTTCATCTTTTTCGTAGCCTGGTTTGTAATTCAAAGAACTCCTTTCGGTCTGCGTTTGCGTGCCTGTGGTGAGCATCCCGGCGCGGCAGATACAGTCGGAATAGATGTACAGAAAATGCGCTGGGCGGGTACATTGATTTCTGGTTTCCTAGCGGGGCTTGGCGGACTGGCCTTTGTTGTCCCCACCTCGACCGAATCTAATGCGACAGTTTATGGATATGGTTTCTTGGCTTTGGCGGTATTGATTTTCGGTCAGTGGCGCTCATTCAAAATACTGGGAGCCAGCTTTTTCTTTGGCCTTATGAAAACCATAGCCTCAGCCTACTCCGCAATTCCCGGAATTAAAGAACTGCCCATACCGGCCACGGTTTATAAAATGATTCCTTATCTGGCCACCTTAATCGTCTTGATCTTCATGTCCAAACGATCACAGGCACCGGCTGCTGAAGGAATCCCCTACGAGAAGACAGGACGCTAATGAGAATTTACGACCTAATTAAGAAGAAACGCGATGGCGGCGAACATAGCAAAGAAGAACTGCGCTACATAATTGATGCCTATGTCGGCGATGAAATCCCTGACTATCAGATAGCGGCCTGGTTAATGGCTGTATATTTCCGCGGCATGAGCAAAGAGGAGACACTTGATTTTACTCAGGCTCTGGTCTTGTCCGGGGATCAGGTTGATTTATCCGCCATTGAGGGCATCAAAGTAGATAAGCATTCCACCGGAGGAGTTGGTGATAAGACATCGCTGATCGTGGGGCCTATTGTTGCCGCTTGTGGAATGAAGGTAGCGAAAATGAGCGGTCGCGGACTTGGGCATACCGGAGGAACTCTAGATAAGTTGGAAGCGATTCCCGGACTTAAGACCGAACTGACAGATGAAGAATTCATCGAGCAGGTCCGAGACATCAGCATCGCGATTATAGGACAGACGGGGGACTTGGCTCCGGGGGACAAAAAGCTTTACGCCTTACGTGACGTGACCGCCACCGTGGATTCATTACCCTTGATCGCAGGTTCAATTATGAGTAAAAAGCTAGCCGCAGGCAGTGAGGCTATCATTCTTGATGTTAAATGCGGTAGCGGAGCTTTTATGAAGGAAGAGGCAGACGCAATAGAGCTGGCACAGCTGATGGTCGATATCGGTGAAGGCGCCGGTCGTCGTACTGCTGCATTAGTCACGGATATGGACCGACCTCTAGGTCAGTGCATCGGCAATGCTATTGAAATTCTTGAAGTTATTGAGGTTTTAAAGGGAGGTGGTGCGGAAGATTTGAGGGAGCTCTGTCTGGAACTGAGCTCGAACTTACTGGCATTGGCTGTAGCTGATCCCGAGCAAGATTACAGGGCGCTCGCTGAAGACGCTCTCGCATCCGGGAAGGCGCTGCAGTCGTTTGCTCAGATGATTGCAGCTCAAGGTGGAGATCCCGCGATTATAGAGGATCCCAGTCTCCTACCACAGCCGAAATACTCGGCGGAACTTATAGCATCACAAGAGGGCTGGATCAGCTCCATGGACACGGAGGCCTGCGGCATCGCATCGTCGATGCTGGGAGCAGGTCGCCTGAAGATGGATGATCAGATACAGCCTGCCGCAGGAATAAGACTTCACCGTCGCAGCGGTGAAAAGGTAGAAAAGGGTGAAATCCTCGCTGAGCTCTATACGGACGATGAGACACTTCTGTCCGCTGCAATGACAAAACTGAACTCGGCGTATGGTTTTTCACAAGAAAAAGTAGAAAGAAAACCACTGATTCTCGCACGAGTGAGAAAAAATGAAGAAAGGTCATACAGCTGAGTGTAGGCGGATAGGCAAAGCCTACTCTCGGCCTAAGGAGGTAGAAATGAAAACTAAGAAATTTGTTGCCTTATTGTTGGCACTAGTAATGCTACTTGGCGTTGCTGCAGCCTGCAACGGAGAAAGTGGAGATGATCTTCACAAGGAAGGAAGACAGGACGCAGATGGTAAAGCAGAAATTGCATTAATCACTGACGTAGGCACCATCGATGATAAGTCTTTTAACCAGGGATCCTGGGAAGGTGTTGTCAAATATGCTATAGATAATGACAAGACCTTTAAGTACTTTCAGCCCACTGAGAAATCAGACGCAGCTTATATCAACTCTATCAACCTAGCGATAGAAGGCGGAGCAAAGATTATTGTGACGCCGGGTTTCCTCTTTGAGGGACCGATCCATACAGTGCAGGACCAATTCCCGGATGTCCACTTTATCCTGATTGACGGATATCCTCACGCGGGTGATTTTGTTCCGGACATTTCGGACAACGTTATTGGAATTCTCTACGCTGAAGAAGAGTCGGGCTATCTAGCCGGCTACGCAGCTGTACACGAAGGCTATCGTGACCTCGGCTTCATGGGCGGCATGGCGGTTCCCGCTGTTGTTCGCTTCGGCTATGGTTTTCTGCAGGGAGCAGATGATGCCGCTGCCGAATTGAACTTGGCGGCTGGTGACATCAATGTTAAATACACATATGTAGGAAATTTTGATGCCACCCCGGAGAACGAATCAATGGCTGCCTCCTGGTTCCAGGAAGGCACTGAAGTAATCTTCGCTTGTGGCGGATCCGTCGGCACTTCTGTTATGAAGGCCGCTGAGAAAGCTGACACGAAAGTAATTGGTGTTGACGTTGACCAGTACGCTGAGTCCGATACCGTTATCACCTCTGCTATGAAGAACCTGGAAAAGTCGGTTAATGATGCTATTGCCAGTATCTACGATGACAGCTGGGAAGGCGGCAGGGCTGTGACGCTCGACGCCACTGAAGGCTACACCATGATCTCTATGGAAAATGCTCGCTTTGAGAACTTCAGTCAGAGTGACTACGACGCTGTTTATCAGAAATTAGTTGACGGCTCCATCGACATCACCAAGGATCAAGATGAGAACGGTGAACAGATTTTGGAACCGACAGAAATCGCACTGGACATCGTGGCAGTGGAAAACATCAAGTAAAGCTTGCTTCTTAGAAAGCAAAAAAATGGGGGAAGCTGTTAAGGCTTCCCCTGTTTAATTTATGGCAGTTTTACAGTCTTAACTTGTGCCCGACTTAGCTTGCGATTGGGTTTCGCTGAAGCACAGGGGGTGTGGAACTTAAATCCCGAATGCGGAAGATGCGGAAGCAATTCAGGATGACCAAGAGAGTTACGCCGACATCAGCGAAAACTGCCAACCACATGGGCATGTAGCCGATTGTTGCTAAGAGGAGGAAGAGGAATTTCACTCCCAGTGCGAAGACTATGTTCTGACGTGCGATGCGCATGGTTTTTTTCGAAATCTTCAAACCCTTGAGCAGGGCGGACAGCTTGTCCTGCATGAGCACGACATCGGCCGCTTCTATTGCAGCGTCGCTGCCTAAGCCGCCCATGGCTACGCCTACATCTGCGATCATCAGAACCGGAGCGTCGTTGATTCCGTCGCCGACAAAGCCGCTGCTACCGTTCGTTTCTTCGACTTTCGCTTTTTCCATCCAAGCCACTTTATCTTGAGGCAGCAAGGAGGCATGTACTTCTGCGATGCCGGCTTCCTTCGCAACTTCGCGGGCGAAAACTTCATTATCGCCGCTGAGAATTGCGATCCGCTCAACGCCTTCTTGGCGCAGTGCAGTTATGGTCTGTTGGGCTTCGTCCTTTAACTCGTCGCGGATGACGATGTGTCCCAGATAGCGGACCTTTTCCGCTGTAGGTACGGTGCTCATTTCTTCATAGGTGCGCGTATCTCTGTAGGCGGGGATGATCGCCACATGGCTCATTGTCCATGCTTGGCCTTCACAGCCATCAGCGACAGCGCTTTCGTGTAACCCTAGCATTTTCATCAAGGCGGCATTGCCGAGATAGACGGTCGCCGGGAAGTCTACAGATAAATTCAAACCGTTGCTACTTTCGATCACGCCGCGGATGCCGTGACCCGGAAGGGCGACGATGTCGGACAGACCTTCGGTAGATAAAGTGAAGCCGAGGGCTTCAGCGTGCTTGATGATGCTTTGGGCAATCGGGTGTGTAAAGCTCTGCTCTAATGTAGCGGCTAGTGCCACAAAGCGTTCTTCGTTAACATCTTCCTCAGCATGGGTGGCGATGACGCTGAATTCGCCTTTGGTCAGGGTTCCGGTCTTGTCAAAGGCCAGAGTCTTCAGGCGAGAGAGGTTCTCCAGATCGGTGCCGCCTCTGATGAGAACTCCGTGGCGCGAAGCCATGCCTAGGCCAGAAACGAAGGTGAGGGGAACCGAGATGACAAAGGCGCAGGGGCAGGAGACGACGAGGAAGGTGAGTCCGCGGTAAATCCAGGTCGAGAAATCTTGGCCGCTAAAGAGCAGGGGTGGAAGGACGGACACCAATAGTGCCAAAATCACGACGATCGGTGTATAGACACGCGAAAAGCGCCTGACTAACGTTTCGGAGTGGGCTTTACGCTGGGAAGCTTCTTCAACCATCGCCATAACGCGGCTGGCTGTTGATTCTGCATAGATAGTATCCGCTCTCATACGCAAGAGGCCGTCTCCGTTGACACTGCCGCTAAGAACCTTCGTGCCTGCGCTTGCCTCCAAGGGCAAGGCTTCACCGGTAATGGCTGCGGTATTGAGAGTGCTTCTGCCACTGAGAATAATTCCGTCGGTCGGGATAAGATCTCCCGCCTGAATCTCGAGAATGTCACCGATTGCGATGTTGACGGGGTCTATACGTTCGACTCCTTTTTCAGTGACGAGGTTGGCATAGGGAGCGGCAATATCCAAGAGGTCCGAAATCGATTTTTGCGATCTGCCGACGGCAAAATCTTCGAGGCGTTGGCCGATTTGATAGAGGATCATGACCAGAGCGGCCTCGGGATATTCACCTAGGATGACTGCGCCGACGGTGGCGACTGTCATGAGGAACTGCTCGTCGAGGATAAAGCCGGAGAAAAGTTTCTTCACTGCGCTGATCATGACTTCATAGCCGGCAAGGAGCCAGGCAAGAATTATCAAGGCGATGGAGACGGTGTCTTGGGCGAAAGCATATTTGAACAAAAGGCCAAGCAAGAAGGCGCCAATAGAAAGGAAGAGAAGGACAAGCTTAACGTTTGCCTGTCGCTCAGTTTTCGGCGGGGACTCATGACAACAGCCGCAGGAAGATAGGCCTCCCTGCGCTTCATTTGCACAGGAAAGGTCGACCTTGTGCTCTTCATGCTTTTCGTGAATTAGATTATTGTTTTGCATTAACTTTTTCTGCTCCTGAAAGAAGTAAGATTATTCATTGATGTGCTCTTTGCCGACATCATAAAGGACTACTACGTGATCATCTGAGAGGCTGTAATAGATATATTTTCCATCTCGACGTGACTTTACAAGGTTGTTATGGCGGAGGAGGCGCAACTGATGGGATATGGCCGAATCAGAAAGTGAAAGCAGTTCGGCCAAGTCGCTGACACAAAGTTCGTTCAGACGCAAGGCAGCAATTATTTGAACACGTGTGCTGTCGCCCATAACGGAAAACAAGTCTGCCAGTCGCGACATCTCTTCATCGTGAGGCATTTCCTCTCTGATCGCTGATAAGTCACAGCGACAGTCGCTTTCTTTCTGTGTCATTATGATCCTCCTGTTTGTATTGTTATTAAAATATCATTTCGATACTTGCTCAAGTGTTAAATTGATAATACGAAACATCGTCCCTTTTGTCAAGAAAATTGACGGCACAAATGTGCTTGACGCTCTAATCCAGAAAAACTATACTTTAGCCACAAAGTCAATTTTCGTGCCAGGCACGAATCTTGACCACATAGAGTACAGATGATAATGAAAATTATCTGGGAAACAGGTGTGAATCCTGTGCGGTGCCGCCGCTGTAAGCGATTTGATTAACTCTAGGCTCAGGCCAGCCACTGACGTTTTGTTGGGAAGGTGGGGTTAATGGTTTAAAACCGATCGCAAGCCAGAAGACCGATCTGTATACTACAGAAGGATACAACGGAACATTGTTTCCCCTGAGCATGATATGTATAAACGGCTACAAATCTAGGATTTGTAGCTGTTTTTTAATTTCTCAGGAGATAAAAGGAGACAAAAACTCATTATTTCGAAGGAGGAATTAATGAAGAACAATTGGAGAAAGCATCTTGCTTTCATCATCGCTTTTATTCTAATTCTGGCCACAGTGCTGCAAGCCTGCGCGCCGGCACAGACAGATCCTGACGGCAGTCAAACGATGGCAGATCCCACTGTGGAGTCAAGCTTGCCTTCTCAGCCAGTGGCAGAGACAGAAGTCAGCGAAGAACCTGATGGCGAGGAAGCGATCAGTGGCAGGTTCGTCCTTGCCGGAATCGCCGAGGATGCGAGCGCCGAGAATCCCTATCAGATCTGGCTGGATCTTCCCTTTTCTGCAGAAGAAGGCACTGATGCCTGGAGTCTGACCCAGGAGATTCTCGAAGAAAACGACTACGCTCTCGTCGAATCTGAATGGGGCAATCATATCCAAAAGCTCACTCCCCCCGCAGATTCCGGACAAGTCGAGGCCGAAGCCGCCGTGACGAATGGTCCCGATTCAAGCTGGATGTGGTCTTATAACGACAATGTCGATCAGCCTGCGCATGAATATTTGCTACAGGACGGTGACGTGATCCGCTGGTATTTCACCAATAACTGGGCTGATGACTACACTGGCCATCCCGAAACCCATTTTACTGACGAAGGCAATTCTGTGCAGGTCAAAGCCGATGCCGAAAGACCTTCCGACTGGACAGCTTGGTGGTCCGCTTTTGCTTCTTCTATGGAGCACAACAACGTGAAAGAAATCGAACTCAGCCTCTCGGGCTTTGAGAGCGAAGAGCTCTTTACGTTCACACAAGAAGACGGAGACTGGTTCGATAGCTACTCAGATCCGCTACAGGTAGAAGAATGGATTTATCTGGTCTATTCCGACATTCTCTATAAAATCAATCAAGACGGAAGCATCGAAGATTCCGCTGCTCTGCAATTCCCGATCGATTCCAGTTCGCGCATAGCTTATGCCGACGGTCTCCTCTTAGTTCCCATGAAATACGGCAAAGTCCAAGCTCTGACTGCAGACAATTTGACTACAGCCTGGATTTCCGCTGCAGCCACCCAGATACTAGTGGAAGCCGAAGACAGCCCGGGCAGCAAAGTGCCACATTTTCAGCAATCACTTAGCTCCCTGACTGTCGCGGATGGCCTTGTCTACCAAGCTCTCTGCACTGTCGGTTGGAGTGAACGCTCTTTCGGCGGCAGCTTTCGCGCGCTGGACCTAAATGACGGCAGCGTTGTCTGGGACTACAGTTCGGATGAGTCCGGCTTTTATTGGACCGGTGGAGCTATCCATGAAGACAGAATTTACGTCGGCAACGACAATGGTGAAATCATTGCCTTTGACCGCTTGACGGGAGAAATCCTTGAACAAAGCAGCTTACCCGCAGTAGATGGTCAGCCAGCTGCGATTCGTTCCAACATCGTGCTTCAGGACGACTTCCTCTTCTTTGTCTCAAAGGACGACGGCAGCCTCAATCGCATCGAAATTACTGACGGTAAATTGGGCAATCTCGAGCGCGTGCAATTCAGCGACAGCAGTACGGCCTCACCCACTATTCACGACGGCAAGGTTTATGTCGCCGGCAATAACAGCTTAGCTATCATCGATGCCGAGAGTATGCAGATTGAAAAAACTTACGAAATCGAAGGTTACATCCAGTCCACACCGCTCGTGCTCGAAGACGGCAGCGGACGCGTATTTGTATATTTCACGATCAATAATGAAACAGGCGGCATCTACGGCGTCGCCACAGACAGTGACACAGTTCACACGGTTTTTACACCTCACGAATCGCAGCAGAACTATTGTATGGCGACAGTGTCCGTGTCTCCCGACGGGACGCTCTACTACACGAATGATTCCCATACCTTCTTTGCGGTGCAATTGTTGGGGCTTAATTAAGGAATGATTTTATGCCGGTAAAGATAAGAAAAAAAGATAAGCAGCGTTCTGATCTCCGCCTTCTGACGCTGCTTCTAGTACTCATTCTTCTAGTCGCAACTGCTTGCCAGAGCCAGGAGGAGGCAGTCTCGGAAGGCAGTATCGAGGTTCTCCTGTCCGTTGATTGCAGCAATGCAGTAGCGGCGGGGGTGCCGGGAGCAGATACCTACGAGCCGGATGGTGCTGTTTTAACTGAGGCTAAGATCCTCGTGGCTGAGGAGAGCTCCGTCTTGGATACACTGCAAGCGAGCGATTTGATCGTCAACACCAGCACGGCTGTCCTCGGCGTTTACGTAAAGAGTATCCAAGGGATCAGCGAAGGCAAAGGGGGCTGGATTTTCTCTATAAATGGAGAATTCCCGCATACATCAGCTTCGAATGTGCCTGTTGAAGCGGGCGACGAAGTAGCCTTTTATTACACCGTGACTCCGGGCGATGTGCCCGGCTCACCCTACTAAAGCTTGTGCTTAAAAAGCGCAGCTAGGACGAAAGATATGCAGACTGGAAAACGAAAAAAGGTTAATTTGCGGGCGACACATCCCGCGCTATTGATACTCTATTTTTTCTCAGCAATAGTCTTTTCTATGTTGACGCTTAATCCTGCCTATCTTCTAATATCCTTCATTGCGGCACTCTGCCTGAATTTCTATCTGGAGGGTGTAGTGAAAACACTGCGTTTTCTCCGCTATTTCGTGCCGGTGCATTTGCTCCTGGTGCTAGCTAATGCACTTTTCAGCGGCAATGGGCTTACCGTCATCTTTTACCTGCGCGGGCGGCCTGTAACGCTGGAGAGCATTGTCTTCGGATTTGCGGCCGGTCTGATGCTGCTAACGATCCTGCTCTGGTTTCGCGCCTATCAGGAAGTCTCCAGCTCGGATCAAATAATTGCCATGGGCGGGAAGCGCTTTCCACAGACCAGCTTGCTGCTGGGCATGATACTGCGCTACGTGCCGGACACCCTTCAGCATGGTCAGAAAGTTAAGATGAGTCAGAATGCGCTCGTCGGGACAGAGAAGCTGCCGCGGAAGGAAAGGCTCGCTTTCTACACGAGGATGTCTACGGTCCTCATGAGCTGGAGTATGGAAAATGCTCTGGATACTAGTATCGCCATGCGGGCGAAAGGTTTCCCTTCAGAACAGCGCAGCAGCTATAAACGCGAACGCTTCAGCAGCTATGACGCCGTCGGAGTGGCCTTTCTTCTGCTCATGATTCTGCTGCAAATAGTAGGCTACGCTAGGGGTTTGACCGCGTTCCAATATTATCCAATTTTGAACTGGCAGACGGAGATGAGCAGCGAACTGATAGTGATCTTGACTGTGTATGCGCTCTTCTTGTTTTTCCCCTTTTATGTGGAGCTGGCCGACTGGTGGAGCCTCAAAAAGATCAGGCGAGCCGAAGAACAATTTAGTAACGAGCGCTTGAATCCTTGGCAGGCGCAAGAGAGCGGAGAGAGAAGTCAGGAGAAAGAGACGATTGTGAAGAAGAAGGAAAATGCACAGAGGATTGCTCCTCGAAGCGAATACCAAAGCGATTGCTACGACTCGGTCTACGCTGTTGAACTTGAGGATCTGTCTTTTACTTATCCGAACTCCGGGCAGAAGGCCCTGGACAATCTCTCTTTGCGCTTTGAACGTGGGAGTCTTATCCTCCTGACCGGAGCGTCAGGCAGCGGAAAAACGACCCTACTACGCGTGCTTGCTCCTGTTTTGACACCGGCGGGAGAGCTGAACGGCAACAGAATTATTTACGGGGAAGAGGCTGCGAGCTACGAAAGCGCTGAAAAAACTGTGCAAATCGGTTTCGTGCAGCAAAATCCGGACAATCAGATTATTCTCGATAGTGTTTGGCACGAGCTGGCTTTCGGGCTGGAGAATAAAGGATTGTCTCAGCAGGACATCGAAAGGCGCTTAGCAGAAACCTCCACCTTTTTCGGTATCAGCGATTGGATGGATCGCAAGGTGTCCGAATTATCAGGAGGCGAAAAACAGATCCTCAATCTCGCATCCAGCCTTGTGATGCAGCCGGACTTGCTGCTCTTGGATGAGCCGATAGCCCAACTCGACCCCATCTCCCGCAAGCGCTTTCTCTCTTTGCTGGGGCGTGTTCACGATGAAACGGGAACCACCATTGTCATCTCAGAACATGTCATTGACGATATCTTGCCGCACGCAGATAGTGTCATACAGTTGGAGGCTGGAGCGGTGAGCTTTTCTGGTGGGGTCGAAGCCTATCTGAGACATTTGACCGCTACGGACGATAAATTTCAGATTTCGATCCCCTTATCTGCGCGCATGGTAGCGCAGAACGGCGCCGGCAGCGAAGGTGAAACAGAAGCAGCCCTGCCTCTGACGGTGCGTGCTGGCAGGCAGTTTTTGCAAAAACACAAAGCCGAACTGGCAACAAAACCCGAAACCCCGACCCCTACTTCGCTCGATCTGAGCCAACGTACAAATATCCTAGAGGCGCGAGATCTCTGGTTCCGCTACGAAAAGGACGCGCCTTTTGTCCTGCGCGGAGCCTCTCTAACAATTAAAGAGGGCGAGTTGCATGCCCTTCTGGGTGGCAATGGCTCCGGCAAAAGCACATTGATGTATATTTTAAGTCGCAGCTTGCCGGCCCTACGCGGCAAGATAGTCAGGGCACCTGGTCAGGAAGTTGCCATGTTGAATCAGAACCCAATGTCGGTGTTTTCGCAGGACAGCGTCCGAGCTGAACTGATGGAGTTTCGCCAGCGCTTTTCCTACGATGAGAGCGACGTAAACTCCATCATGGAGCGTCTCAATCTGACTCATTTGGCCGAGCGACATCCCTACGATCTGTCCGGCGGAGAAATGCAGAAAACGGCCTTGGCTAAAGCGCTTCTGACGAAACCGAACTTGCTCTTGTTAGATGAACCGGTAAAAGGCTTAGATCCCGTAGCCAGACGCGAGCTCTCGCAGATATTAGTCGAATTGAAAGAAAGCGGAATGACGATGATTCTCATCACGCATGATTTAGATTTCATCTCACAACTGGCAGACCGCTGCTCCCTCATCTTCGACGGCCGCGTGGAAGGAACAGCCGATAGTAGAGAGTTCTTCGCAGACAATGCCTATTTCACGACGACAGCCCGCCGTTTGAGCAAGGGCATCCTGCCCGACATCGTGACCGAAGACGACTTGCTCGAGCGCCTGCGCTCGCTAAACGATAGGAGCTGAAGATGATTAAGCCAGAGCGCAGCCCACAGCAAGCCGACTCCTATATGCACCTGCCGGCGATCTTCTCTTTGATCCTACTACCGGTGGCGCTCTTGCTCCTGGCCTACTATCAGGTGGAACAGACAGCTCTCTTGTCTTTTGTGGCGGTGATCGCTGCACTCTTGCCCTTTTTTATCAGCTTTGAAAGACGCAAACTGGCTGTGCGCAACTTGCTCCCGATAGTAGTGATGACCGCTCTGGCAAGCGCCGGCCGTCTACTCTTCGCTGCTGTTCCTGGCTTCAAACCTGTTCTAGCGATCATCATCGTGACGGCCATAAGTTTCGGTCCCGCTAGCGGCTTTATGACGGGTGCTCTAACTGCCCTAGCCTCGAATCTGTTTTTTGGTCAAGGACCTTGGACTCCTTGGCAAATGTATGCTTTCGGACTTATTGGCTATCTAGCCGGCCTGCTGCAAGAGAAGGCTGCGTTCAAACGTCCGCTTTTCGTGTATATCTATGGTTTCTTCTCCGCCTTTCTTTACGGCATCATCCTCGACACCTGGCATGTCATCAGCTTTTTGAAGCCGATCACTTGGCAAGGAGCTATACTCGTGTTCGGCCAAGGTGCGATCTTTAACTTTCTCTTAGCTGTAGCGACGGTGGTTTTTCTTATTCCGATCAGAGCTCCTTGGACTCGCCAGCTTGAACGCATTAAGCAGAAATTCGGCCTTACTGCCGGCTGATATTTTCAACTTTTCTCGGCTCACGGGCCATAAATCATGAAAGATTACTCTGCTCATTTGGGAAAGAGCACATTTACTACACGCTAGTTTGGGCGAACGTGCTAAAATACTTGTGTATGCGTAATTAGCAACACTGTATAGAACTGCTCGCATGTCTTGCATCTGCAAGCACGTGCATGAAATAAAGGAACAATTGGAAGGAGATATTGTCCTGATGAAATTAGAAGCAAAAAGAATTAAACGACATATGGTCAGAACTTATGAATTTTGGCAGATGAATCTGCGCATCTTGGTTATCGCAGAGGACCAAAAGAAAGTCTTGGAGGATTTTGAGGATAAGCTGCCGGCGAGTGATAGCGGCTATCTGGCTTTTGCTTATCTAGATAACGAACTTCGCATAGCTTTCCTAGGAACAAGCGACGACGAGACTGATGAATACGAATTTTTCGATACAAAAGAGATCTTCACCATTCCGGCATCTGCTGTGCCAACCCTCTTGGTTCGCCTCGTGAAACTTAATGCAGAATTGGCTGAGAATGCTTTCATTCAACAGGCAATACAGGAACAGGCTAACAAAGCTTTGCCCATGAGCACGCTCACAATTCGCGCTCTCGATTCCTCACGCGATCCCGAAATACCTACTCGATTAAGAGCCTTCCGGATTGAAGACGAGAAGAAAATCCAAGAGCTTATAGAGCTTGATGCGATGCGGCAAGCGGCCTTGGAAGAAGCGGAAGAAAAAGCTGCCGCCGCCGCCAAGAAGGCGAAGAAAGCTAAGAAAAGGAATCGCGAAGAATTGGAAGAAGCAGCTGAAGCTGCTGAAGACGAGATCGAAGAAGTTTATGAGGACGAAAGCCTCATGCTCGAGATAAATATCGCGGACGAGTTGGCGAAATCCTTAGAAACCCTCTGGGTGTACGACCTGACTCCGGCCAATAATGGCGCTTGGCGAGCAAATCTGGAAGCGAACCTCAAAGGTTCCAAGTTAAAGGCCAACGATTTGGTTCATATAGAATTACGCTTTGTGGAAAGAGAAGATGACGAAATCGCTCTTGTCTTTGTCGATCCCGAAGCAGAGGTCGAAGATATTAAGATTGAAGTCAGCTCGCATGTCGCCACCAGATTACCTTGGCGTAAGGCTTATGAGTTGGAATGTTTGGAAAACCATGACTTCCACGAGACCTATTACCTGGGACGCAACGGCGAAGATAGCAAGCTGTTCAACAAGATAGTCGCCGACATTCGCCATGGTCGTTTGGATCCGGCTATGTATCTGGATATGGTGCAAAAAGAAGACGTCTCACTTGATTTCTCTCGCGAACTCTATCGTTGCCGTCACTGCGGCGATCTGCATGTAACTAGGCGCTTACGTTTGGTGACACCGGAAAGTACCATGTCCGAACCCTATTACTGTCCCAAATGCGGCGAGCGCTCTTCACAGGTGAAGCGCGTACATATCGCATCGTTGAATTGTCCTGTCTGTCACAGACCCTTAGATATGAAACCGGAAAAGGTTTGGTATGCGTCAGATGAAGAGGACGACAGCATCTTGCTGGAGGAATAAAATTCATGCGTTTTTTACTGCTCAATACCGGAGGCACGATTTCATCTATCAGCAGCAGTAAGGGCAAAAGGCCTGAGTTGAGCAGCGCTGATCTGCTGCGCCAGGCACTGCCCGTTAACAGCAAGTACTCCATTGAAGCGTTGGACATTATGCAACGCGACTCAACGGATATCGGACCTCAGGACTGGCGGGACTTAGCCCAGAATATCCTGGATTTGGATCGGCGAGAAGACTACGATGCCTATCTGATACTCCACGGTACGGATACGATGGCTTACAGTGCTGCCGCTCTTTCCTTTCTCTTGCGCGATTTTCCCAAAGCGGTTTTTCTGACCGGGTCTCAGCGCTCAGCAGATGAGGCGGATTATGATGGCATTGACAATATTAGTGACGCGATAGTGGCTGCACTGGAAATGTCAGCTGCCTATACCGGCGTCTTTGTTGTTTTTGCCGGACAAGTGATTCACGGCTGCCATGCTGTGAAAACAGATACCAAAGACCTGAGAGCTTTTTCTTCGATTGGAGCACCGCCGGTTGCGGAAATACAAGATGAAACGCTGACCGCAAACGTTAAGTGGCGTGAACTTCTGACGAGGCGCAGGCAGACAATACAACGCCTATATGTGCCGGAAGAAAGAGAATTACTCATCGATCCTATGGATCCTCATGTTTTAGTTATCCAGATGACCCCGGGCCTAGATCCGGTCTTGCTGCCGCAGTTAGCGCGCGGAGACTGGCCCTTGCGCGCCCTGATCTTAGAAGGTTTCGGTAGCGGAGGAATTCCCGTCACACCGCGCGATTACTACCCCTATCTGAAGCAATTAATCTCTGACGGTGTTCTCGTGATTCTGGGTACACAAGTCATGTCCAAAGATGAAGATCTCACTAGGTATGAAGTGGGTCAGCGAACCGATGGACTGGGTCTACTTGCCCAGGGTGGGCTTACGACTGAGGCGGCTCTGGCCAAAACAATGTGGATACTACCGCAGGCTCGAGATCGCGCCATGCTGGCTACTTTATATCAAGAAGATTTTGCCTTTGAACATCCCCAAAATTAAGGAGTCAAAAATGAAATCTATGATATCAGCCGTCCTTTAAATGACGAAACAGCCGTTTATAAGAATAATGAAAATATGATTTTCGAAATACCGAGCAAGTCCGAAATGAAGACTAATTTCCATATCGGCACTCATGTTGATGCCCCTTACCACATGCAGGAGAACGGCAAGAAGATGGTCGAGATGGATCTGAAACTCTATTATGGTCCTAGCACGGTCTATGATTTGACAGAACTTGAAGATGCCATTAATCGTTCCGATCTGGAAAAGCTAGAGCTTCAGCCCGATGACATCGTGCTCTTCAAAACCCGCAATTCTTATGATGACGCTTGGAATCCAAAGTTCGTTTATCTGGCACCTGATGCTGCTCGTTACTTGGCGGAGATCGGCGTGCGCAGCGTAGCCTTGGACGCCATGAGCATAGAACGTAATACTGAAGATCACGAAACTCATCACATCCTCTTTGACGCCGGCATTGGCCTAATTGAAGACGTACGCCTCGCAGATGTTCCTGCAGGCCGCTACACGCTCAGCGCCTTGCCTTTGGCAATGACTGAGGCCGAAGCTTCACCCACCAGGGCCATACTTATCGAGGAATAGTCACGTCGCCTTTGGCGATAATATCGATCACGTTATCGATCGAGGCAATTAGATCGGCGTCTATCTCGTCGGCGTAGTCTTCCACGACGATTAATTCTTCTTTTACCCCACAGGAAATGCTCTCCTCGGATAGTTCTCCGCTGCGGAAAAGCTCGTAGGCGTAGAGGAAAGCTTCGCCCCTCTTGAGCAGGACCTTAGCACTCACAGGATCATAAAAAAGATTAGGATCATCCTGAGGCTCATTTGGACGAGTAGCTCCCGGGGACCAGGACGGCACTGTGCCTGCGGTCGGAATAGGAGCCGGCGTTGTCTCGCTTTCAGTCTCGTTCGTTGTCTCGCTTTCCATCTCAGCAGTACTTTCGTCCGGATCATCCTCGCCCTCGTTCGGCTCAGTGGGTTCATTCACGGGATTTGGCAGTTTCACATCAGCTTCCGTGCTTACAATTACCAAGCCCGCTTCTCGCGCCTCATACATAGCGCTGGCGGATGCCCCTCCGGCCATAATCGCCAGTATGGCAGGTTCGTAATTTGCGATCAGTTGCTCAGTTTGAATCGAAGCGTCCTTTTGCTCGAAATCCAATTCAACACTATGCACACGCGCAGAAGGGTTCACGTAATTTGCTCCTGCTGTAAAAGCTTCGGTGAAGGCGATCTCAGAGTTTTCCGGATATTTGGCGACTAGGCCGATGTCATCTTCCTGAGAAAGGACAGAACTTACAGCTCCGAGCAAGAAGCTTTGCTCTTCTTCTCTGAAGTTAATGCTGACTAGGTTCGGAAGTGTTGTCTCGCCCCCCGCAAGAAAGAACATGGTCTCGGAGTTATCCTCAGCGATCTCTAAGGCTGCTTCGCTGAAAAGTGGAGAGTCGAAAAAGATGACCTTATATCCTGCTCTGATCAAGCGCTCAACTATAGCAGAAGCGGCTGACGGCAGTACGTTTTCCACGTATCTGCACTCCGCGTTGCCGGCGGCAATCAGCTGCAGCCCGCGGTATGTGTCTGCTCCGGAGTCGCTCGTTATAGACTCAGCCATTATGAAGGCTACTTGATCGCGTTCGCCGGGCTCAAGGAAGCCAGGTGTCCGATCTTCTGTCCGAGGATTCTTCGTCGTATCCGGCCCGGAAGGCTCTTCTTCCGGATCACAAGCTGCCATTGTCAGCAGCGAAAATATCATTAATAGAAGCAGAAAGAAAACGCCACAATAGTCGCACTTTCTCCTGAATGTTGTTTTTTTATTTTTCAAATTATGCATCACAAATCACTCCTGACCTGACATGCTCTTTAATTGTACAAATAGTCCGTAGAAATACTATCATAGTTTACAAGCAAGCGATATTGCACCCGCTCAATTGACTTTAATTCGTATTCGATTTGAGATTTAAGGCTGAAAAGCGGCCAAGACAGTTGCGGCATCCTCGGTTTCATACCAGGCAAGCAGCAAGTCGACAACGCCACCGTAGCTTTTGACGCCGTCTTCTTCACGATTGGCTCTGAGATAGCTATCGTTAATCTGAGTGGAAACTTCGGCTATAGGTGTTTCGTAGGCCTTCCAGTAAATACTTTCATTATTCAGGTCCTGCGCGATTAGATCTGTAACGGTTTCAGCGTAGACTGCAGACCAGCGTTCCCGATCTTCAAGCGCCAACCTCCTAGAGAGGTCCTTCCAAGCGCTGATCAGTCCCGAATATTGCCAAACAGGATCCGGATGGACGAAACAGCTAAGTAAGGCGACGAAATCAGTCTCGTTCTCGCGGGCGAAGCCTCGAGTATGTGCCAATTCGTGTGCTATCGTCGCTGGAATCATGAAATCCGGCTGGTCGATATTAATATTTGCCTCAACCCACATCGGCACGTACATGCCCACTATCTTAGTGTAAGACCAGTATCTCGAAAGCAAGACCGCCTTGGGCTTGCTGCGAATAGGGCTGGAGAGAGCCGACCAACGCTCGCCGGCAAGATCCCAGCCAAGATAAGCTTCTTGCTGCAGCTCTTTAATGGTGCCTGCGTATATGTTGCCGTCTCCATCTTCGGGGAGTTTGGCTCTGACATTCGCCGCTGCTAGTCCGAAACCGCGCATAGCTCTTTCCAGCTCCTCTATAGGACGGTCTTTGACATCGATTTCCAAGGCATCTGCCACAGGGGAGCGAGCATAGTTGATGCCGAGCAAGGCGAGGAAGAGCGAGAACATTATCAAAGCTACGCTTGCAAGAATGAGGCTGCCCCGCAAGACGCGACGCCAGCGCTGTGACTTGTTTCTTATCAGGCGGACGATAGCAAAGACAAGCAAGGCCAGCAGGGCAGGCACACCTAGGACTACTAAGATTTCTGTCAAAGAGAGTGGAAGGAGTCCTGTGAGACCAGTGACTACTCTGGCTAGAGGTGTGAAAATCTTGGCAGTATAAAAATCGGCAACATTGCTGTTGTTAAAGGCGATCGCACGCAAGATAAGCAGGACAGACGTAAGAAAAACAGCTACTAAGAAGAAAATCAAAGAGCGCCTAAGGTGAGGTTTTGGTCTATTAGAGTCTGAATGTTTCTTATTCTGCACGGGACACTCGCTTCGGCTTTTGTCCCATTATTGCATAAATAAGTAGGGCTAGTCTATTTTATTGATTAATCCTCCACATAATGCTTGATCACATTTTGCGTATCTTTGTCAAAAAGATGAACTCTGTCGATCTGGGGCAAAAACGAGACGATATCTCCTGCTTTAAGTTTGGTATCGGCACCGGTCTTGATAGTATGCAGTTGGTCTTGCACATAGACATGGAGTTGAACTTCGTTACCCAGCAATTCAGTTACGAAGATTTCGGCCTTGATGCCGTCCTCCGCCACGAAGTTTATATGTTCAGGACGCGCCCCGAAGATAATTTCCTTATTCAGGTAGGGCCTGACATTGTCTACATTTTCAACGTCGATGGGGAAACGAAAGACGCCAAAGTGATTATTGTCGCCTTCGAGTACAAATCGCCCATCAGTTTCAGTTAAGCGCACGTTATAAAAGTTCATCTGCGGCGATCCTATAAAGCCTGCTACAAAGAGATTCTCCGGTCGATTATAGACCGTTTCAGGTGTTGCCACCTGCATAATATGTCCTTCATTCATAACGCAGATGCGGCTACCCATGGTCATAGCTTCGGTCTGATCGTGAGTTACGTAGACGAAGGTCGTGTTGAGGTCATCGTGCAATTTGATTAATTCAGCCCGCATCTGGACACGTAGTTTCGCATCAAGGTTGGAGAGAGGTTCATCCATCAAGAAAACGCGCGGATGCCTGACAATCGCCCGGCCGAGAGCGACACGCTGGCGTTGTCCACCTGATAAAGCCTTAGGCTTCTTGTCCAGCTGCGTGGCAATATCCAGAATCTCTGCCGCCTCTTCGATCCTTTCCTTGATCACTTCTTTATCCAGCTTCTGGATTTTCAGCCCGAAAGCCAGATTTTCGTAGACCGACATATGAGGATAGAGAGCATAGTTTTGAAAGACCATGGCAATGTTTCTATCACGCGGATCGACATCGTTCATTAGTTCGTCACCGATATAGAGTTCTCCGGACGATATCTCTTCCAAGCCGGCTATCATTCTCAGCGTAGTTGTCTTACCACAACCGGAAGGACCGACCAGCACGATGAATTCACCATCCTCGATCTCCAAGTTAATGGATTTTACAGCTTCGAACTTATTGTCGTAGATTTTTGTCAGGTTTTTTAATGTAATCCCAGCCATTCTTATGCCTCCAACCAATTTATTATGTATGATGATGCGTCAGCGATCGTTGCGAATACAGCGTCCGCCTCATCGAGGTCCTCGTCTCCAATTCCTACTGCAGTCATGCCTGCAGTCTTTATACTTCTGATGCCTGCTCGGGCATCTTCTATTCCCAGGCAGTCCTCAGCCGGAAGTCCCAAAACTTCAGAAGCTTTGAGGAAAGTGTCCGGAAAAGGCTTGCCCCGCTCAACTTCAGTAGGATCAATAATTACGTCGAATAGATCCTCGATTTCCATGTTCTCCACCAGCTGAGCCGCGTTTTGGCTTGCGGACACTAAGCCGAGGAGGAAGCCCTTTTCTTTGATCTCTTCCAGTAGCTCTCTTGCTCCGGGATAGAGTTTGTCCGGCGTGAAATGGCTGATAGATTCCTGATAATAATTATTCTTTCTATCTGCCAACTCCTGCTTTTCATCGTCTGAATAGTCCAAGCCGAAATAGGCTAAGATTCTATCCAGAGATTCCATGCGGGAAATGCCACGAAGGCTGTCGCGGAATTTTTCCGGTAAGATCAAACCGAGATCCGTGCTCATGCGTTTCCATGCTTCGTAGTGATTGTCGGACGTACCGGTCAAAACACCGTCCAAATCAAAGAGCGCCGCCTTCTGGCCTAAGAGCCTGCGTTCGCCGTTTACGATTACCTCGGCAGGAGAACCGCTGATCTTCTTTATGTCTGTCATATCTTCAGATATGAGCACTTCGAGTACAGAGGAACGCCAGGTGAATCTGATTTTTATACGCCCCAGTCTTTCGTGGACATAAGGATCGATGTGCAGGCCCTCTTCGTCAAGGCTGAGACCGCCAAATCCAGCCAGGACCGAAAGAATAGAACCGCCGATATTGGCCATGTGCAAACCGTCAGCAGTGTTCCTGTTGAGATCTTTCAAATCCAGATTAACGGAATCCATAAAGTGCTTATAGGCCAGGACGTCGTCCTTCAGCCTACAGGCGACAAGAACCGTAACGGAGGGAGACAGAGAGGAATCATGAGTGTTGATAGCTTCGTAGTAGTAGAAGGTGCGCTTCATGACCTCTTCATCCACATCGGGAACGAGAAATAAGGCCAGTGCGGTATCTGCCTGTTTCAGTATCTGATATCTATAGATCGTCAAGGGATGATAGTGCAAGAGGAGCGGCCTGGCCTCGCTCTCTTTCGGCCATTGAGCTTTGGAGAGGAAAGTGGAGTCTTGTCCCAGGATGCCTTTTTCCTCATCGTAGATATAGACCATCTCCTGCGCGGCACGGCCCATCGCTTCAATCTCATCTTCTCTGATTTGGAGATGTTCATTCAGCCGCAGCCATTCACTAGGCCTTTCGGCCTCGAGGATGTGCCACATCTTTACGGCCCATTGCAAATTGTACTGTGCCATCTTATTGGTGTAATAGTTGTCGGACACCATCGCAGTATATTCGTCAGGGCCGGTGACACCGTGGATGTGGAAACCGTCGTTTTGGAAAGAACCGATTTCTAGTGCTGTCCTAGCCGTCTCAATGACCAGTTCCATGGCGTACTTGGCTAGGTAATCGAGATCCTTAGTTGCCAGCCAGTATTGAATGAAGGTGTACGCTATATCGAAACTCACATGATACTGGGCAGTGCCGGCAGGGAAATAACTAGAAGACTCGATCCCGGAGATTGTTCTCCAGGGGAAACAGGCTCCTTTTCTGTGTCCCAGTTCTCTGGCGCGCTCGCGAGCTTGCGGGAGGATATTGAAGCGGTAGAGAAGCAGGTTCTTTGCTCGTTTTTTATCCCAGAAGAGCCAGACAGGAAAGAGGAACATTTCCGTGTCCCAGAAATAGTGTCCCTCGTAGCCTTCGCCGCTCAAGCCCTTGGCCGAGATGTTCCCGTGAATATCCTGGGTGGTCGCTTGCAAGAGATGAAATTCCGTAAACTGCATAGTTGCGTCCAGCTGAGGATTGTCGAGGAATTCGATAGCGGCTTTATTATCGAAGTCTTTTAAGAAGGCTTTCTGCTCCTTGTAGAGCTCCTCTTTTTCAATGAAATCGCATTCATTATCCCTGATGCTATCCCAATATTTGACCAAACGCGTTAGTTCCAGTTTGCCTTCTTGAGTGTAAGAGATATTCAGCTCGTCCTCAGTCAAGACAGCAGCAGAATCAAAAGAACCGTCATCGACGAAATCAATTTTCACCTCGATGTCAGAATTGATGGTCTTAAGACGGATAGCACCCTCGCTGGCTTCGTAAGAAACATCTTTTGTCTCGATGAGAACTATGGAACTCGAAGCGATGCGTGGATCGCCTTCGCTCGTCATGTTTCTTATTTCAAAATCGAAATGGTTTTTGACTTCGATTTCGCCGTCATATTCGATGAGCAAAGACCAAGATCTCAACTCCTTATAAGGGAAGGAGAAGAGCTGCTCGAAACTGAGCTTCGCTATTTTCCCACTATCAGTCTCATAAGTGTAACTGCGCCGGGAGAGACCCTTTTCGAAGTCCAGTTCCCGCACGAAATCCTCAATTGGACCGTCCGGTTCAACTTCCTCCTCATCAAGGAAGATTGTTATATCGAACAAGTCAATCAGGTTGGGCATTCTATCCGCTATCATCGGGAAACCGGAGGCCCATTCAGCATAGTTCAGCGGAATGCGCTCGTAGATGCCATTCATGTAATTGCCACGGACAGATCCGGGATAATCAAATTCTTCCAAATAGCCTCTGGTTCCGATATAGCCGTTGCCCAAGGACATTAAGCTTTCTAAAAGCGGCAACCTCTCGAGATCAAAGCCTTCTTCAATGTATTTCTTCAAATCATCACTCCTTCAATGCGCCGGAGGTCAATCCGGATACAATTTGTCGTTGGAAGAGAATTACGATAATTAAAGTTGGTATGGTTACCAATATAGTAGCAGCAGCAACCTGTCCCCAGAAAATTTCGAATTGTCCCCTCAAGAACGAAATACTTACCGTTGCCGTGCGCCAAGCCTCGTTTGTGTTCAAGGTCAGCGAGAGGAGGAATTCGTTCCAGGCACCGATAAAGACTATAATCGCTGCGGTGAAAATCCCCGGCGCTGCCAGCGGCAAGACTATCTTGAAGAAGGTGTTGAGTTTGGATGAGCCGTCCATGGTCGCCGACTCCTCCATTTCTTTTGGTATCTGGGCAAAGTGCGTTATCAGGATAAAGGTCGCTACCGGCAAGGTTATGTTGGAGTAGGGCAAAGATATGTAATAACTATTGGTCCAGCCTAGATTGATGAAAATCCGATAGATCGGGCCGATCACTATCATTTGTGGGAACATTGAGATGGCCAGAATGACTACAGTTAGGAGCTTTTTGAATTTGAAATCCAATCTGGCGATAGCATAAGCCCCCAAGGAAGCAACGAAGGTGACGTATACGGTTGTTATCGTAGAGATCACCA
>DIRG01000012.1:38677-41241 GCA_002427475.1 Mageeibacillus sp. UBA5442
AGAACCATTACTACTTTGAATAGGGTTGATGTTTTTACTTTATTCATGCCAGCACCTACACATTCTGTCCTAAGATGTCAACATCGAGCGCCTTCGCGTACACGAACGTAACGATGCCAACCACCAGTGCCATGATTAAGACTATAGCTGATCCGTAACCGAAACGGGTTTGCGAGAACATTACTCTGTACGCATAAAGCGAGATAGATTCGGTAGTGCCGCCGGGGCCACCTCCTGTTAGAACATAGATCAGATCGAGAATCCTGAAGGCATCCAGAGTTCTAAAGAGTAACGCTACGAAAATTGACGGTTTCAATAAGGGCAACGTAATGTGTCTGAATTGCTGCCATTTACTCGCGCCCTCCAGAGATGAAGATTCGTAGAGGTTATTGGGAATAGTCTGTAAGCCTCCCAGAAGCAGAAGGGCCATGTAGGGCGTTGTTTTCCACACGTCAGCAATAATAATGCCCATAAGTGCATTGCCTGACGAATTGAGCATAGAGGCCGGTGACTGTATCAAGCCTATGTAGGAAAACACGTGTGAGACTATTCCGCTGGAGCCGTTATAGAGATAGCTCCAAATCAAGGCGGCGACTGCTGTCGGGATCGCCCAAGGAATCAGGGAGAAAGTTCTGATGATGCCGCGCCCTTTAAACGGTTGGTTCATGATCAAAGCTAAAACTAAGCCCAATACCAGCTCTAAGAATACTGAGATAGCCGTAAAAATAACTGTGAATAATAAAGTAGAGTGTACTCGTCTGTCCTGAATGACTTTTCCGAAATTATCCAGACCGCTGAAATTCGGTTCGATAATTGTGGTCTCAAATTCTCCAGCAACAGCCATCGTGTCTTCGGGGGAGTAAAACTCATCGTCCATGGCATAAAGCTCTTCGAGCTGGCTGACAATGTGTCCTTGTTGTGCCATAAAGTCGTTTTGTTTGCTTTCGTTGACCTGAACTATCGCACGCATATCGCTAGTCGCCAGTTCATCAGCGACATAGTCCTCGAACTCCGCTAAGTCCTGTTTTATTTCATCTATTTTCATCAGGGTCGCTTCATTCTGGGCGTAGCCTTCGTCAAAACCCAGATAGAAATTCAGATAATCGACCGTCTCCTGATTAAGTTGCAGGTTTACGTGCGAGCGAAAATAAGTATCGTTTCTTGAGCGATCATTAAGCTGCATATCAAAAAACGAATACTGTAGCGTAAAGAGAATAGGCAATACTGAAAATAAAACAATTATCAATACAACGGGAAAGGTCAGCACATACCCCGCTTTTCGATCCACCCATTTTGAAAATTTCTTCATAGCAACCTCTTCTAGTCTCTGGGTGTCATTTTGACAAAAAAGAAATGTTAGCTTTGACCTAAGCCAAAGCTAACATTTAGTTTACTTACTTCTATTCGTCAGGCAGTGCCTCTTCAATTCTGGCTGCTGCGTCTTCCAAATCAGTGTTGCCGGAGAGATATTCGTGTGTAGCGATCTGAATCAGGTCACTTACCTCAGAATAGTTTGCTACTACCGGTCGTGAGATGGTGTTCGACAGAGCGTTTTGGAAGCCTTCGCTGGTGAGAAGCGCATTAGATGCTAGTACTTCATCATCTTGCAAGAGGGCATCAAAACCAGGCAGGTAACTACCTTCGATTGCATTGATCTTCTGTCCTTCAGGTCCAGCCACGAAGGAGATGAACGCTCTCGCACCTTCAGGGTTTTCAGAATAGGCATTGACTCCCAAGAGCCAGCCGCCTACTGAACCGCCTTCAGGCAGTGGAGCATATCCGATTTGTTCGATTTTGACATCGTAATCACCGGACTGCAACATACCGTTTACATACGGCCAGTTTCTGGCGAAGACTGTTTCTCCGTTAAGGAGAGAGTTTGCTGTTTCGCCTTCAGTGTAAGTGAGGATATCAGGCGGGGTGAGTTCGTTGTCAATGGTCGATTTCATTCTCTCCAAGCCGCCGGAAATGTCAGCCCAATTGCCGGTAAACTCATTGATGTTTACTGTGAGACCTTCATACTGCATCGCTTGGTAGGTCATTCCGTACTCAGTGCCTTCTTCGCCCATGTACATTTCTGCCATGGCAAAGAGATCATCCCAGCTGTAGTCGCCAGACTCTAAAGTCGCAGCATCTTCTTCAGAGAGGATGTCGGATCTGTAATAAATAAATCCTAGGTCAGGGAAGTAAGGTAAGACATAGTTCTTGCCGGCATATCTACCTGAGGCCATTGAACCTGCGTTAAAGTCTGCAGGTGTCCACTCGTTTTCAACGAGTAAGTCGTCAAGAGGGGCAATGTAGCCGGCCGCGGCGAATTCGCCTGCCCAGACAACGTCCATTGAAATGACGTCGTATTCACTACTTTCTGCTGAAAGTGAGTTTAAGAGCTGATCATGCATCTGACCTGAGTCGTTTGACATGATGGTGGCTTCAGCTTCGAACTCGTCACTTTGCTCATTGAAGGCCGCAATCAGGGCGTCCAATGCGGGTGTTGAGTCTGCCTGAACGGCAAAGCTTACTTTAGTCTTTGTTCCGGGTTCTTCCGGATCGGTTGGTTCTTCACC
>DIRG01000012.1:41429-43341 GCA_002427475.1 Mageeibacillus sp. UBA5442
GTTGGTTCTTCACCCGGATCTGTCATGCCGGGGTCTGTTCCACCAGGTGGATCCGTCTCTACCGGATCACTGGGAGCACAAGCTGCAACTAATAATATTAGCGACAGCAGTAACGCGAAAGCGATACTTGTTCTCTTTTTCATGTTTTTTCCTCCTTATACTTGCTTGCAAGATCTAAACTTGCTTGCGGTACCGTACATCAAGCTCATAAGGCTTTCTGCCGAAACAAAGGAGCTAAGGCAAAAGCCTTAATCACAAGATATTATATATATAATATAACATCAACTAAAATTTGTTTTTGCACCTTGCATATATTTAAAGCTTTTTCCCTAGCGCTCTTGTAAACAAATCTATACACAAAAGAAGAAGTGCGTAGTATTGCATGTTACATGCGATTTTTGTGGTTTTTTGCTCGGGTCATTTTCGTGGAAATTTTATCTCGAAAAAAGCCTGCTCCAATAACCCTTTGTGCTATTCTAGTAACATCAATATCAGCAATTATTTTTTGCGCGAGACCGGGGGCAAATGTGAACGAAAGATACTTTTTGAATCAACTTGAAGACGAGCTGGTAATAGCTCTAGGTTGCACAGAACCAATAGCTGTTGCTTATGCTGCAGCTTTGGCTAGAAAAGAGTCAGGTTGCGATGAGATCGAGAGCATGCGTGTCTCCGCCAGTGTGAACATCTACAAGAACGCTATGGGCGTTACTATTCCTGGTACGCAAGAGAAAGGCGTCGCTATGGCTGCGGCTCTCGGAGCTGTGGCCGGAGATGCTGAGCGTGCACTAGAAGTGCTGGAAGGTCTTCAAGAAGAGGAAGTCGAAGCGGCCCGCACACTGATAAAAGAAGAGAAAGTACAGCTCGAGGTTTCCGGGCATGATCCCCTTCTCAATATTAAAGTTACTATAGAAACTGCCGGCGGTAGCGGATCGGCAGTCATAGCTTATAAACACGATTTAATCTTGGAACTTGGCCGGGATGGTGAGCTCGTCTACCAGAACGATATGCAAGTGTCACAGGATCCGGAAGATGCCTTAGTTGAAGGAGACATAGCTAATATCTGGCAATTCGCTCAGACCGTCGATCCCTCACACTTGGGGAAGATCGAAGATGCACTGGATCTGAATATGAAGATCGCCGATGCCGGACTAGAAGAGAAATACGGCTTGGAAGTCGGCACATCCATCAGAGAGCAAATGGATAAGCTCTCTCTCTCAGATTATTGTGCTTCGCGCACGGCCGCAGCTACAGATGCTCGCATGGCCGGTGCCATTTATCCGGTGATGGGCAATTCAGGTAGTGGCAATCAGGGTCTGACTGCGACTGTTTCGGTTGTAGCCGCAGCTGAATATCTGGGCAGTGAGCGAGAGGCTTTGCTCCGCGCCGTCACGCTCAGCCATTTACTGGCTATTCATGTGAAGAAAGCTTTCGGCCGCTTGTCGCCTCTTTGCGGTGCAGTACCCGCTTCAATCGGAGCAGCGGGTGGCATAGTCATGCTCATGGGTGGAGGTCTGGAAGAAGTAATAGCCGCAGCCCAAAACATGTTCGGCACTTTAACCGGCATGATCTGTGATGGTGCCAAAGCCGGCTGTGCCCTCAAAGTCTCCATCTGCATCTATGCCGCCGTACAGGCAGCTGTAGTTGCCATGCAAGGCCATTCCATAATGATGACGGATGGCATGATCGGTTCCGACGTCGAAGAGAGCATGAGAAACGTAAGTCATATTTCCAAAGAAGGCATGGCAGAGATGGATAGTACACTGCTAAAAATAATGATGAACAAACAGGCGAAGGATCTTGAAACAAACTAAATATTAAGTTATACTTCTAAGCGTCGCGCTCCTGGTGCGAGAGATCACTCGCTTGCGCGGGTGTAGTTCAATGGCAGAACATCAGCTTCCCAAGCTGAATA
>DIRG01000019.1:0-6789 GCA_002427475.1 Mageeibacillus sp. UBA5442
TATCAGGAAATGCTCAAGGCTATTTACCAGCTGGAGGGACTAAATATAGTGGGATGTGACTTGGTGGAGCTAACACCTCCGCTGGATCTTTCGGGAGCTTCTACAGCTGTGGCAGTGAAGCTCTTGCGTGAGCTAATCTTAGTTTTATGAGTCTCAAGCGAAATTAGCTTTTCAATTGAAACTTATTGATAGAATAGGGATATCTAAAAAAATACAAACATAGAGAAAAATATTACAGGACACCTAAGGAGGTTTTTTAATGAGTAGAGCGATGATTATCGGTGCAGGCGGTGTAGCCCGAGTCTGTGCCTATAAATGTGTAGAGAACAGTGAAGTTTTTACCCATTTGATGATTGCCAGCCGTACTAAATCTAAGTGCGACCAGCTTAAGGCAGAATTGGACGGACGCGGGACTGAAATTGAAACAGCACAGGTAGATGCTGACAACGTCCCGGAGTTGGTGGAACTTATAAACCAATATAAGCCCGAGTTAGTGATTAACCTGGCTCTGCCGTATCAGGATTTGACAATTATGGATGCCTGTCTGGAGGCCGGAGTCAACTACCTTGATACTGCCAACTACGAACCGCTCGACACAGCCAAGTTTGAGTATAAGTGGCAGTGGGCCTATCGTGATCGCTTCCGCGACGCAGGCCTGACCGCAATCTTGGGCTCAGGCTTTGACCCGGGCGTAACCGGCGTCTATTCGGCTTATGCGCTCAAGCATGAGTTTGACGAAATTCATCAAATTGACATTCTCGATTGTAATGGCGGCGATCATGGCTATCCGTTCGCGACCAACTTCAATCCTGAGATTAATATCCGCGAAGTCACAGCCAACGGGCGCTACTGGGAAAAGGGCGAATTCATCGAGACGGAACCTCTCGAAATAAAGCGCAGCTATGATTTTGAAGAGATCGGTGAGCGCGACATGTATCTCCTTTACCATGAGGAGTTGGAATCTTTGGCGGAAAACATTACAGGCATCAAGAAGATGCGCTTCTTTATGACTTTTGGTGAAAGCTACTTGACTCATCTTAGATGTTTGGAGAACGTTGGTATGACCTCAATTGAGCCGATCGACTTTGAGGGCCAGCAAATCGTGCCACTGCAATTTTTGAAAGCAGTCTTGCCGGATCCCGCAACTTTAGGACCGCGTACTCACGGTAAAACTAATATCGGTTGTATTTTCCAAGGTGTCAAAGACGGCCAGGAGAAAGTTTATCGCTTGTATAATATTTCCGATCACCAGGATGCCTACAAAGAGACAGGTGCACAAGCAGTATCATATACAACCGGAGTTCCGGCGATGATTGGTGCATCCTTGGTCCTGCAGGGCCAGTGGCGTAAACCCGGGGTCTTTAACGTTGAAGAAATGGATCCGGATCCTTTCATGGCAGGGATGAACAAGTTTGGTCTGCCTTATGTTGAGGATCGCGATCCGGTCCTAGTACCATAAGATATTTAAGAATCAGTAATTATGGGCCGGGGACATTCCTGGCCCAAGTTTTGAAAAAGAAATAATTACTGAATCAGAGGGAATGATATTTGATGAATGCGAATGTAGAACATCTGGATCCGCGCCAGCTTTTTAAGGAGAAAAATCGTCCGGCAGCCGAAGACCTGCCGTTTTTTGATGTTCCTACTCCATACTATTTGATTGATCTGCGTGCATTAGAAGATAACTTGCGCCTGCTGCGAGCTATTATGGATGTTAGCGGCTGCAAAATAATCTTGGCGCAGAAGGCTTTTGCTACTTATCCTCTCTACCCACTGATTGGGAAATATCTCAGCGGCACAGCAGCGTCCGGACTCTACGAGGCCACGTTGGGCCGTGAGATGGGTGAAAAAAGCGAGGTCCACGTTTATTCTCCGGCTTTTAAGGAGTCGGATTTTGATAAATTATTGGGGCTGGCGGATAAAATTGTTTTCAACAGCTTCAGCCAATGGAAAAAATACCGTGGCCGTCTGCTAGACCACAATTTGTCCGGAGGTCGACAGATCTCTCCGGGCTTACGGATCAATCCCGAATATTCGGAGCTGGAACATGCGATCTACGATCCGGCCGCTCCCAACTCTCGTCTGGGCATAACTGCAGCTCAGTTTAAAGCAGGAATGGAAGCCGGGCTTTTGGAAGGCATAGAGGGCATTCATTTCCATTCGCTGTGTGAACAGAATGCCGATGCTCTCGAAAATACGTTGGATGCGATCGAGAAGAAATTCGGTGCGTTTCCTCAAGATTTGAAATGGTTTAATCTGGGCGGGGGACACCATATAACGCGGGCAGATTACGATGTCGACAGCCTGCTGCGCAGTATTAAACGCGTGCAGGAGAAAACCGGTGCCGAAGTTTATCTCGAGCCTGGTGAAGCGGTTGCCCTAGATACTGGTTTTCTCGTCTCCGAGGTCTTGGATTTGGTGAAAAATGTCAGCACCACAGCAATTCTCGACGCATCCGCCGCCTGTCATATGCCGGATGTTTTGGAAATGCCGTATACACCGAAGTGCTTTTTGGTCCAAGACGCAAGCCGCAGCGGCGAGTCACGCTGGTACGAGGGGGCAGAAGCAGATCAACTGCCATACGTGATTCGTTTTGGAGGACCCAGCTGCCTAGCAGGGGATATCATTGGAGAATATTCTTTTGATGTACCTCCTTTGCCCGGTGATAGAATTGTGTTTTTAGATATGGCTATTTACACGATGGTGAAGAACAACACCTTTAACGGTATGTCTTTGCCCTCCATTGGTGTCTATCCGGACAAGAAAACGTATAAGACGCTTAAGAGTTTCTCCTATGAGGACTTTAAAGGTAGATTAGGTTAAGGAGTTACTAAGCGGATGAGAGTGCGTAATGTTGCTTTAACTGAAGGAACTATTTGGAAAAAATTATTAATCTTTGCCTTGCCACTGATGTTGAGCAACTTTTTGCAACAGCTCTACAATACTGCGGATTTGCTGATTGTAGGCAGATTTATCGGAACTGAGGCGCAGGCTGCAGTTGGAGCTACCGGATCGCTATCGAATATGCTGATCGGTTTTTTCATCGGCTTGTCTATCGGCTGCGCAGTTGTAGTAGCTCAGATGTATGGAGCAGAAGACGAAGACGGGCTCTACCGTATGGTGCACTCATCCATGTCGATTGCTCTGGTGTCAGGCGTAGTTTTGAGTGTTGCCGGCTTTTTCTTGTCGACGCCACTCTTACGTTTGATGAATACCCCAGAAGAGATCTTGGCCGATGCCAGTGTTTATCTGCGTATATTTTTCGCAGGTTCTATTCCTTCACTCCTCTATAACATGGGTGCAGGAATATTACGTTCAGTGGGCGACTCAAAGCGACCTTTCTATTTCTTAGCAGTAAGTTCAATAACTAATATTTTGCTAGATTTGCTTTTTATCGCAGTCTTCGGGTGGGGTGTTGCAGGAGCTGCGTGGGCAACGGTTATTTCGCATATCATCGCCGCTGTGCTGGTAATGATGAGTCTAAGCAAAACGGACGAAAGCTATAAACTGTATCTGCGCGATATTGCCTTTCACGGCCCTGTGGGTAAGCGAGCCTTGAAGATTGGCGTGCCGACGGGCTTGCAAAGTGTCCTCATATCGGGTTCCAATGTAATTATTCAAACCGCAGTCAACGGATTTGGTACCTTAGCAGTAGCAGGCTATGCTGCAGCCGGACGAATTGACGGCTTTGTTTGGGTGACACTTAATGCGGTAGCCCTAGCAGCTATGACCTTTATGGGACAGAATATCGGAGCAGGAAAAATAGAAAGAGCAAAAAAAGGATTGCGTCAAGCGATTGTTTTAGTCGTAATTGTTTCGGGCGGTCTAGGTGCATTTTTCCTGATTTTTGCAGGACCTTTGGCTGCACTCTTTAACCCCGATCCTGCTGTCACTTTCTATATCCGTCAGGTGATGCTGTATATTCTGAGCATCTATTGGCTGTTCGGGATTAATGAGGTGATCGGTGGCGCACTACGCGGAGTTGGCCGCTCCATGGTACCGATGCTAGTAACTTTGATCTGTATGTCCGGCTTTCGTGTATTCTGGGTTTATGTCATACTGCCATTGAATCGCACCTTTGATTTCATGCTCTTGGCTTATCCGCTTTCCTATATTTTGACCATTATCGTTTACCTGATCTACATGAAAATGGTAGATTGGTTACCTAAGCGGGAAGAAATAGAGCCGATCGAAGAAATCGAGAACATTGAGGCGAACGCTTAAATTTTGAAGGAGTTATATTTGAATGGATAAACAAGAGCAGAATTTATCAGTTTTGAAAAAAGAATACCGCGCTCAAGGCAGAGAGATACGTGCAGCTATTGATGCGGAGACACGTCTGGAAAAGTCTAGAGCAATTGAGCGACGCTTGTTCAAGTGGGAGCCCTTCATGTTGGCAGAAAATGTCAGCTGCTTCATCAGTTTCCGTGACGAAGTGGATACTCATCACCTAATTGATGTGATGCGAGTTATGGGCAAACGTGTCTATGTCCCCATCGTTGATGAAGAGAGCCAAGAGCTTCTCCTGTCGATGTTTCATGGTTACGACGAACTTGAAGAATCCTCGTATGGTATTTTAGAGCCGCGTAGAAATGAATCGCGCATCAAAGATCCAGAAGTTGTTGATTTCATTTTGGTTCCGGGACTGCTTTTCAGTAAAGACGGGTATCGCATCGGCTACGGTGGTGGCTACTATGATCGCTTATTACCTAAGTTAAGTAGAGATGTGCCGCGAGTCGGCATCTGTTTTGAGGAACAGGTTGTTGATAACGTGCCCCGTGAAGATTATGATGAAGTTCTGGACGCAGTAGTTACAGATAAAAACATCTATTTATTTAATAGTAAATATAAGACAGATGCGGAAACAGTTTAGTTTTCAGCTTTGAAGGGAGAGCTTTGTGGATAACAGAGACGATTTAAAACAAGAAATAGAAAAACGTTTGCATGACTTTCGTTTTTTTGCTCTAAAGGGCAAGGAGAACGAGACAGGTGATCGCTTCCTTTTACCTTGGATATACTCCCATTTATTCGGTACCGGCAAACAGACAAAAAGTGATATTAAACGTGCCGGTAAAGAAATTAAAGAATTTTTCAATGACAAGGAATTGTTAGAGATCCAGAGAGACGCCGGTGATATCTGGTTGGATGCCATTGGCAAGCATTTGCAAGATTCGGCGCTGGTGTATATAAAGGTCAGTAAGGCGGATCCCAGCTTTGGAAGAAAACTCCTTGGTTTGGTGCGCATGAGCGATCAGGAAAAGGATAATAAGATCTTTAATGACATCTATGGCGGTATGATCACTCTGTTTCTGAAGATGCCGGATCTACCGTATCGTGAGGCGATGATAAGGTCACTTGATGAGTCTTTCCTGACTGTTTATCCAGAACGACAAGGCGATGTGGATCAGTGGCTTGAAACACTTCCAGATGATTCCATGCGAGCGATTTTCCGTCGTTAAGAAGAGTAGGGGCGAAACCCTCTATGCTGTGTATCATGATTTGAGAATTTATCGACATTAGAATTGGCGCAAAGGGTAGTCGTAAGTAATTCATTACTTTGAGAGTTCGTTTGATGTTGGCAAAAGAGTTGCCTGCTTCTATCGAAGAAATTGCCGACATGCCCAAACCTAAGGCGCTTGCTATCGTTCCTTGCGTCAAAGACAATGATTTGCGCCGAATACGTATGATATGGCTTAGCCAGAGCGCAGTCATCTCAATGTCGTTGGGGAATTCTGATATTTCATCATTATCAAATGAATCAAAGATATCGAAGTCCATTTTTGCTACCATTCCAATCCTATTGATGGTTTATTATCGTAACATGTATATCTAAGGTGTTGTTTCGAAAAGAGCGAAATTCCACAGAGTGGAGAAAGTAGGTTTTATGTCGTTAAAGAATTTCTACGGAGAAAATAGTTCAAATCGAGCTTATTTGATCGCTGTGGCGTTGCCCGGCGAGGAAGATACAGTTGAACGTTCACTAGACGAGTTGGAAGATTTGGCTGAAACCTGCGGCTTTGAAGTAGTCGGTAGGGCGACACAGCGTCTGAAAAAAATCGACGGCAGCACTCATATCGGATCCGGGAAATTGGCTGAGATCAGCGAGATGGCCGCGAATGCAGACGTGGAACATTTGATTTTCAATGCGGAGTTGTCGTCCGCTCAGTTTAGAAATATTGCCCAGCAGACTGAAGCGGCGGTACATGATCGCACCGGAGTTATTCTGGCTATTTTTTCCGAACATGCCCGGACAGACGAAGGAAAAATTCAAGTTGAGTTGGCGCGTTTGCGCTATAGTCTGACACGGCTAGTAGGTAAGGGTGTTGAGCTCTCGCGTCTAGGTGGAGGTATAGGCACTCGCGGCCCCGGTGAAACCAAACTGGAACAAGATCGTCGTGTCATTCAGCGCCGTATGAGTCAGTTGCAGAAAGAATTAGAACAGTTGGAGCTAAGACGCCAGCATCAGCGCAGCTCTCGCCAGCGCCAAGATGCATTAGTTGCTGCTGTCGTCGGCTATACCAATGCCGGAAAATCTACCCTAATGAACAAACTAAGTGGCTCAGACATACCGACGGCGAATCGGCTCTTTATGACGCTTGACCCAACAGCTCGTCGCTTGGAATTGCGTGACGGTATCAGTTTCGTCCTGATTGATACGGTGGGTTTTATTCGTGATATGCCGAAACACCTTAAGCAGGCTTTCAAAGCTACTTTAGAAGAAGTAGTCGAAGCGGATCTAATTTTGCATTTGATTGATGCCTCGGATGAGGAGGCCGCTATGCATCGCCA
>DIRG01000019.1:7024-15340 GCA_002427475.1 Mageeibacillus sp. UBA5442
AATAAGATTGACCAAAGATCAGAGAGTGCCTACCATAACCTGATCATGTCTTTACGTAACGACAAGCAGGAAAGAATCTACGAAATATCTGCCTTGACCGGCGAGGGCTTGCCTGAGCTGAAAGAAGCGCTGGCGCTCTTCGCGGAGAGTAAGATGTTCTCCTTCGTCGCCGAAATACCTTACAGTTCTTCTGAACTGGAAGCCTACGTGCGTGATTATGGGGTGGTAGATAAGATCGAATATGGCAACGATCACATTCGAATGGAAGGAAAAATCCAGAAGAGCAAGCTGGGACCATTAACGGATTATGTTCTGGATTAGCCCCTCCTATTTGCTTTAATATTAGCCAGCTCGGGATCTTTTTCTGCGAGAGCAATTTCCTCTTTAGCATGCAGCCAGCTGTTTACCGCAGCCATAAGTTCATCTATTGAATTGTAATCTTGAGCGTAGATCGGTTCCCCAAATTCAATTGTCAACGGTTTACGTCTCATGCGTCTCAGATGTATCGGTTGGGGTACCGACATGTAGCGGGAGAAAATTTCGTATGCACCATTAATGTATGTAGGTATAATGGGTGCTCCGGTCTTATGTGCCAAATAAGCAGCACCGTTCATCATCTCCCCGATTTTGCCGTCATAACTACGCGTACCTTCAGGATGAATCATCACGATATTGCCATCTTCCAGCATCTTTTTGGCTGCGATCAATCCTCGGATGGGGTTTCCATTGCGGTCAACCAATATCGAACGACCGACTCGCAGCATGATCTTGCCGATCAAACCGTAATCCTCACCTAGATCTGCGCCGGCCATACAAGAAAAAACAGTAAAATGTTCGCGTGGAACTCCGCCCATTAACCACAGACCGTCAAAAAGCGATTGATGATTAGCAGCTATAACATACTTAGCATCCGTGGGCAAAAATTCTTGCCCTTTATAACGCAGGCGCACAAATATTCTGGTCAAAAACATACCCAGATGATAAATTATCTTGGCCGGCAAATTTCTCTCATACATAGTTATTTGCTTCGGCTTATCCTTAATATTTTCATTATTATTCTTTTTCACAATTATTTCTCCGAATGATAAAAAAATCGCGTAGCAACTGTGCGCAGTCTTCTTGCATGATTCCGCCTTTCACTTCGACCTCATGATTAGAGGGCAAAGCAAAGACATTAGCAACAGATCCTGCCATTCCCGATTTGGGATCATAAGCTCCGAAAAACAGACGTTTAATGCGTGCTTGTTGGATAGCACCTGAGCACATTAAGCAGGGCTCCAAAGTGACGTAGAGATCAGCGTCACACAGACGCCAGGAATTAACCTTGCGGCTGGCAGACTCTATCGCCTGCACTTCAGCATGGCCGGTTGCCATTTGCGAACTTTCTCGATTGTTTCTGCCTTCGGCCAGAATGATACCTTCGAGTACTATAACACAGCCTACCGGCACTTCTCCCTCAGCGGCGGCTTCACGCGCAAGTTCAATTGCTCGTTGCATATATAGATTTGAAGTGGTCTCATCATTAGTCATTGCAGGCTTCCTAATCTTTATTGTCGTTTGAATTCTGTTGGCAAGCTGTCACAGTTGATAACAGCGCTTCTGAATAGAATGTGTTTCTGATATAATACACCATGGCTTAATAAAAACTTAGATACAAATGAGAGGAATATAGATGGCTATTAAAGATGCATGCTGCGTTAACTGCGGCTCATTGATTCAAGTAGACGATAAAAATGATAAATCGCATTGCATGTTCTGCAACTGTGTTTTCGACACTAGTGAGGGAATGCGTGCTTTAGAAAGCCCTGACGAATTCGAATTTCCTAACGAAGAACAACCGGAATATGAAGGACCCCTAGTGCAGCAGGTCAGCAGAGGTAGAGCAGTAGCTCCCGCTCCCGCACCGACCCCGCGTACGCGTACTCAGGAAAAACCTTTTGAGCCCAAGGTTAAGGACTTGCCTAAGCTCACGATCCCTTCACGTATGAAGGTGATTATGATTGTTGCCTTTGTGCTTGCACTAGGAATCTTGGCTGCTGTACTGCTGCCTACAATCTCAACCCGTAATCAGCGGCATCAGCAGATCACAGAGAAACTTGTAGTGGAGCTGGCCGAAGAGAATGTCAGTGAAAGCAGTATTAACGTGCAAAACCTGGGCAGCGATTACATCATCCTTGTCCTAGATGAGAAGCCCAGCAAAGACAAGGCTGTTGAAATATTCAATGAATATTGTACGATCAGAGCCGATGTCATGGAGCTTGATTCCGCTTCTTTCAAAGATACACACTCAGCAGTGACCATGCGCATAGCCTCCACAGATGGCGGCATGGAGATATCAGAACCGGAAAACGAAAGTGCTATTGGAGGAGCAGCATATAAAGAGCTTGAATAAGTAATTAAGCTATTTGTTCTTTATTTATTCATAAATGTGTAGCAGCTTGTACACTCATGCTCTATATAATGCAATTACATGATTAGGGTTAGTTATCCTTTTTTCATACTTTTCTCCTCCATTTGAGAGAGCAGATCCGGGAGTGGTGCCTCGGATCTGTTTAATTTTAGGCGGTCCGCAAGGGCCGCTTTTTTGATGCTCGTGTATACTTGTCTTAAGCAAACGAATTGCTAGACAAGGAGAGTATATGCTTGCACAAACCCTAGTTGCAGAGGTCTTAGACATCGGCTTATCCGGTGGAGCAGACTTCGCCGAAATTTTCTTAGAAGACATGACAGTGAACAAAGCTGAGTTCACAGATGGGAGGCCACGCACGATCAGCGGCCGAGACTACGGACTTGGTCTGCGTTTGGTCAAGGGCCTAAACACTGTCTATGCCTACACCAATGATGTCAGTCGCAAATCGCTTGTGGAACTTGCGCGCTCGGCAGCAGTGGCTTTCAATGCAGAACAAGAATTCAAGGTTTTAGACTTTAGCGTTGCCCCTGAGCGAGGCATCACCCCCATAAAAATTTATCCCGATCAAATAGAATTAAAGGAAAAAATTGATCTGCTGCGACAGGGCTACCACGCAGCCATGGCTTATGATACTGAGATCAGCCAGGCTCAAATCTCGTACCATGATTGGGATCAGAAGGTTCTGATTGCTAATAGCGAAGGTACTTGGGTTGAGGATCGACGCACCCGATCACGCTATATGATTAATGCAGTAGCGAGCTTCGGTTCAGATTACCAAAGCGGCATGGAAGGCTATGGCGCATCCAAGGGTTTTGAACTTTTTGACTGTATTAATATTCCCGAAATGGCTGCAAAAGCGGCCGAAGCAGCCAAAACTATGGTGCACGCAGCTTATGCTCCGTCCGGCAAAATGGCGGTCGTAATGGAAAACGGTTTTGGCGGCGTACTCTTCCACGAGGCCTGTGGTCACGGTTTGGAGGCCGCTTTCGTATCTAAGGACAGCTCGGTTTACGCTGGCAAGTTGGGACAGCAAGTTGCTTCACCGCTTGTTACTGCTATTGACGATGGCACTATTGAGAACAGCTGGGGTTCCAGCAACTACGACGACGAAGGGACCCCAACTCAGAGGAATCTTTTGATTGAGAATGGCATTCTCAAAGGCTATCTGGTGGATCGCATCAGCGGCAAACGTATGGGCTGCGTAAGTACCGGTTCGTCAAGGCGCGAATCTTACAAGTTTGCTCCCACCTCAAGAATGAACAATACTTATATTCAGGCGGGCTCATCCACACGCGAAGAGATCATTTCTGATACTGAGTACGGTCTTTACGCCAAGAGTTTAGGTGGCGGCAGCGTCGATGTGGTCACTGGAGAATTTAACTTTGCTGTCAGAGAAGCTTATCTGATCGAAAATGGAAAACTAAGCCAACCTGTCAGAGGCGCATCCTTAATCGGGACAGGCCTCGAGGTTTTGCAGAAAATTGACATGGTAGGTCAAGATCTACTACTCAGCGAAGGTATGTGCGGTGCCGGCAGTGGCATGATTCCCGCTAGTTTAGGGCAGGCGCCATTGCGCATCAGCTCGCTGACAGTGGGCGGACGTGAATAGGAGAGTCAGATGGATTATAGAGATTTAATCAAGCAAATTTTTGAAAACGGTCGCAATACTTTCTCCGACATGGAAGCCTATCTAGTCCGCGATAGTGAGAAGACTATCGAATATTCAAACGAAAATTTGGAAAAGTACGCATTAGCTTCTAGCGGAGGTTTAGCACTTACAGTGCGGCAAGGTGACAGGATCGGCGCAGCTTACACAGAGAACCTAACAGTAGAGGCCATACCGGAATTGCTCTCTATGGCCGAGCAGACTTTGTCTGTTAATGAGCCGGAGAAGGCGGGTTTGCCTGATTTACTTGAGACAGACGAAATTGTTAACGTAGATCTCAGCCACGACAAGCCCTTTCAAGCGGCTAGCTGGCTAGAATTAGGTAAGCAGATCGCAACGGAAGGCCTAAGTTCTTCTGAGGAAGTGCATTTAGTAGAAGTCTTTATCGTGCAACAGACCGTTCAAAAACTGATCATGAACACACGTGGTTTAAACAAGCAATCCACACACCAGATCAACCTTGCCTACGCTGAGGCCATCCTCAAACGGGCAGAAGAGATGAAAAGCGGGAGGGACTATCTTTTCTTTGAAGATATAAGCGAAGTCAATCCGCAAGTTCTTGCGAGAGAAGCCGTGAAAAATGCAGAAGCAAATTTCGGAGCTAAGAGTACGGGTTCGGGCCAGAAAACACTGGTACTGGATCGCCGTGTGATGGCATCTTGGTTGAACGCTTTTGAACCCTCCTTTTCCGGCGAAAACGTAAATTTTGGCATGTCCAGTATCCAAGACAAACTAGGAGAGGAGATCGCTTCGGCAGTTGTAAATCTTGTGAGCGACCCCCTAGCAGAACTCAGCTCCGCTAAACGCTATTTTGATGACGAAGGGGTGAGCACCTCTTACTTGCCCTTGATCGACAAGGGCGTATTGAAGAATTTCCTTTATGATCAGACGAGCGCCAAGCAGGCCCAAGTGGCCTCAAGCGGCAATGCTCAACGAAGCTATAAAGGACCTAGTAAGCCCAGAGCTTTTAACTTAACGCTCTTACCGGGCGACTTATCACGTGAAGCCTTATTCGAACAAGCAGGTGACGGCATCTACATTACCGGCTTACAGGGTCTCCATTCGGGGCTCAGCACTATATCAGGCGATTTTTCTGTACCTGCTAGCGGTTTTTTAATTGAGAACGGTCAGTTAAGCAGGCCGCTTAATCAAATAGTAATTGCAGGAAATTTCGTAGACTTACTTAGAAAGATCGAAGCTGTCGGTTCCGATCTCGAACTTGAAATGAGTGGCTGTATTGCACCTTCCGTTTTAGTCAGAGACGTTAGCGTGTCAGGCGAGAACGAAAACTAGTATAAGTATTTTCCTAAGTAGAGCGCATAGTAATCAGAGCAGAAAGCGAGAAAAAACGACTATGAAGATAGATGGATATTTACATGGCTTTAGAGTCAAACGAGTAGAAGAAATCAGCGAGCTAAAGGCTGTTTATTACGAACTGGAGCATGAAAAAAGCGGTGCAGGCTTGGTCTGGTTAGATCGACCGGAACAGAACAAAACTTTCTCGGTCGCATTTAAAACCATCCCGGAAGACGATACCGGAGTTTTTCATATCCTGGAACACGCAGTTCTGGGCGGATCTGAAAAGTATGCAGTCAAGGAGCCGTTTGCCGAACTTTTAAAAAGCTCAGTCAATACCTTCCTCAACGCAATGACTTTTAACGATAAAACGATGTATCCTCTGGCCAGTAGAAATGAAGCGGATTTTCTCAACCTCATGGATGTCTATCTCGACGCAGTCTTTCAGCCCAGAGTTCTCGAAGATCCCAACATCTTTTATCAGGAAGGCTGGCACTATTCTTTCGACGAAAAGGAGGAGCCTTCTTACTCTGGTGTCGTCTTCAATGAAATGAAAGGCTCTAATTCATCTCTGGATCGCAAAGCGCAAATTGAATTAGATAAGCTTCTCTTCCCGGACTCTTGCTATTACCACAACTCAGGTGGGGATCCGGAACATATCGTCGATCTGACTTATGAAGATTTCAAAAAGGCTCACGCGGACTATTATCATCCCGCGAATGCACGCTTCTTCCTCGATGGGGAGCTGCCGCTCGAACGGGTACTGGAGAAACTGGATCGCGATTATCTCAGTCAGTACGAGAAAGAGGAACAGAACTTTGACGTGGGCTATCAGACTCCGCGCGCCGGCCAAGCTCAGCATTACTACGAAATCGCGAGCGACGAGGATCCGGCCGACAAGTCCCGCTTTTCTCTTGCAGGTATTGTCTGCACTTGGGAAGATGTGGAGAAGCAATATGCGATTAAAATTCTTAGCGATACACTCGCCGGATCGAATGAGGCACCTCTGAAAAAGGCTATCCTCGACAAAGGCCTAGCGCAAAACTTTGAAATGTACCTTGCCGATGGGATCGCTCAACCTTGGGTTGGTCTTGAAGCACACAACACAGCGGAAGAAAAATTCGCTGAAATAAAAGAGACAATTTTCAGCACTGTAGCAGATCTAGTGGACAACGGCATCAACAAAGCCGATCTCTTAGCCTCGCTGAACAAGCTGTATTTCCGGGAGCTGGATCCCAGTGAACCACGTGGGGTTTACCTCAGCATTGCTGCCATGGACTCTTGGCTCTATGGCGGTGATCCCGCCCTCTATTTCACTCCGTCGCAACATTTCGAAGCGCTGAAAGAAAAGATCGCTTCTAACTATTTTGAAAACCTGCTGCGCGAGCTGCTACTAGAAAACGAAGCCCTGGTGGAGCTGCATTCCTTGCCTTCGCAGACCTACGGAGCGGAACGAGACGCTCGTGAAGCCGCAAGATTGGCACAAGAAAGTAAGCTCTGGTCGACAGGGGAGAAAGCAGCCCTGATTGAAGTGGAAGCTAAACTTGAAGAATGGCAGCAGTCAAGCGACAGTCCCGAAGCGTTGGCTACATTACCCTGCCTGACTTTAGAAGACTTGAAAGAAGAGCCCGAATATCTGGAGACGAAGTTAATCGAGACGGACAAACTGCGAGTCTTGAGCCATCCTTCACCGACAGAAGGCATTGTGTATGTAAAGCTCTATTTTGACATTTCCGATGCTGAATATAAGGACTTGCCGCGTATTAATTTCCTCAGCGAACTTATGGGGAGATTGGGTACCAGCAAACGTGATGCGGAGGAAATCCAACGCGAGGTCAAGACGCATATTGGCGGTCTCTCCTTTTCGCTCATGCCGGTACCGGATTACGATAATTCTGCGCGCTGCAAGCTTTACTACGTCGTGACCTGCAGTGTGCTGGAAAACGAACTGTCTTACTCGATCGATCTCATCCGTGAAATCGTCAGGGAGACAGTCTTTGATGATGCTTATCGCGCGAATGCCTATTTGCTGCAAATCCGCGAAGTCCTGCGTCAAGCCGCGAATTCGAGTGCGCATGCTTTCGGAATTATGCGGGTTAAGGGACATTATTCAGCAGCGTCAGCGGCAGCTGAAGCGGCTTCCGGCTTTTCTTCCATCCTCTGGCTTAAGAATTTCATCTCAGACTTTAACGCCGAATGGGGACAATTTCTCAGCTGGGCGGAAGATTTCCAACAACAGAATTTCGGCAGCGAACGGCTGACAGCTAGTATCAGCGGCTATCCGGCAGAGGATTTGGCAGCTCTCTTAGCGGCGGCATTCCCCGAGGGCACAGCGGCGACCCGCGAATACGCAGAATACGCTGTTTCTTACCCCTTGCGTGAAGGAGCAATAATTCCTTCGGCGGTCTCTTACGCCTGCTTATCTTGCGACACACGCCCGGTCGGCGGCAGCTACTCCGGAGAATGGTTAGCAGTGAATAAGATTCTCACGATGGAGTATCTCTGGAATAAGATCCGCGTGCAGGGTGGGGCCTACGGCTGTGGCTTCAGCATTGATAAGACAGCCAACTGTTTCTTCTACTCCTACCGTGACCCGCAACCGTGGACATCACTTACGACCTATCAAGAGTCTGCGAAGTTTTTGCAGGACTTCGCTCAAAGCGATGGTGATGTTGAGCGCTTCATCATAGGTACAGTGGCGGATCTGGATCCGCACCTCTCCCACAAGAGACAGGTAGATACCGCCGACGTCTGGTATCTTACTGACTATTCAGCGGAGAAAACCTTAGAAACACGGCGTGAACTTATGTCCACCGAGGCGGAAGATCTACTGAACTTGTCGCAGGTGCTGGCGCAGGCTGTGGAAAACAATGCCATTTGCATCGTCGGCCCGGCAGATGTGTTCAGCGACAAAGATCTCAGCCTCATAGATATTTCGTAAGGA
>DIRG01000019.1:15572-16641 GCA_002427475.1 Mageeibacillus sp. UBA5442
GCTGACGACCCTTCCTTTTGCTGTGAAAGCTTTATGGCGGAGGGCAAGAGATTAAGACCGAAGCGCCTCAATATCCACTAGAAGCCAAGTGCAAGCAGTGAAAAATTGGGCGCGCTTAATTCCGGTGAAAGCGCAGCACTGCTTAGTCAAGGTCGAGGTAAATTACAGGTCTGACAGCCTACTCCTGATCAGCCACTACCCGGCGACCTTCCTCCAGCGAGCGAATGGGTGGATCAAACTCAACTACTTCATTGATTAACTCATCATAGTAGCACCAGTTGGGTTTGTCATTTAGCTTGAGGCAAACCTCATAGCGAGCCGGCCGGTACACCATATAGAAAAACTCAAGATTAGACAGTTCCAGCACTTTTTCCTTGATACGGTGAACCGGACAGATACCCCCACCCAATTCTATAATGTCTCCCGACTCTACTTCTATGAGGGTGTAACCTACTTTTTGATTATTGCTTGTAACTAGGTCGTAAGCAGCATAGGCACCGAATCTGAAGTCTTCCGACATGAGTGACTGGGCAAAGACCCACTTTGCCCCTGTTAAATCAAGGTCAGCAAAGAATAGATCAGGATATTCCAAGCTCAGCATACTATCATCTGAAGTGTCAAGTGTAACCCCGAGGCTGGCTTCGCTCATCAGACCTCTTTCTAGCCGCATCTCCTCTTGCTGCCGGTCATTAACTAGTAAAATGATCACAACTACTATCGCTATAACAGCCACGATGACGGCAACTGCTATGATTAGACCCTTTTTAGTCTTCATTTTAGCCATATTGCACCTCCCAATTACTGCATAATCAATATTTATATTGTATCATTAAAATGAAGTTGAAAAATTAAAAAAGCCCTGGTCAAAAGCCGGGGGCGATTTCTTCTTTTAGCGCAAGGCAGAGGTTTTTACAAAAATGAAAACCCCTGATAACATTACGTTTCAGGGGTTTCAGTATTTGCTGTGAAAGCTTTATGGCGGAGGGCAAGAGATTCGAACTCTCGATACCATCTCTGGTATACACGATTTCCAGTCGTGCTCCTTCGGCCAGCTCGGACAACCCTCCGT
>DIRG01000086.1:0-230 GCA_002427475.1 Mageeibacillus sp. UBA5442
TTAAAAAACGTTATAAAGCTTAAGCTCCGAGGATGCATGTTACATTCATGCCTCTCACTTTGCCTCAAACTGTAAAAACAAAGCATATCTATTCAAAGATATGCATCAACAGTCAAGAAAGGACGAATAAAATGTCTAAATATGTTGACGGTTTTGTCTTAGTTGTTCCTAAAGAAAATGCAGAAGCATATAGAGAAATGGCGGAGGAAGGACGAGAGTCTTGGTTGAAG
>DIRG01000086.1:243-3975 GCA_002427475.1 Mageeibacillus sp. UBA5442
AAAGAAGCATTCGGCGCAGGAGCTGAAGATGACATTTGGTTTTCTTTCATTGTTTTCGAATCCAAGCAAGCCCGTGACGAAGTAAATGAAAAGGTCATGGCCGAGATGGATGAAATGTACAAGGATCAAAGTAACTTCCAGTCACCCTTTGATCCTAGGAAAATGGCAGTCGGTGGGTTTGAGGTTTTGGTTGAAGGTCTTAAGAAATAAGGAACCCGTGCCATGCTCGGTGCACAAAAAATGGCATAGCTGATCACGAGAATCAGCTATGCCATTTGTTTACTCGCTACAACTGCTCAAGCTTTTCTTTGTTTACGCTCTAAACAGGTTAGTCAATTCAACAAAAGCGTCAATAACAGATTTCAGGAACTTTCTGCTGCCTTCATTATTAACTTTCCCTTCATCATCCAGTAAATCCGCAACGTTGGCAATATAAGCTTCCGGCTGGTTCAACATCTGGACATCAAGGAACACCATTGATTGGCGTAGATGGTGGTTGGCGCCGAAGCCACTCAAATTCGAAGGCGAGTTACTTACGATTGCACCGGTCTTGCCCGCCCAGACACTGTGACCGTACGGACGTGAACCCACATCCAAAGCGTTCTTCAACACTGCAGGCACCGAGCGGTTATACTCCGGTGTCACGAAAAGGAAGGCATCCTTATCATGCATCTTCTCGCGGAACTTGACATATTCCTCCGGTGGATCGCCGGCGTCAAGGTCCTCATTGTAAAAAGGCAAATTTCCGATCTCAATAAATTCGGTCTCATAATCTTCGGGGAAATATTCCACCAGATTTTCTGCCAATTTTTTGGTATATGATTCTTTTCTTAAACTTCCTACTAATACTCCAACTTTTATCATTTTCAAGATCTCCTTTCTCTGAAAACACTTGCTTTATAGTTTAAAGTCTCTAACTCTTATATACTCTCTCACCCGTTACACATATCTAGAGTAAGTCCTTGCGTTTGAGCAAAATAAACGCCGCGAGCATGAGAACTAGCATTAGAAGCAGAGTCAAAACGAAGGCATACTTACTATCCATAAAGGGCAAGGCAACATTCATCCCCCACAATCCAGCAATAATCATAGGAATGGTGATAATAATAGTTATTGAAGTCAAGACCTTCATAATCACATTAAGATTGTTTTGGATAATACTGGAAAAGCTTGTGTCCAGCTGCTCCAACATTTTATTCGTTTGACTAGCCATGCAATCTGCCTGATGATTCTCTACCAGAACATCGTGTAACCATTCCTGGTCTCGCTCTGCGGACAGAAGATACGGCGCGTCCGACATACCCTCCAAGATCGGCCTGTTCTCATCGAGAGCAGTAGTGAGGAAAACAATACTTTTATCCAGATCAGCCAAACGCAGCAGATGCTCTGACCTCGTTGACTTGCTCAACTCCTCCTGCAACTGGTCCATTGTGCCTCTAACGACTCTGCTTGCCTCAACAAAGGATTTGGCAATCCGCCAAGCAATCTCTATAACGATGCCCCTGCTATCCTGCAGATCGCGGACAAGATCATAGCGATTATCCCGTAAATCCTGAAAAAAGCCCGGCGTATTTCGAGCAGAAGTAATCACTAGCTTGTCCAGCAGAACAATGGAAATTGTCTCCGTGATAAAGCAACCACTACCCTTGTCCCCTTCCGCCACGGGATAAAGCAAGAGCAACAGAACCGGCAAATCGAGGCCTTTTTGATGTAGGTTTTCTGCGCGTGATACTTCATCGGGATCCAGTGTGGATGTCAAATAATCTGAAGGAAAAGAGTAAGTGTCGGCAAAACTTTGCAGCAGCTCTTCTGAGCTGCTCTCTAGATGTATCCACGTAGCCTCTGCAGCACTCGCAACAGCTTCTACCCGACCCTCATCATTGATCCTGTAGTAATGAATCATCGCCCGCCTCCGCCACGTTCCGGCTCCGGTCGGAACCGGCCTAATAGCTGCCTTTTATTCGACAGTTATGACTGATGTCGGACAGCTCTCTGCTGCTTCAATGGCCTCATCCTCGACCTCTTCCGGCACTTCGTCAACGATGACTTCCGCTAGTCCGTCATCCGCTATCCGAAATACTTCAGGACAAATCTCTTCGCAGAGTCCACAGCTGATGCAGCCATCTCTATCAATGTAAGCTTTCATATTGTCAATACCTTTCTTCGAAAATTTAGCCTTCTTTAGCTTGGCGCTCAAAAGACAATCTTTGCAATTCACGCACTTCTGCTGCCAATTCCGGCACGGGACCATCGACCTGAGTGTCACGTATCACTTCTTCAATAGGAAGACTCCTCACCCTGCCGGGTTCAGCGCCGAAATCACTTAGCCATTCTACTAACTGTTTGGAAGAGCTGGCATAGACGATCCGCCCTAATCCGACCCAACCATGCGCTGCAGAGCACATGGGACAATGTTCACCCGAAGTATAGACAGTAGCTTGGGCTCTGGCCTCAGGCGTCATGTTGTTTGCCGCCCAGCGCGCCAGCTCAAACTCAGGGTGCTGTGTATGATCTCCTCCGGCCACATGATTGTGATCCTCAAATAAGACTTTACCTTCGGCGGAGACCAAAACCGAACCGAAGGGTTCATCGCCCTTTTCTAAAGCCATTCGTGCCAATTCAACGCAACGAGCTAGATGTTTTAAATCAGTATCTGTAATCACTTCTACCCTCCTCTTGTGGCGACAATCTTAGCGCCTATAGGACAATCTCTGCAATTCACGCAATTCTTCTGCCAGTTTCGGGACGGGGCCGCCTTCACTAATCAATTCTGTCCTCCTGGTGTAACGTCATGCAGATATCAAATCGTCTGTTCTTGCTATGTAAATCCTAGATTATAAGCTGGGAAAAGTCATTTATCGGCTATTTTTGTATTAAGTGTCACAGTAAACACTTCCGACTGTCAGGACGCAAGGACTGTTCCTCTAACAATTGATCCTGATCAGCGTACTAAGCAAAAGGGACATCAGCCGATGTCCCCTTTTGTATCCTTCCGGATTTAATTGAATTATGAAATTATTCAGCGTGGCACAACGTTAGTCCACTTATACTTATCTTCTTCAGTGCCGAACTGAATGCCGGTCAATAGGTCATAGAAACGCTGAGCAACCGGGCCGATCTCTCGATTGTTCAGAATGATGCTCTTATCTTTGTAGCAGTATTCACCCACCGGTGATATGACTGCAGCAGTGCCGGTTCCAAACGATTCTGTGAGGCGGCCTTCAGCATGCGCTTCATAAATCTCGTCCACAGAAACAGGACGTTCTTCTACTTCGTAGCCGAGTTCGTGAGCCAAATGCAAAACCGAATCTCGGGTGATACCGGGCAAGATCGTGTCGCCTAGCTCGGGCGTGACAATAACACCGTCCAGCACGAACATGATGTTCATAGCTCCGACTTCCTGCACGTACTTTTTATAGACACCGTCGAGCCACAATACTTGTTCAAAACCTGCATCCTGCGCTTCTTTTGTCGCCTTAAAGCTGGCTGCGTAGTTACCGCCCGCTTTAGCGCGTCCCATCCCGCCTTTGACCGAACGAGCATAGTGGTCTTCTATGCGAATCCGCACCGGCTGCATTCCGTTAGGATAGTAAGAACCCGAAGGCGAGCAGAGCACAAAATATATAAAATTGTGGGCGGAATGAGCACCCAAGGCAGGTGTTGAGGAAATCATGGTCGGGCGTAGATAGAGGGAAGTTCCTTCTGAATGCGGCACCCAATCACGATCCAAAT
>DIRG01000086.1:4270-4528 GCA_002427475.1 Mageeibacillus sp. UBA5442
CCGTCCTCACGGCGATAGGCTTTTGCTCCCTCGAAAATCTCTTGTCCATAATGGAAGACCGATGAGGCCGGATGTAGGGCTAGGTTTTCCACCGGCTTAATCCGGGCATTGTGCCATCCGGCACCTTCATCGTATTCTACAATGAACATGTGGTCTGAAAATATTTTTCCAAACCCCAGATTACTTTCGTCTTTCGGCTTCTGTTTAGGTTCACGTGTCTTAATAATTTCAATCTTCATATTCCCCCCTCTCGCAGTC
>DIRG01000086.1:4718-8428 GCA_002427475.1 Mageeibacillus sp. UBA5442
ATTCCCCCCTCTCGCAGTCGCACTGCTTCAGCTTACGCTATCGGCACCGCTTTGGATGGCATCAACATTAAGTTGAACTAGTTTGGCCTTTTTGCCGGTAAAAATCTCCGACATCATTTTCTGTACAGCTGTGAGATCCATCAGTTCGGTCGCTCCTACCACAGCACCTAGCATGACCATATTGGCCACACGGTCGTTGCCCAGTTCAGAGGCAATTTTTCCACAGTCTACGTAATGCACGTTGACATCTGTGCGCTCGACTTTTTCATCAACAACTGATGTGTTGATAAAGATGTGCCCGCCCGGGCGTACATTCTTACCGAATTTGACCAAAGACGGTTGGTTCATGGCTACCAAGATCGTCGGTTCCGAAACAGTCGGCGAGATGATTTCGCTGTCGGCGACGACCACACTGCAGTTGGCAGTGCCACCGCGCATCTCCGGACCATAAGAAGGCAGCCAGCTTACATTCAAACCTTCGCGCATCCCGGTCTCAGCCAAGGTTTGTCCCATGGCCATAACACCCTGTCCGCCAAAACCGGAAAAGATAATTTCGTAATATGCCATTTACTTCTCCTTTGCTGAAATATCACGGTAAACGCCCAAAGGGAATACCGGGATCATGTTCTTCTCCAGCCAGTCCAGCGAATCGTTGGGTGTCAAGCCCCAGTTGGTGGGACAGGTTGACAGGACTTCAACTAGAGTGAATCCCGCACCCTCTTGCTGTAGCTGGAACGCTTTCTTGATGGCCTTCTTTGCTCTGATAATACCGGGCATATTATGGACAGTTACTCGTTCAATATAGGCTGCGCCATCTATTGTGGAAAGCATTTCCGACACTTTTATCGGAGAACCGTAATGCTCCTGTGACCGTCCCAGTGGTGCGGTTGTAACTTTCTGGCCTACGAGCGTGGTCGGAGCCATCTGTCCGCCGGTCATGCCGTAGTTAGTATTGTTAACGAAAATTGTCGTGATTTTCTCTCCGCGCATAGCTGCGTGGACGATCTCCGCCGTACCTATTGCAGCCAAGTCACCGTCGCCCTGATAGGTGAAGACCATTTTGTCCGGCAAGGCGCGCTTAATGCCTGTGGCTACAGCAGGAGCTCGGCCGTGTGCCGCCTCGTGCATATCACAGGCAAAATAATCGTAGGCAAAAACTGCACAGCCAACCGGCGCTACACCAATGGTGTCACCGAGAATATCCAGCTCTTCAATAACTTCAGCCACTAATTTATGAATTATTCCGTGTGTACAGCCCGGGCAATAGTGCATTTCTACGTCTTCTAGAGCTGCGGATTTTTTATAGACTACATCCATATCCATCTTTATTTCCTCCCCAGTGCTTCTTTGGCAGCAATTGCAATCTCGCGTGGTGTGGGGATCATGCCGCCGGCTTTTCCAACAAAGGAAATCGGCTTACTACCCTGGTTTGCGATTTTGACATCATCCAGCATCTGCCCTGTATTGAGTTCGACGGTAACGACCGCCTGCACGCTGTCCTGCTTTATAGCTTCGTGGAGCTCATCATAGGGATAGGGCCAGAGTGTGATCGGACGGAAGACCGCTGATTTGATGCCGTCTTCTTCAGCTAAGATCTTGCTTGCAGCGCGAGCTAAGCGCGAAGGTGTACCGAAGGCGGCAAATAAGATTTCCGGCTCCTCGTCACCGACTAATTCATAACGAATCTCGTTAGCTGTCACTGTCTGATATTTCTGATCTAATCTCTCGTTATGGGCCTCGCATGCTTCCGGCTCCATGAACAAGGAGTTAATCACGTTGTGTCTGCGCTCACACTTAGTGCCGGTTGTGGCCCATGGTTTTGCGATCGGCTCCGGAGTGGGCTCATCCGGCCATTCCACCGGCTCCATCATTTGCCCGATCATACCATCAGCCAGAATCATCGCCGGCATGCGGTACTGGTCAGACAGGTCAAAAGCCAAACGCATCAAATCCGTGGCCTCCTGCACATTTGCGGGTGCCAACACGATGACGCGGTAATCGCCGTTGCCGCCGCCGCGCGTTGCTTGGAAATAATCTCCTTGTGCCGGCTGGATTGTACCTAGCCCGGGGCCGCCACGCATTACGTTCAAAATCACACAAGGCAGTTCGGCACCTGCTATATAAGAAATACCTTCCTGCTTGAGGCTGATACCCGGCGAGGAGGACGAGGTCATCGTTCTCACTCCCGAACCGGCTGCGCCGTAGACCATGTTGATCGCCGCAATTTCCGATTCCGCCTGCAAAAAGACTCCGCCGTGCTCCGGCAGATGCAAGGAAAAGTATTCCGGTATTTCACTTTGCGGAGTAATGGGGTAGCCGAAATAACATTTCAGACCTGCGCGTATGGCAGCTTCCGCCATCGCCTCATTACCCTTCCATAGTTCTTTTGCCATTGCTATCCTCCTACTTCGCTTTCTTTACTCTGCGCTGTCTTTCGACAGTGATGATTGAATCAGGACACATGCGGCCACAGTTGGCGCAACCGATGCACTTGTCCATCTCGACGACAGTCGCCGGGTGATAACCCTTGCGGTTCGTCACTGATTCATCGATAAAAATAATGTCTACGGGACATACAGGTATGCAGAGCTCGCAGCCCTTACACCAATCTGTACGAAACGTAACTCTTCCTTTCATAATAAAAATCCCTCCGCTGATGATTGCTCATCTTTCTCTAGTGTATATAAATAAATAAATCGTTAAACTTCCCAAGGTTTCTTCATGTAAAGTTCAATCAAGAAAACCGGGGCCTGCAGCTCCGCCTCTGAGGCAGGACTTTCCTGAAATTTCTCAAAAACACTCTCTGTCATCACGTTGCAAATCAAAGGCAGATTCACCTCTTCGGCAAGGTCGAGAGCCAGCTTTTGTCCTTTCAGAACATCATCCACTGTCGTCTCATGAATCAAGTGCGTATTGTTAATGATACCGCTAAATTTCTGCTTCGAGATAAATTCAATATTTTCAAAAAAGCGGAGACCTTGTTCAAAGCTGGCTGTTTCAGGTCGATTCGCATTGAAAACAAAGAAAAAATCGAAATCAGCCTTGTTCAATTGCCGCTCGTACATACCCAATAAGCGGGTACCGTCCGGATCTCCGCCCAGATCGACAATTTCTCTGGTCTCGCCGGGAGCGAAGATGCTCATGACATCTGCCGGAATGGCCGGCATATCTGCATAGCCACCCATAGAACTAACCAACAAGTCTACGCCGGCAGCCTCCAGCTGCTCCTTCGCTTCAAAAGAACGAAAATAAGGGTTGACTATATCCAAGTCAAGTAAGCGGGTCGCTTGTCCGTCTCGTCCGCTTTGCATTGCCAGATTAAGAGCGACTTCAGTCTTGCCGCTACCGAAATGGCCCGCAATGATAGTAATCTTCTTTAGATCTACAGGGAACTTCCCCTTTTCTCTACTCACTTTATTCTTCTCTAAGTTTTCTATTCTTAGTTTTCCTTTATATATTCTTTAGCCACGGCCTTGCCGGACAAAACTTCGTCCGCCGCCAAAGCCAAGGCTCCCATTTCATCCTCACCCGGGAAAACATATACCGGAGCGAGATGGCTGACGCGTTCACTGATCAGCTCTGTCAATGCTTTCATATAGGCTAGCCCTCCGGTGAGCAAAATTGCATCGACCTCACCGTAAAGAACTGCCCCCAAAGAGCCAATCTCTTTCGCCGTCTGATACGCCATAGCGCGGATAAGCGACTCTGCC
>DIRG01000015.1 GCA_002427475.1 Mageeibacillus sp. UBA5442
CTTGTGGCGCATCTTTCTCAGGATGAGGCCATGGTGGCAGCATTTAAAGCAAATGAGGACATACATAAGCTTACGGCGGCCAGTTTTTTCCACAAGAGTGTCGACGAGGTCAACAGTGCCGAGCGCGATGTAGCGAAGACTGTTAATTTCAGTATTACTTACGGTATTAGTGATTACGGTCTCTCTCGTGATCTGGGTATTTCCAGACAGGAGGCTGCCGGCTATATTCGTCGTTATCAAGAGCAGTATCCCAAAGTTATTTCCTGGCTGGATCAGCAGGCGGAGATCGGCAAGAAACAAGGCTACGTGGAGACACTTTTCCATCGTCGACGTTATCTGCCCGAGCTCTCTTCGCAAAATTACAACGTCTACCAATTTGGTGTGCGTGCCGCAATGAACGCACCGGTGCAGGGGACAGCTGCGGATCTGATCAAAATTGCCATGGTTCAGGCTGTGGACGAATTAAATCGCGCAGAGCTGGACGCATATATTTTGTTGCAAGTTCACGACGAATTGATTCTTGAGGTTTCGGAGCAGGATGCTAACCAAGCAGCCACTATTTTGAAGCAAGTAATGGAAGAAGCCATACAGCTTGATGTCCCCTTGGTTGCGGACACGAAGATCGGCCCGAATTGGGGAGAAATGGAGTAGTGGGGGAAAGATGTTTGTATTAGGAATTACAGGTGGCATCGGAACCGGCAAAACGACGGTGGCTTCCATCGTTAAAGCTGCCGGAATACCGGTTTTAGATGCGGATCAGATCTCTCATGAATTGACCAGCAATCCCGGGCCAACGCTGGATAAAGTTTTCGCTGCCTTCGGTGAAGAATTGAAAAACGAAGCCGGCACGCTTGATCGCTCGAAAATGGCTGATGTTGTGTTTCATAATAAAAGAGCCCTGGATCAGTTAGAGAGCATCATTCATGAAGATGTTATGAATTATATTATTGCCGAACTGGAGGAAGCTCGCAAAAACAAAGTTCGGGTTATTGCTTTAGATGTGCCGATACCGGTCAAGCATGGTTTTCTGGATCAAGCTGATTTGGTCTGGGTCGTGACTTGTTCGGAGGAAAAAAGAATTAACCGACTCATACGCCGCGGGCTCAGTCGAGAGGATGCTGAGAGGCGGTTAGCCATTCAGATGACGGACGCAGAGTATGAAGCTGTCGGCGATTTTGTCATCAGCAATGACGGCAGTCTAGAAGAACTCTACAAAAAGGTGCGCGAACAGTTGAAGTTTGAACTGGAATCCAGAGGGATTAAACTGGCGGGTCTGTAAGCTGCTCTACGGTAGCTCATGCCCTTAGACATTAAAGAGGAAGTAAATGACGTCTCCGTCGCGGACTTCGTAATTCTTACCTTCTTTTCTAATCAGACCTTTCTCCCTAGCTAGATGTAGCGAGCCTACCTCGGCCAGAGTGTCGTAGGAAATCACTTCTGCTGCTATAAAACCTCGCTCGAAATCGCTATGAATCACCCCGGCGGCCTGTACTGCTTTGAAATGCTTGGGGATGGCCCAAGCACGGGCTTCAACTGCGGTGGCAGAGAGAAAACTGATCAGGTTTAAGGTGCTGTAACTGGCTGTGATTAGGCGGTCGAGACCACTTTCTTCCAATCCTATATCATTCAGAAATTCTGTGCGATCTTCAGGAGGCAACTCCCTTATCTCTGCTTCTATTTGCGCGCTGATTATTAGCGTTTCAACTTCGCTGGGGGAGAAGTGGTCCAACAATGCCTTTGAATATTCATTGCCGTTGACGGCATCCTCTTCCGCCACGTTGGCTACTACTAAGATGGGCTTGGAACTTAAAAGAAAGAATGAGCGCAGCAGATTTGCTTCGTTCTCGCCTTCAAAGGGGTAATCTCGAGCGGCTAGACCCTGATTGAGAAATGCGAGCAGTTTTTTTATAAAATCTAACTCAGCTATAGCGTTCGCATCGCGACTTTTGGCCGTGCGCTCAACCTTTTCACGACGCCGATCTAATAGTTCAATATCGGAGAGGATGAGTTCCAGCTCGACTACCTGCAGATCCCGAACAGGATCAACACTGCCGGAGACGTGGGAGATGTTTTCATCGTCAAAACAGCGGCAGACGTGTACGATGGCATCCACTTCGCGAATAGTGGCCAAGAACTTATTGCCCAGACCTTCGCCACGGCTAGCGCCCTTAACCAAACCTGCGATGTCGATGAACTCAATCGTAGCCTCGGTGCTTTTGGCCGATTTATTTAATTCTGCGAGGAGCTTCAGGCGCTCGTCCGGAACCGCGACAACGCCGACGTTAGGCTCGATTGTGGTGAAGGCATAGTTGGCAACTTCAGCACCGGCCAAGGTGATTGCATTAAATAGAGTGGATTTACCTACATTAGGTAATCCTACGATACCCAGCTTCATAAACAGACTCCAAAATCCATACAAGAGACAGTGAGCTTCTGCTTGAATCATAACATAGAATAAATTTTGGATGAGCTATGAGCCCTTAATGTCTGACGTCGCTGGGCGTTATTGACAGTTTGGGTGGCTAGACGTTAAAGCGGAAAAGAACTACGTCACCATCTTGTATTTCGTATTTTTTGCCTTCTTTGCGGACGCAGCCTTTTTCTTTAGCTTTTTGTAGAGATCCGAGCTCCGCAAGGATGTCAAAAGGTACGACTTCAGCGGCGATAAATCCGCGTTCAAAATCGCTATGAATGACTCCGGCAGCTTGTGGTGCTTTAGCGCCTGCTGTGGTGGTCCAGGCACGTGTTTCGGTCGCGCCTGCTGTGAGGAAACTGATTAAACCTAATGTCTTATAGCTGGCTCTGATTAGACGGTCGAGGCCGCTTTCCTTTAAGCCGATCTCTTTCAGGAATGCTGCATGTTCTTCCGGCTGCAGTTCCTGTATTTCTGCCTCAATCTGGGCACTGATGCAGATAACTTCTACCTTGTCTTTGGCAAAATAATCGCTTAAAGCCCGAAAATATTCATTACCGTCAGCTGCGTCTGCTTCCGCAACATTGGCCACGACCAAGATTGGTTTTGATGTGAGCAAGAAAAGATTTTTCATCATCTCTTTCTCTTCATCGTTTTCCAAAATGTACTCGCGTGCAGGCTGTTCTTGTTCAAGGAAGGAGAGTAGTGACTTTACGAATCTCAGCTCAGACAAGAGCGCGGCATCGTTGCTCCGTGACGTGCGTTCAAGCTTTTCCATACGACGTTCTAGTTGCTCAATATCAGATAAAATAAGCTCTAATTCTACCGTCTCAAAGTCTCGGATCGGATTAATACTGCCGACTACATGACTGATGTTTTCGTCTTCGAAGCAGCGGCAGACATGAATGATTGCGTCAACCTCGCGAATATTTGCCAGGAACTTATTGCCCAAACCTTCTCCATGGCTGGCACCTTCCACCAAGCCGGCAATATCGAAAAATTCGATCGTTGCCTTCGTAATCTTGGCCGAGTGTTCCTGCCGGGCTAACACTTCCAAACGCTCATCCGGCACACCGACGACACCGATGTTAGGCTCAATGGTGCAAAAGGCATAGTTGGCTATCTCAGCGCCTGCCTTCGTTATAGCGTTGAATAAAGTTGATTTTCCGACGTTCGGCAATCCTACGATTCCCAGTTTCATAAATGCACTCCTAAATAACAAATACGCCAAATCTTTGCAAGGCGCCCGGAAGATAATATCACTTTCAACGAATCTCGTCACCAGTTAAATATAGATTGGTGAATATATTCAGCAAAAAAGGAGAAGCCTTTCGAAAATGAGTCAAATTGACGCCTACACAGCAACACTGACAGAAAGTCGCGCCCCTAAGATTTTGAAAAAAGCCGACAATTACGATATGAAAAAATCTCGCTATTCAAAGATGACTACCTGCGCACTGGCCGGGATCGAAGGTGTTCCGATCGAAATAGAACTTTGCCTAATGGCGGGACTACCCGCTTTTGACCTAGGAGGAAACTGTGACAGCACAGTTAAAGAATCCCGAGATCGCGTGCGAGCAGCGATAAGTAACAGCTTTTATGTTTTCCCGAAGGGAAAGGTGCTGGCCTCATACTCGCCGGCGGCTTTTCCGAAGAGCGGAACTGCCTTTGATTTGGCCTTAGCGTTGTCCGTGCTAGAGGCCTCCGGTCAAATCACCAGGCCACGGGGGGCTCCAGAGATAGCAGCTTTTGGAGAACTTAGCCTCGATGGACGCGTGAATACGATTCCCGGAATCCTCAACCGCTTGCTGACTTTGGAAAAAGCCGGTATCAGGAAAGTAATCGGTCCACCTTGTGAATTTGATTGCAGCAAATACCTAAGCAATTGCACCTATTATGTTGTTTCCAATTTAACTGAGGCAGTAGAGATCTATTCAGGTATAGTGCCTGCTAAGAAGGTGATCGCAAAAAGACAGATCGATCTGCAATCGATAGATAAGCACAAGAAGAGTAACAGTGCTTCAGTCTTGAATCGCCTAGCCGGTCAGGAAGCAGGAATTCGAGCTATAACGATCGCTGCTGCAGGTTGGCATCCCTTACTGCTCATGGGAGCTCCCGGTTGTGGCAAGACCAGCTTAGCCGCTGCTGTGGCAGAGATATTGCCGCCTTTGTCTGACGAAGAGACCTTAGAGGTCCTTTTGGTGGAGCAAATTGCGGATGTTGCCACACATCGCAAAAAACCGCAGGAGCGTCCCTTTCGTAGACCGCATCACACGATAACTGCCAGCGCCTTGCTCGGAGGAGGTGTGCCGCCCAAGTTAGGCGAATGCACTTTGGCCCACTGCGGCGTATTGTTCTTGGATGAGTTGACGGAAGTCAAACCGAAAGCGCTGGATGTGCTTAGAGAACCGATGGAATTAAGGGAGATTCATCTAGCGCGTTCTTCCTGGAGAATTACTTACCCTGCAGATTTTCTTTTGATAGCAGCCTGCAACCCCTGTCGCTGTGGCGAGCGCCTGGAAGCGGACGGGGATTGCCGTTGCTCCGAATACTCAGTAGAAAGACATCTCGACCGCATCAGCGGACCCTTGTATGATCGATTTGATTTGGTGTCACAGCTGAACCGTGTGAAGGCTCCAACTTTAGAAGCTTCTCTGCAGCAAAACAATGAGTCGAGGGCAGTGAAGATTAAAGCGTCGGTGGAGTCGGCTTGGGAAAGGCAAAAGAAACGCTGTGAGCGTTTAGGAACGGAGTTCTATTTCAATAGCCTGATCCCTGCAGAAGAGCTTTTATCATTCATGCAGATGAATGAGGACTGTCTCAAGTTCATTAGTGAATTAGCAGCCAAGATGTGTTTTTCCTTCAGAAGCTTCCACAGTGTCCTACGTGTCGCACGTACCATAGCCGATCTGCGCTCGGCCGATGTGGTTACGGAGGAAGACTTAGCTTTGGCTTTGGATTATAGACTGGCGTTGCCTTCTATCATGTCGGAGAGGAGCGATATAGCTTGAAAAATTTTCCAGCTAAAGATAAGAGAGAAGAGCTCATACTGGCTCAAGCCTTTTTGCTTGCTGCCAATAAATGCAAAATATCTCTATCTGACAGACGTGAACTTATAAAATCAGTGGGTACTTTACAGGGCTTACTTGAAGCGAATGCTTTCTCTAAATGTAACAGCACAAGTTCTCTTCGTGAGGATGTTCTCATAAACTTTCAAATATCTTACCGTGGCAGCTACAAAAGATTGCAGACAGAACTGAGAGATTATAATGAAGATATTACAATAAAGCTCTGCAACGACAAAGATTTCCCTAATCGCTTAAAGTTGATTGATTCCTGCCCCTGTCTGCTCTTTGGCTTAGGGAACAATTGGAATATTCTAAACGCAAGTAATCAAGTAGCGGTCGTCGGTAGCCGCACACCAAGCCACTACGGGATGGAAGTGACTCGTTACCTTGTTTCTGATCTGGCACAAGCCGATGTTGTTGTCATTTCCGGAGGGGCAGTCGGCATAGACAGCCTAGCCCATCGCCACTGTTTAAAAGCAGAGGGCCAGACTTGTGCCGTACTGGGTTCAGGCCTGAATAAACCCTATCCGACAAGCAATAAAAAGTTATTCGCCGAAATCTGTCTTAACGGTGGCCAGGTCATTTCCGAATTCTTGCTGGATACCCCACCCAAAAAGCAAAATTTCCCACAACGCAATCGCCTGATTGCTGCGCTAGCGGATGCTCTAATAGTAACGGAGGCCGGGGAGAAGAGCGGGACGCTCATCACCGCCGATTTTGCTGCAGATTACGGCAGAGATGTGTATGCTGTACCGGGATCTATATTCTCCGGACGTAGTCGTTCCTGCCATCAGCTGATCAAGGAAGGTGCCTTGCTCTTGCAAAGCGCCTCTGATCTGGAACTGATGCAGCAAAGGCAGATTGAGTTTCCTCTTTCACTTGAAACAAGTGCAGCAAGCAAGAATCAAATTGACTTAACTGAGGAAGAACGAGTAGTTATACAATGTTTATCGATGGCTCCTGCCAGCCTCACAGACCTAAGTCGCAAGAGTGAACTGCCGGTAGAGCGGCTAGCTCTGATCTTGGCTCATTTGCAGAAAGATGGTTTTGTCGATCGGGCACGCGGACTGTATACTACACGTGTCTCCGGTTATAAGTTTTGACAAAAGGCCTCCGGATAATGTATATATGTTAAACCATAGCGCTATTAGGCGCCTTATTAGAGTGTGGAAAGAAAATATATGAGTAAATCTTTAGTAATAGTAGAATCTCCGGCGAAAGCCAAAACTATCGCTCGCTATCTGGGCGACGATTATATCCTGCGTTCTTCTGTCGGGCACATCCGTGACCTGCCCTCAGGTACGATCGGTGTAAATGTAAATAATGACTTTAAGCCACTTTACATTAATATGCCTGGTAAGGAAAAGATCGTCCGCGACCTCAAAACGCAAGCGGAAAAAGCTGACAAAGTACTTCTGGCCACTGACCCTGATAGAGAAGGTGAAGCTATTGCACGTCATTTAGCCCACATTCTGGATCTTAATCCCGAAGATGATATCCGGATTTCTTTTAATGAAATTACAGCCTCATCAGTTAAGGAAGCGGTAGAAAATCCGCGTCCGATCGACGCGAATTTGTTCTATGCGCAGCAAGCTCGGCGCATTTTGGATCGTCTCGTCGGCTATGAGTTGAGCCCTTTACTTTGGCAGAAAATCCGCAAAGGTCTATCAGCCGGCCGGGTACAATCCGTCGCCACGCGCCTTATTGTCATTAGGGAACGTGAAATAGACGCCTTCGTGCCGGAAGAGTATTGGTTGCTTTCCGCTTATCTGCGTCGTGAAGCTAAGGAGAAGGAATTCTTTTCCCGTTATCACGGTGAGATGGTGGAGGGGAAAGTCAAAGCTCATCGTCCCGGCTCACATGAAGAAGTCAGCGAATTGATCAAGGATATAAAATCTCATGATTTCATCGTTGATAATGTAAAGAAGGGGACACGCCAACGTCGTCCTTACGCTCCTTACACAACAAGTACACTGCAACAGGATGCTTCCCGTGTCCTCGGTTTTACGGCCAAGCGCACGATGCGTGCGGCCCAGCAGCTTTACGAAGGTGTCGAGTTAGGAGCAGGTGGCCAAACATCACTCGTTACTTATATAAGAACCGACTCAGTGCGCGTATCGAAAGCGTCGGTCGATTCTGCACGTGACTACATCAAAGCTAAACATGGCGCAGATTATTTGCCGGATAAAGCTCCCTATTACAAGAACAAAAAAGCAGCTCAGGATGCACACGAAGCGATTCGACCCTCACATTTTGATAAGTCTCCGGAAGAAGTACAGGATTATCTGACGCGCGATCAATTCAAACTCTACGAGCTAATTTGGAATCGTTTTATATCTTCGCAGATGAAACCCGCCCGCTATTCCACCTTGCGGGTAGACATCTTGGCAGGAACACACTTATTCCGCAGCAATGGTGAAATTCTTTTGTTCCCGGGGTGGCTCTTACAGATGGGAGCCTTGGACTTGCCTTCGCAAACGAAAAAAGACGCGGATGACGTCGTTTCGATGGACATGCCTGAACTGAAAGAAGGCATGAAACTCCTCTTAGATCGACTCGAGCCGGAGCAGAAATTCACCCAACCTCCCGGACGCTATACTGAAGCTTCATTGATCAAAGAACTAGAAAGCCTTGGTATCGGCAGGCCCTCAACCTACGCTCCGACTATCTCTACGATTCAGGATCGACAGTATGTGGAACGGGAAGGCAGAACACTTTTCCCGACAGATTTAGGAATTTTAGTAACCGATCTCTTGGAGGAAAATTTCCGCAATATCGTAGACACCGACTTTACCGCCCAGATGGAAGATAAGCTTGACGATGTCGAAGCCGGTAAAGAAGATTGGGTAAAGGTCCTTTCTGACTTCTATGGACCCTTCCATGAGCAAATCGAAACAGCCAAGACTTCGATTGAGAAGATCGAAATTCCGGATGAACCAACCGGACGCAGCTGTCCCGAATGTAAAGAAGGGGAGCTAGTGATCCGCATGGGACGTTACGGTAAGTTCATTGCCTGTGATCGTTATCCGGACTGCAAATATACCGAGACGATCTTTGAAGAAGCTCCCGCCAAGTGTCCTTTATGCGAGTCTCAAGTAGTAATACGTAAGAGCAAGCGTGGCCGCACCTTCTATACCTGCGATAAATCCAATGATAAAGAGTGTAAATTTATCGACTGGAACCTGCCCATCGACGGGAAGAACTGCCCAGAATGTGGCAGCTATATGGTTGAGCGCAATTATCGCGGTAAGAAAAGCGAGATGTGTTCGAACAAAGAATGTCCCACTAGAAAAAAGAAATTAACAAAATCCAAAAAAGCCAAAGCTAAACCCAAAGCAGAAAAAAGCAAAAAAGACGACGGCGAGGATAAAGAGTGATTGATGTTCGAGTTATAGGGGCCGGTTTAGCCGGCTCTGAAGCAGCTCTACAGCTGAGCCGCTTTGGGCTCAATGTTGAACTAATTGACATGAAACCGAAGCAGAAAAGCCCGGCACATACAATGAACGATCTGGCGGAACTGGTCTGTTCCAACTCGCTTAAGTCCGAAGAAGGGACGACAGCCTCAGGCCTTTTGAAGCTGGAGTTAATCAACTTGGGCTCGGAATTGCTGCAAATTGCCGCTTCGGTTCGAGTGCCGGCAGGCAGCGCCTTAGCAGTTGATCGGGAAGCTTTTGCCCGAAAAGTAACAGAGAAAATCAAAGCAAATCCTTTAATTCAGTTTCGCACTGAAGAAGTGCAGCAATTACCGCAGGACAATATCGTGAGCATCGTGGCAACAGGACCGTTGACTGCAGATGCACTCAGTCAGGATATCGAGAAATTTAGCGGTGAAGAGAATTTGCATTTTTTCGATGCGATCGCCCCAATTGTTGACTTGGACTCACTGGATCCGGACAAATATTTTCGCGCCTCCCGTTATGATAAGGGAGACGATGATTATATAAATTGCCCCTTAAGCAAAGAGGAATATTTGCAGTTTCGGCACGCGCTGGTCGAAGCGCAATGTGCTGAGGTCAGAGATTTTGACGATATACTTTTTGCCGACTGTCAGCCGATAGAAGAACTAGCCCGACGTGGTGAAGATACCATGCGCTATGGCCCGCTTCGCCCCAAAGGTCTGCGAGATCCGAGCAGCGGAGAGACGCCATATGCAGTATTGCAGTTGCGGCAAGAGAATAAAGAGGGCAGCATGTACTCCTTGGTTGGCTGCCAGACACGTTTGACCTTTCCAGAGCAAAAGCGCGTTTTCAGCTTGATTCCAGCACTAGCACAGGCTGAGTTCTTGCGCTATGGGATCATGCATCGCAATACCTACATTAAGGCGCCGACAGTTTTGAATTTAGGTTTTTCTACAAAACAAAACCCTAAACTCTACTTCGCAGGACAGATCTCCGGCGTAGAGGGCTACGTTGAATCGATCGCTTCCGGTCTGATGGCGGCGCATCAGGCGGCGGCGCAAATTCTCGGATACGATAGAGAAAAAGCATTGACTCTGCTCCCGTCGGCTGAGACTATCAGCGGTGCCCTGGCACGCTATATCGTTTATGCAGAACCTAAAAAATTCCAACCGATGAATGCTAATTTTGGGCTCTTGCCGTTAGCTAGAGAGCTGCGGATCAAGAAAGCTGAGCGCGGCGCTTATAGACGCGATCGCTCGGAGGAAGCTTTAAAAGATACCGTCGCAGCAGTTGAGAGACTCGCCGAAGCAGGCAAGTTTTCTCGCTCAACCTCCGCTTACTACTACGATCTGCCGGAGGAGTTGATCGCAGAGGAGCCCAGCAAACAGAGAGATCATTCACGCCTTCTGGTCTTTGCAAACGGAGAAGACTTACAACATGAACAATTCTATGATTTGCCACGCTATCTAGAACCCGGCGATCTCTTAGTCATGAACGATACACGTGTGTTGCCGGCGCGATTGTTTGGCGAGAGAATTGCAACCGGAGCCAAGATCGAGTGTTTGCTCATTAGACAGACCGATAGCAAAGGGCCGACCTGGGATGTTTTGGCTAAACCCGCCAGACGCTGTCAGCCCGGCGATCGTATAGTCTTCAGTGAAGGTGAGTTAGAAGCTGAAGTTTTAAAGAGCCTACCTGATGGAGGTAGAAGACTCCGCTTCGTCTGTTCTGAACCCTTCGACCAAGTCATAGATCGCCTCGGCGTAATGCCGCTACCACCGTACATCCATAAGGATTTGGAAGATCCCGAGCGCTACCAGACGGTTTATGCTATAAACAGAGGCTCTGTGGCGGCACCAACGGCGGGCTTACACTTCACGGATGACTTGCTGCAAGAACTCCGGGAAAAGGGTGTTGAACAAAGTACCCTAACTTTGCATGTGGGCATCGGGACTTTTAGACCGGTGAAAAGCGCTACCATCTCGGAACATCAGATGCACTCCGAACAGTATTTCTTTTCCCAAGAAACGGCAGACGCCATTATGGCCGCAAAAAGAAGAGGAGGCCGTGTGATCGCTGTCGGGACGACCTCTTTGCGTGTGCTGGAGGCTGTTGCTCGCAATCAATGCTATCCGGAGCAGGAAAACCTGCGTGAAGAATACGGCGAGACTGATATTTTTATCTACCCTTCGTATCGTTTTCGACTGATAGACGGCCTGATTACAAATTTTCACCTGCCGGAATCAACTTTGTTTATGTTGGTATCGGCCTTGATGGGTAGGGAAGAGATGCTGGGGGTTTATCAAGAGGCGATTGCACAGGAGTATCGCTTTTTTAGCTTTGGCGATGCGATGTTATTATTACCGCAAGGCTTGAGAAGAAATGAGCAAGCCGGAGAGGATCAGTAAATTACTATGCCTGCTGTTACATACGAACTTTTACACGAATGTCGCCGGAGCGGTGCTCGTTATGGACGCCTGACTACACCGCATGGCAGCTTTGAGACGCCAATATTTATGCCTGTCGGCACACAGGCTACTGTAAAAGCTATGTCTCCCGATGAATTGAAAGAGATCGACACGGAAATTATTCTCGGCAATACCTATCACCTGTGGATGCGCCCCGGAATGGAAGTCATTGAGGCCGCCGGAGGTCTGCATTCCTTCATGAATTGGGATTTGCCCATTCTTACTGATAGCGGAGGTTTTCAGGTTTTTTCTCTGGCCAAGCCTAAAGATATCACTGAAGACGGGGTCAGCTTTTCATCACATATTGACGGTTCCAA
>DIRG01000050.1 GCA_002427475.1 Mageeibacillus sp. UBA5442
TCCGCTAAAGCTGATCAAGATCGTAATTACCCCCGCCAAGGTGATGACTGAGCTAAGAAATACTATGGTTTTTTGGAACAGTTGCAGGAGTGAACCGTAGTTCGTTAGCGGAAATAGAGCTCTTTCTTTCAGATCAAGTATATCGGTATCTTCTAGCTTGGAATAATCCATTCGCATGACTTTGGCTGCGAAGTAAATCGGCACCCTTAGTTGGAGCAGACTCTGATGGATTTCGTCTTTTCGTTTGAGCCAGGCCGACAGTTGCCGCAAGATATACTTGGCAGCCACTAGCAGCAGAATGACCTGCAGAAACCTCTGACACTGCCAAGCTGCTGCTATGCCGTCAATGATTATGCGCGGAATAAAGATGATTAAAATATTGTTTGCCGCCTGAACCAGCGCAGAAGCAATCATGATCAGGAAATACCACGGATCTAAGTCATAGACCAGCTTTAACAGAACCGCTACTGTCTTGGACCAAGAGACTTGTTTCTCCTCTGGATTAGCTTCTACTTTAATCTTTTTCATCTTAGCCATTGCGCTCCTCCTGTTGCTCATCTCTTTTTTCCTGATAATATTTTCCTTGAGTTGTGAACATGTGTTGATAGAGACCGCCGTTTTCCATTAATTCGTCGTGAGTTCCCTGCTCGGCGATTCTTCCGTCATCCAAGAGCAGGATGCGATCGCAGAACAAAGTCGAGGCCAGTCGATGTGAAATGAAAAGCGCAGTGCGACCGGAGAGAAGCGCATCAAACTCTTCATAGATCTTCGCTTCAGCCAGAGCATCAAGGGCAGCTGTCGGCTCGTCCATCACCATACAGCGCGTCCCGTCGCGATAAAGAGCGCGGGCGATGGAGAGTTTCTGGTTTTCGCCTCCTGATAAAATAGTGCCTCTGTCATCAACTACCTTGAGGAGAGGCTGGTCAATGCCCAGCTCAAACGAACTGACCTTTTCCCATAAGCCGGCGGTCTGCAAAGACTTCACGACCCTCTCGCGATCGATATCCAGCTCAGTCCCCGCCACATTCTCCGCTACAGTGAGAGCTAGAGGCGAGCATTCCTGGAAAACGACACCGAAGATAGAAAATAATTTTTCAGGCTCAATATGTGAGCTATCCACTCCGTCAATCAGAATTCTACCATCAGTAGGCAGATACAAGCCTGTCAAGAGTTTGACCAAAGTTGTCTTGCCGGCTCCGTTGACACCGACCAAAGCTAGGCGTTCTCCCGGCTTGATCTCTAGATTAAGCTTGTCCAAAACCAGCTTGTCGCTGGCAGGATAGGAAAAGGATACATTCTCAAATTGCACATGAACGGGGCCGTTGCCGCTGAGCTCTGCTGAGCCTCCGGACGATTTCAGGTCTGCTTCCAAAAAGTCAATCGTATCATCCACATACATAGATTCTTCTTTGACGAAGGCCATGCTTTCTGCCAGTTTTTGCATCAATGCGCTGAAAACCGTAACTGCAGACAAGAGCATGACTAATGTCGCCAAGGTGATCCCACCTTGCAAAAAGGAGTTAATTAAAATGAGCAGACTACTCAGGTCAATCAATACGAGCGCCAGACTTTCAATGAAAGAAAGCTGGAGCGAACGCAAAGTAAAGAGCTTCAACAGCTTTTCATAAGTCTTCACCAGAGGCCGTAGAAGCTCCATAAATTTCCCCGAAAACTTGAACAGCCGCAAATCTTTCCCATAACGGAAATCGGATGCCGCCTCCGTAATTTTCCCCGTGCGCCTTCTCACCCGTGTCAGCTCTTCACGCCGCGAATGCCTAAAGCCCGTCACATGTCTCTGAATCAAATAAGAGGCTATGAGGAAAACGAGAGCGACAATCACGATCAGAGGGCTTTGCGTCGCCAGTAAAATTCCTAAGAGCAGGCAGGATACAACGGTACCGCCCATCTCAAAGATACGATGCCAGATCCCTTCAATGCCTTGAACGTTGTTAGATACTGAGCGGTCCCAATTACCGAAATCGTCCAAAAACTCGACATTTTCATAGAGTCCATAATCCATTGTCATGTACTGATTTAGCGCCTGATTCAGCCATTGCATCCGTAGTCGCATAAAAAAGGTGTAGTTGCGATTCTTGAGCTGTGTTGCCACAGTAGAAAAAGCAAAAAACAAGAGTGCGTATACTCCCGTAGCAAGCAATATCTGCTGTAGATTAGCGCCCGGACTCTGAATGATTTCCACTAAAAGATAAAAGATTAAGACCGAGAAAAGAGGAAGGATCCCATTCGCCAGCGCATAGCCAATTGAAGCAAGACAAATTTTCGGATTAGCTAGAACCGGCTTATACATATATTTCAGTATGTCCCACAGTTTAAAGTCACGAGAGTGTAGATATTCCTTCCTGAACTCGGCGTCAGCCAAGTCAAGTGCTAGGTTTTTTCGTTTTTGCGGAGCTCTACTATTCATGCTCCCCCCTTTCCACTGCTTCTGCAAAACTCATAAGTGAGTATGCCAAGCGTTTAATCTCAGAGGTCTGGAGACGATAGAAGACTTTGCGACCTTCTGTTCTAATGTTGATCAGTAACGCGTTAATCAGAATTTGCATATGATGAGAGAGAGTCGCTGCCGTGATGCCCAGTTTGTCTGCGATTTCTTGCGCGTAATGCGGGCGTTCAGCTAAAATTTGAATCACCTGATAGCGAGTGTTGTCCGACAATGCGTTGAGCTGTTTCTGATCCACCAATTGCCGCTGATCGCTCTTACTGCTGACTTCCAGCATTTCTGCAAAAATCAAACCGAGACCAATGACCAGTTCTTGATTAAAATTCTGGGAATAACGAAGCCAGAGACCATTGTATCTAACGATTGACACGTACAAGTGTATATCTTCTCCACGGCGGAAACTGATCTGTTCGAAGTCGAAACGCTTCAGCCACTGTTCATTTAAGTGTTTCAGACCGGAGTCTGAATCCAAATTTTTTATTTTCTCTTCAAAGAGCGGACGAATTATCTCAAAAGACAGCTTGCATAATTTTTCCACTTCTATCAGAGAGGAGATAATTTTTTCATAATAATCAGAAATATTAATGAAAAAATCTAACACGAAAATTTTCTGACTATCCGTGAATTCAAGCTTCTGGACTTGTTCAATCAGCAACTCAAAGTCCAAATCACTAGTCTGGTAATCACCGAAGATCTCCGCTAACTCCTCCGGACTTGCTGCCAGAATATCCAAATCATCTTGTATTAGATCAATTAAGGCAAACTTGGCAGCAATGGTGAATTTCTCAACGTCCAGATCTGCCAAACTTATGCCGGAAGGAATATTCAAAAACAATGATTCTGCAAAATTGTCATAGTTTTCGTTTTCATTGTTCAACATGAAAAGTGGTAGCAGGTCTTCTTTCCCCTGCCACAACTGCGGCATTTCTTTTCGGATCGAGCTCAGGTAGTCCAAGAGTTGACTATAGCGCTCATCCACGACACTTGCGTCTTCATCGTAGCGCTCTTCTTTCACCAAGCTCGCTTGATCAAAGAATTCTTTGCCTTCGGAAAGAGCTGCAAAATACTCACTAGTGAAATTTACTGCCTCTCGGGTGAAGTCCGGTTCTTTCTCTACTACTATACGATCAATAATTTTTCTATCCATTGTTCCTCTCCTCGCCTGCCGCCTCACCTACTTAAAGTTTGTGATTACTTAAGCTTTTATTATCTAAAAAAGTATACTTAGACCGTTATCTAAATATCATTAAAATATATATCTAAGATTATGTCAAGTTTTTCTCAGGGTTAATGCTTAGATGCGTATCGAAGCTAATGACAAAAAGCTAGAGACTTGATCAGCCAAGGTATATAAAATATTATGTGGAGAGATTGGTGAGAAAGGATGGGAAGAAATGAACAGAGACATAAGCAGAGAAAAGCTGGTTCTCTTATACATCCTGCAAGAAGCGCCGGGATTACGGCGCAGCGATTTGATAGAAACTGCCTTGGGGACTTTGACCGCTGACTATTTCATGTTGGCTGAAGCGTTGAGCTGGCTTGAGTCCTCAGAACTGATTGTTTTGATGGATAGCGATCTCTTGATCGAGCCCGACACTGACAGAAGTGCTGCGGAATGTTATCTCACTCCTGAAGGGGAAAAAGTAGTAGCGGCATTGCAGGAGCAGCTGCCGGAGAGCATCCGCACCTGGCTGAACGAGCATCTTGACGAAACGAGCCTAGAACGCAGGAAGCGCAAATCTATCGAAGCAAACTATCGCCCTACAGAAAAGAATACTTTTCTCCTACAAGTACAGCACCTGAGTGATCAAGGTGACTCTTTCAGTGTGGAGCTAGAATTGCCTACGGAGGACTTGGCGCGCAAGGCGGCGTTCTCCTTCAAGCGTAATCCGGAAAAGTTCTACGCCACAATGCTCGAAACTTTGATCGAGAATGAATAAACCGCTGGCGATTCAGCGGTTTATTAATACTTACCAGATACTAGCTTGCGATCAGGCCTCTTAGAAGACCTCGCCCTCCGGCAAGCCCATCAATTTTTCTTTTATCGCCTGAGCATAATCATCTAAAATTTGGTATTCCTCCTCTTTGGGCAATCCTTTAATTAGAATTGTATCCAGCTTTTCAGCTTTCAATTGCGGCAAGAGATCATAGAAGCGTTTCTCAATTTGACTGCCCCAACCGAAAGATCCAATCAGGCCAATATAGCGTAAAGGCGGTTTAAAGGCATTCAACATCAAGGCCATGGCGCCCGCAGAAGGATGAGGACCGACAAGCACAGTCGGCGCAGCCATAATCAAACAGGCGGCGTCCACAGTGTCCTCAACCACCTCGCCCATCGAAACTCTCAAGTCCTGATTAGGATTATCCAGATGATGAATATTGACGGGAACACCCAGATTCTCGAGTTTTTCCGCCAGATAATACGCCATGGTTCTCGAACTCTCATGCATCGAAACAACGGGCATGACCACGCGGCGCTCGACTTTGTCTGAAACATAGCCTTCGTAAAGAGATAAGACTTTGTCCGGTTCAAACCACATCGGCCCATGGGCCGGGCAGATAATGGCAGGATCAAGGTCCCGTGTCTTAGCCACGTGGCGCGCGACCTGTTTGCTGGTCGGCATCATAATCTCGGCAAAGTATGACCTCGTCGTCTCCAGCTGGATGTCTTCGTCCGCTGCTTTATAAGTTGGCGCTGCATAATGGCTACCATACAGATCCGAACTGAAAAGGATTCTCTCCTCTTCCAACCAATACATGGTATTGTCCGGCCAATGTGCGAAAGGGATCGGGATGCAGGTCAGGCCTATGCCGCCGAGATCAAGCCTTTCGCCATCTTCAATAATTTGCACTTCATCAGCAGGGATATTGAGATGTATTTCTAAAAACTCCGCCACTTTGGCTGAACCCAGCAGTTTGGCTTCCGGGAAGCGCTGCAAGAGGAGTTCTGTTGATCCGGAATGATCTTGTTCTGTGTGCAGGCTGATGATGTAGTCGATATGTGTGATTCCGGCTTTTGCCAGATTTGTTAAGAGCTGATGAATTGAATCACTCTGAACGGGATCGAGCAAAGCAGTTTTCTCTTCACCGCGCACAATAAAACTGTTGTAAGTTGTCCCATAGGGTGTGGGCATCAATTTATCGAAGTATTGTAGGTTAGGATCCGACGCACCCAGCGACAGAACACGTTCGCTGATTTTTTGGACGTTCATTTTGTAACCCTTTCAATCAAGAAGGCCGATCAAATCTCGGCCTTCTTCGCTTTTCTTCTTATAACTATTCTATGAGTGAGAAATCCTCTTTGGGTGCTCCGCAGAGTGGGCATAGCCAATCTTCAGGCAAATCGGCAAAAGATACACCCGGGTCGATACCACCATCGGGATCGCCTATCTCTGGATCATAAACATAGCCACAGACATCACATACATACTTATCCATTCATTTTCCTCCTGTTTTAACTATCTTTATAGCATAGTCTTTTGAGCATTATATACTAAAATCGAATTTGTTTAAGCCTCTACGGCGGCTGCTGATACATTTGCTACAGGCTTTATTAATAAATTGCGATGCTTCGCTAATTTTCACCTCAGTTAATGAAATCAACACCGTCGTCAAGAAGAGCGGACTCACGGTAGATTTCAATGGCGCTATCCATCAGCGGCAAGGCTATAACGGCTCCACTACCCTCGCCGTGAAAAATATCCAGATCGAGGATGCTGGTTAAACCCAGTGAGCGTAAGGCAAGCTCGCAACCGGGCTCACTGGTCTTATGCGCTGCAAAGAGGTAATGGCTGATGTTCGGCTGTAGCTTATGCAAAACCACAGCTGCAACCTGGCTGATCAAACCGTCGAGGATAATCGGCACCTTATTTAGCGCCGCAGCAGCATAAAAGCCCATCATGGCTGCCAGATCAAAGCCTCCGAAGGTATGCACCGCCTGCAGAGGATCGCCAGCTTCTACGTCATGCTTTTTCACCGCAGCCGCAATGATTTCCTGTTTACGCAAGAACATATCATCCGACAGACCGGGCTCTCTGCTACAGATTGAAGCGGCATCTGTTTCTTCCAGGGCAGCCAAAACAGCGGTCGCGCTTGCAGTATTCGCGCTTCCCGCCTCACCTGCGATCAGGAGTTTGTAGCCACTCTGTATCGCTCTTAGCGCCAACTCATAGCCCAGCTGAATGGCCAGCATCATTTCAGCTTCATTCATGGCTTCCGTCTGCGCAAAATTTTCTGTTCCCTCCGGATTAATAACAATATGAACAATTCCGTCTTCGTCACTGAGGTCACGCACTCCTAGATTGACCGGAATTACGGTCGTCTCTTTTTGCCGACCTAGGATATTGATTATGGCCGTATTCGCAGCAATACTGCGCAGAAGCGGAGCTACAAGATTTGGTGCGGGATTTATTCTGCTCTTTTCAATACCGTTATCAGCTCCGAAAACAAACACTGCTCGTGGTTTAATTTCGGGATCAGAGCTTCCCGCTATTGCTGCCAACCTCTGATGCATAAGCTCCAGCTGACCAAAAGAAGCGAGCGGCTTGCTGAGATTATTCCATCTTGCTCGTGCGCGCACGGCCAAGGCCTGATCCGGAAGCTGCAAATCTTGCAACAAGGCCAGAAACTGCTCCTTAGTCATTAGATTTTTATTAACGCTAGCGTCATTAGTAGTCATTATTTACCTCAATCAATCTTTTGCGCCTCCCTTTTAGGTAGCGACGCAGAGCTTAAGTGCTTCTGATTATATCAAGCCCATGTAAGCCACTGCCAGCACAAATATTCCCAAAGCGATGCGATACCAGGCAAAAGGTTTGAAATTATTCGTCCTGATAAATTTGAGTAAGCCACGAATGACAAAGATGGAAACCAAAAACGCCGTAAGCATACCGACAAAAATCACCAAAACTTGAGTGCTGTTTATATCTCCTTCGTAGCGGAAAAGCTTGAGCACATTTGCCCCGATCATCACCGGGACCGCCAGATAGAAGGTGAACTTGGCCGCTAAAGGACGTGAAAGCCCGATCAACAGCGCTCCTAAAATGGTAATGCCCGAACGTGAAGTTCCGGGAAAGACTGCTGCAATAACTTGAAACAGGCCAATGATGACGGCAATCCGCCAGTCGATTTGATTGATTTCATTTATGCTGCTTTTCTTAGTAGATACATAATTTTCCACTACAATAAAAGCTATACCTACCGCTATTAAAGCAATAGCAACCGATATAGGGTTATAAAAGAGGCGTTCAAAGGTATCTTGAAACAGTAGTCCTACAACCGCCGCAGGGATAACAGCAATCAGAATATTAACCCACATGCGCAGCTGCGATTTGCTCAGCAGTAGGGAATCTGAGAAGAAATTAATATATTCCGCTTCGTCCCAAGATTCCGGCGACAAAGCCAAGGTCGTTCTTCGCTTCAAGGGCCAGAGATCCGGCCAGAAATTGATAATGACAGCCATGATGGATCCAAGGTGTAAAGTGACCATGAATAATGAGAAAAAGGCTGACGCCTGATCCGTTGACGTACCTACATTAAGCGGCAACCATTCCTCCAAAAGGATTAGATGGCCGGTGCTGCTAATAGGCAGCCACTCGCTAATCCCTTGGACAATGCCGTAAACTATTGCTTTTAATAACTCAAGCCATTCCATTTATAACCCTCTTCTACGCTTTTTTGCGAACTCATAACGGCTAGTATTGCACGAGTTCAAGAGGCTGGCAACATCCTCAATCAGCGGTGACTAGCTCCAGCACCAAAAATCCCCCCGGCATGACCG
>DIRG01000073.1 GCA_002427475.1 Mageeibacillus sp. UBA5442
TTATACCATAATGAATAGCGGCTTTCTCTATAAAAGACGCTAATATTTATCTATTTCTACTAAAAGAATGAAAGTTTCCGCCTTTAACTTATTGAGGAGCAGGCAGAATTAAAATTTCCCGCTGGAACCGCCGAAAGTTCTACCCGAAGAACTGGTATGAGTAGTACTTCTGCCGCTACCACCACCACTGTCACTGCTGGTGGGGATGATTGTACGCGCAATGGAACTGGACAGGAAAAAATCATTCGCAGTGGCTATAGCCAGACTGTCGTCAAGTAAATAGGAGGAAGCAGCGGCATGAAAACCTACCGAAGTCAAAGGAGATTTTAAGCTTCTCATAATTATGGCCGTAAGAAGCAATCCTAAAGCCGGTGGTATGAGATAGAAGTAAAAAGGCCGACTTGGTTCTGCGTAAGTGCCTTTTTCGGCATTCTCCAAAATCATTTCACTGTAAGACAGCAAGTCTGCAAAAGCAGCTGACATATTGTTATCGCCGAGGGCAGGCAGAATCTCGTTCATCAATTCTTCTTGAGCATAATCATTAAAAATTTCAATAGCTTCACCATGTGTCGCAATAGCCCAATCTCGCTCTGCCATGCTAAGCATAAACAACATTCCGCTTTGATCAGCACCAAGCCCTAAATTCTGTTCTTCAAAATAAGTATCAGCATAGACAGTCGGATTGAATACGGTAACGTCTTCTCCCAGTGTCAAGATGACAATATCACAAGCATAACGCTCACTGATACGATCGAGTTCAGCTGCGAAAAAGGACTGTTCCTCTTCTGTCAGGAGTCCGGCTTGATCATCAAGTCTGTAGCTAGCAGCTGCCGCTACAGGTATAAAGTTTAAGAAGAGAACAAAAATAGCAGCCAAAAACAGCAGAAACCGAGCAGCATTTTTCATTAATTTAGCTTCATTCATAGTTTTCTCCTCCTACCACAGCAAGAAAAACAAAAGAAAGATCAGACCGGTAATTATGGCTGCCATAATTATAAACATGCGCCAATAGGCCTTTTTGTCCAAGGGCAGGTTGCCGGCAATCTTTCCACTTTGCCCATTCATGGCAAAAGTATAAAGTTGGTTCTCCCATTTGGTATTAAGGATCCATACCGGGAAAAGTGCATAAGTGATTGCACCGTTTTTCATGTTAATGGAGCTTGTGACGGAGCGCACTGAATCATAGCCCCGAACGGAATTTATGAAAGACTCTTCTGTACTGGTCTTAATACGATTCCTAGCCCGTTCCATACTTTCATCAGCATCAACGTCGTAGCGATTAGCTAGGAAACCTGATAAATAAGCAGTGTCAAACGGAACCGCCGAGTTGCAATCAAAGGGTTCAATAGATTCCATTAGGTCGTCTGCCATCCTGCTCGAGCCGTCAACCGGGATTTGTTCGAAACGAACACTCCCTTCACGATAAACAGCATATTTGTTAGATTCCGTAAAGTTGTATTGCGAATCACTCCACATCCGAGTACGAATGGCTTCGTAGCGAATACTCGCATCTACGTCAGCATCAAAGAGCCAGAACGGTACATAGATACCTTTAATTTCATCTATATGATGTTCATCTCTGAAGACTTTCGGGACGAATCGTTTACCTTTCATGTGCCGTTTCAAGGCGCCCTTGGCTGCCTCTCGATCCAATTGAAAAGGCAAAACTAAATCCGGTCTCAGATCACCGGAAAACTGTGAAGGAATGATTACCGAATTGTCGCAGTAAGGACAGGAAGTTGCAGCCATGGTTTCGTCGCCTACAACTTCACCGCCGCAAGAGGGGCAGGAATAGGCCAGCAATTGTTCCGCTTCCTCTTCCTGCCACTCCTCTTCGTCATAAGACCAGGATACATTGTCCGGTGCCTCGCTTTTGGCAAGTTCCTCGTTGCCTTCAAAGACAGTAGGCGAATACACATTGCTACACATCTGACACTGCAACTGTTGTAAATCAGTATTAAATACTACGGGGCCACCACAGCTAGGGCACTTATATTGCTCTAAAGTCGACATTATTTCCTCCGCCCGGTCTAAGGCAATATTCAGATTAGAATTATTTACTCGCTAATCTGATCATTTTCGTCGAACACATCGCCGCATTCAGGACAAAACTTAGGTGGGTTTTCCGGATCATCCGGCTCGTAACCACAATTGTCACAACGATATAACGGGGCACTCGGAGGTTTCTTTTTGCCGCATTCTTTACAGAATTTACCTTGGTTAACTTCGCCACAAGAACATTGCCAGCCCGGCTCTTCTTGCGGTTTAGCTTCGCCACATTCCTTACAGAATTTGCCGGTATTGTCAGTACCGCATTGGCACATCCAGCTACCATCTTCTGCTTTAGTCATTCCGGCTGACTTTGCAGCCTCTTCGGCCTTCTTCTGATCACCCATTCGGAACAGGGCCTCTGCATCAGCACCTCCGGCTGATTGCGCCATACCCAGTCCCATAAAGCCGGTAATGGCTCCACCTTCGTTTGTGGCAGCACCTTTCATGGCGTCGGATTGAGCAGCGACCAATGTAGCGGCCGCCATGCTCGGATCACGCATGATAGCTGCGCGCTGAGCTTGTTTGATCAATTCTTCATCTTCTGGTGGGAGGGTAACCGAGTTGAGGCCGATGCTAACGATCTCTAAGCCACGCAGCTCAGTCCATTGTTCAGTCAGCTCTATTTGCAGAGCTTCTGCAATCTCTCTATTCATACCAACAAGCTGATTGGGACGCACGCCCATAGTAGATATACGGGCGAAGGCCGGAGCCAGATAATGCAGGAACTCAGATTTCAATTGGCTGTCAATTTCTTCTCTGCGATAGGTATTCTCGACATTTCCCGTCACATTCCTATAAAAAAGAAGTGGGTCAACTATTTTGTAAGAATAGACCCCGTTCGCACGAACTGACACATCGATATCAAGATTAATGTTCGCGTCTACAACTCTAAATGAAATCGGATTGGGGGTTCCAAACTTATTGCCAACGATCTCTTTGGTATTGACATAATATACGCGCTGATCCTTACCGGTGTCTCCGCCATATGTAAAGCGCCTACCTATAGTTTGGAATGTTTTCTTGATACTTTCACCGAGACTGCCGGCGAAAATACTTGGCTCTGTAGAAGTGTCGTAGGTATACTCACCGGGCTCAGCCGAAACTTCTACAATTTCACCTTGTTCTACGATGAGCATGCACTGTCCGTCAGCGACAGCGATGCCGCTACCGTTGGATATAATATTATCGTGCCCTTTTACGTTTGAAGAACGGCTTCCGATACGTTTCTCTCCTCTGTCGACCAGAGTGTTTGCATCCAAGGAATCACAGTAGAAAAACTCTTTCCACTGATCTGCTAGTGTTCCACCTAGAGCGCCTATTCCAGCTTTTATCAGTCCCATAAAATACTCCCTGTACCTTTCTAGTATTGGGTATTTTTAACCCGGTCATTTAAACAATGTTTTCTACGATAATCGTATAATGCTTATTTTGTAAGTATACTAGAAAACGATATATAAATCTGTTGTGAAATAATTTTTCTTAAACATGATAAGCTGATAATATTCAAGAAAAGAGTAGGCATAAAAAGCAAAACATATGATAACTTGTGGCATTGTAAGTGAATTTAATCCCTTTCATCGAGGGCACAGTGAACTCATTCGGCAGATTCGAGATAAATTTTCTGATCGGGTTGGAATTGTGACGGTCATGTCTGCTTCTTTTACTCAGAGAGGAGAACCTGCCCTCTACGACACATCTCATCGAGTGCGTGCTGCACTTCGAGAGGGAGTAGATCTAGTCATAGAGATTCCCGTTAATTTCGTACTTGATTCAGCTGAAAGTTTCGCAACTGCCGGAATTCAACTACTTCAGGCAAGTGGAGTCGTCCAAAATCTAGCTTATGGCAGTGAAGACAGCGAATCTCCTCTGCTGCTAAAAGAAGTGGCCGCCTTTTTAGCAGACGAAAATTTCGAATTTAAAAGCTTGCTTGATCAGAATATCCGTCTTGGCATGGGCTTTGCTGCGGCTCGACAGGCAGCTGTTAGCGAATGCATGAAGAATAAAGCGGCAGGAGAGCTCCTGGCGCACAGCAACTCTATCTTAGCTGTAGAATACGAAAAGGCCATTATCAAGAGTGGTTCATCTTTAGAAAGCTATCCCCTAACCTTATATCGCAAAGATAAATTTTCTGCTAATAGGATTCGTGAACTCACAGCCGAAGCGTGTGCAGTGGATCTTGAAAACGCAAAAGGTGAACTTTTGCGAACGCTTCATCCCTACATGACTGCGACTTCATTAGCAGAGCTAATCCTTGCTTATCAAAAAGGTGAAGCTCCGGTTTCCCTGTCTGATTTCGCCCCCCTTATCTACTCACAAGAGATTTGGCGGGACCGCGAAAGTTTGAAAGAAATTCAAGGTATGCAGGGCGGTTTGGCTGATCGATTTGTCAATCAGTTAAAAAAGCTCGATGTGACCCTAAGTTCTGCCAATTTCTATAATTTTCTGGATTCTGTTGCGACACGCACTTTCCCCTTATCACGTGTGCGTCGCGCCTTCCTCTCCGCAATTCTTGGTATCCGTCAGGAAGACTCTTTTAATTCAGAAGTTAGATTTTTGCGCATACTCGGTTTTTCAAAGCGCGGCAGAACCTTACTTCGTTATATGAAAGACTCTGCTACTTTGCCTGTAATAACACGCAGCGCTGATTGGCGTCAAGTCGATGGCGATAGAGCACTGCTTCAAATGGAACAATGTTTCGCAGCGGGTAATCTTTGGAAATCAGGCTTGCGTCAATCGCATAAACTTGAGGAAACGCGACAAATCGTGCAGATATAGAATATTTGCACAATTCAAGGTCAGTGACTATAATTGGCAATCATTGGCCATCATTTATATAAATAGTAAAAAGGAGAACGACATGTCTAATAAAAATGTTTACGATGTTTTGCTGGAACGAGGCTACATTGAGCAAGTCACCCATGAGGATGAAGTACGGCAGTATTTGACTCAAAAAGGTGCTACATTCTATGTCGGCTTTGACCCCACAGCAGACAGCCTTCATATCGGACATTTTATTCAGTTAATGGTGATGACTCATTTGCAGCGTGCCGGTTTGCGGCCGATCGCTCTGATGGGTGGCGGGACTGGACATATCGGCGATCCTAGCGGGCGTACAGATATGCGCAGTCTAATGACCAAAGAGACCATCGACCATAATGTTGACTGTTTTGTCGCGCAAATGTCTCGTCTGATTGATTTTTCTGATGATAAAGCGATTATCGACAATAACGCTGACTGGCTTCTAGATTTGAACTATATCGATTTTTTGCGCGAAATTGGAGTTCACTTTTCTGTCAATCGAATGCTCTCGCTAGATAGTTATAAGAATCGTTTGGAAAAAGGACTATCTTTCTTTGAATTTAATTACATCCTTCTGCAAGCCTATGATTTCCTCCACCTATACCGCAAGTACGGCTGTAGACTGCAAATTGGAGGCAGCGATCAATGGAGCAACATTATCGCCGGCGCAGATCTGATCCGCAAAGTAGATCATCAAGACGCTTATGGTATGACCTTCGCTTTGTTAACCAACAGTGCTGGCGAAAAAATGGGCAAAACCGCAAAGGGTGCAGTCTGGCTAGATGAAGACAAATTTTCTGTTTACGACTTCTATCAATATCTCCGCAATGTCAGTGACGCTGATGTTGTGAAATTTATGAAACAGCTTACTTTTATGCCTATGGAAGAAATTGCAGAGTACAGCAAGCTAAGCGGAGCTGAACTGAACCAAGCGAAAGAAAAGCTTGCCTTCGAAGTCACCACATTAGTTCATGGTGAAGAAAAAGCTCGTGGTGCAGCAGCTGCTGCTAAAGCTCTGTTCAGCGGCAAAGGTGACTTGTCCGATAGCCCTACTTATGATTTACATGCTTCTGAGATGGAAAAGACTTTAATCGAAATCTTGGCGGATAATAAAATAGTCGCATCACGTAGCGAAGCTAGACGACTACTGCAGCAAGGCGGCCTTTACCTTAATGATCAAGCAGTAAGCGACTTGGGCAAAACGATCAGTTCTAGCGATCTGGATGAAGAAGGCTCCTGCATAGTTCGCTTAGGTAAAAAAAGGTACTACATTTTACGTTTTATAAATTAATCTAATCAAAATAACCTCCTTGCAGGCTAGTCAGTGATGACTAGCCTGCAAGGATATACGCCCCACATCTGGAGTTTTCACACCCCCACCGCAACAGGCACCCTCAGCATCGGAATCTCTATCACTCG
>DIRG01000090.1:0-5948 GCA_002427475.1 Mageeibacillus sp. UBA5442
ATTTCTTTCTTGTCTTCCTCGGGATAAGATGGTCTGTCAATATCTAGAGTTACAGAGCGTCCAACCATCATATCGGTAAGGGATTGTACGGTCGCATCTTTAGTTTCAAGAGTATCGATATATTCGCCGCGTCTTAATACGGTAACGCGGTCGGAAACATCGAGAACTTCTTGTAGTTTGTGAGTAATAAGGATGATTGACTTGCCATCATCACGCATAGTACGCATGATATCAAAGAGCATTTCAGTTTCCTGTGGGGTCAGTACAGCTGACGGCTCATCCAGTATTAATATTTCAGCCCCGCGATAAAGTGCCTTAATGATCTCTACAGTTTGTTTTTCAGATACTGACATGTTATAAACTTTCTTGTCAGGATCGAGCTCAAAACCGTAGCGATTAATGATTTCTTTTACACCCGTTGAAAGTTTGTTGCGATTGATGGTCATTGAACCATCTAAACCTAAGACAATATTTTCAGCTGCTGTAAAAACATCAATCAATTTAAAATGCTGATGTACCATTCCAATATTGAGGCTAAACGCATCATTGGGCTTGCATATTGCTACTGTCTGGCCATTAACCGTAATTGTTCCTTCATCGGGAAAATAAATGCCTGCTAAGGCATTCATGAGAGTTGTCTTGCCGCTGCCATTCTCTCCTAGGAGAGACAAAATCTCCCCCTTACGCAAGTCCAGTCGGACGTCCTTTAGTGCCTGGACTTTGCCGAAAGATTTGTAGATGTGCCGCATTTCGACAACATTCTCAACAGTCTTCTCTTGGCTTGTCAAAGTCGTATCCTCCTCGTTAAACTGACATAAAAAATCTCGCCTCATAATTATTGCTATTTCGGCGAGTTTTTCTAAGGCGCGTCTGGCGACGCGCCTTAGTTACTTCAGAAATTAATTAATGCAAAATACTCTGCCTAATTATTCTGTTACCGTTATTCCTTCAAGAATGTGTTCCCAGGAAGGTGCTGAAGCAGGCTCGATAAATGTATCGCCTTCTTCGACCACAATTTCACCTTCGTTATTGTACAAAGGACCTGTGAAGACGTCCCAATCGCCGTTGACGATGCGATCACGGGCTTCTTCGATTGCTTCGGCGGTGCCTTCGGCGACAATTTCCTCGTTCAGAGGTGAAATGTCTACTGCGCCTTCAGATAAACCTTGGCTCCAGTCAACCGGGATTTCTTCGCCAGCGACTAGTTTCTCAATTGCGAACTTCAGATAGATTGACCAATCCCAAACAGCAGAGGTCAAAGAAGCATTAGGTGCGGCTTCGCGCATGTCAGCGTTGTACCCTACATGGAAAACACCGTTCTGCTCTGCTGTGGTAGCACAAGCGGTAGAGTCGGCGTGTTGTCCGATGACGTCGCAGCCTGAGTCGATCAGAGCTTGAGCCATCTGGCCTTCCTTAACAGGATCGTGCCAGCTATAGGTGTATTTCACTTCCATAGTGACGTCAGGATTGACGCTCAAGGCACCCAGGTAGAATCCGCTCAGACCGGAGATGCACTCTGCGAAAGGTTGGGCAGCAACATAACCAAGTTTATTGGTTTCGGTTTTCAGGCCAGCTGCGATACCGGAGAGGTAACGAGCTTGATAGATGGCTCCGAAATAGTTGTGCATGTTGGGCAGACCGCTCATGCCGGCTTGATAGCCTGTAGCGTGGCAGAATTGAACTTCCGGATGCTCTTCTGCTACTTTGAGCATAAACTGTTCGTGGCCAAAGCTGGTTGCAAAAACAATGTGGCAACCTTGCTCAACAAGTTCACGCATAGCGTTTTCTGAGTCGGATGTTTCCGCCATGTTGAATTTGTTGATAATTTGGTCCTCGCGCAAACCGAGTTCCTCAGCCATTTTTTCGGTACCACGGTTGTGGTTGTAAGTGTAGCCTTGGTCGCTGGGGTCGGTAATGTGAACGAAGCCAACCTTAATGTTTTCGAGTGTGAGTTCGTCACCGGGCTCGACCGGATCGGGATCATCATCGGGATCATCATCGGGATCGGGTTCATCAACTGGGTCCGATGCTCCTGCCGACTCGGTTGTGTCCGGTTCATCTTCACTAGGTGCGCATGCAAACACTGAGAAGACTAGGACCAAGCTAAGAATAATAGCAATCCATTTTTTCATTTATACTTTCCTCCTGTTTTTCCGCATATGTTCCGCGGTTGAATCAAGGTAATGTTAGCATAGGAAAGCTTTCATCACAACTTGACAAGCATTTTAGTAAACCTATAATTTCTGTGGATATTATGCACAAGGATGTTCTAGAAATTTTGCTGCAGACAATTTGTCTTTGATTTATATTCACATTTTTAGGAGTATTATGAACAGCTGTGAGCTAGTAATTTCAGGATCTTTGGCGGTTTTTTTAAAATTGATTTTTATGTAAACTGCCTGAATAATAAGACATACTTTGAGAGTTATGAGTATACTATTATATGCAGAGAAAATTTCCTCCAGTGTGAAAATTACACAAACAATCAGTTTATATCTGTTCAAATATCTGAAATGGGTTTCACTGTTAAAATAGCTGTATAAATGAACTAGGCTTTTTCTATTCCTTATAATAGCGAGCCTGAAGGAGAAATATGAAAAAACAACATAGAGATGATAAATACACACTGATTTTACCGGTTCTCTTTGGAAATGAACGTGCCCTATCCAATGAGCTCTTGAGGCTCGGTTTCTCAAAAGAGGCGTTTAGCCTCATAGATGGACGTGCTCTTGTTCAAGTTAGTGGAGAGGAAATGCCGCGAGCGCTTGCTTTATTAAATCTCAGTAGCCGCATTGCTGAGAGAGTTCTAATCCAATTGGGGGCAGCCACGGTTAAAGATTTTGATCAATTGTTTGAAGCAGTACGTAAACTACCGTGGCATAGATATCTCAATAAGGGTGCAGCCTTCACTGTCAGCGGCTATTCTCGCGATTCTGTCCTGACTAGTGTGCCTGCTTGCCAACGAGTTATCAAAAAGGCCATCGTCCTGTCCCTCTTGTCAGAGTTAGGTAAGCCGGAGGATGCCACTTTAGCTGAAGACCCGGCTCTTGGTGAGCATGAAATCCAGTTCAGTCTGCTCAATGATGAGCTGATCTTAATGATGGATACAAGCGGTGAGCCTCTGCACAAGCGTTCATACCGTAAAAGAAGTCATCTTGCTCCTTTACGAGAGACGACCTCTGCCTCACTTCTAGAGTATTCCTATATAAGGAATGTATTGCTTCATGGCGGGGGTGTAATTGATCTTTTCACCGGTTCTGGCACATTGATTATTGAGGCGGCTATGATCGCCCTCGACCTGGCTCCTGGCAGATTACGTACCTTTGCAGCTGAACAATTTGATTTTGTGGGCGCACAAGCGTTTAAAGAACAGCGACAGGTCTTGAAAAAAAGAGAAGCGATTATTGAGCAGGATGATACTTCGCGTTTCATAGCATTGGACATCGACTCTCATTCCATAAAACAGGCACAGGCAAATGCACGCTCCGCCCAAGTAGCTGATCGAATTAAATTTATAGAAACTGACAGCACTAAGCTCGATTTCTCAGAGATTCTTGAACTGGCAGGGGGACGTGAAATCCTGCTTTTGGGAAATCCGCCTTACGGTGAAAGAATGGAGGATGAAGAGAAAGCCCGCGAAATTGCAGTCCGCTTAGGAGAGCGATTGGCCTATCCCTTGCGTGCTCAGAAGCACAGGGTCTCCTTGTCTCTAATCACCGCCGAAGAACATTTCGAGAAAGATTTTGGTTTGAAAGCCAAAAAGAAGCGAAAATTATACAACGGTTCCATTGCATGTACTCTTTATAACTATTACTAAACCGTCTTCTTATTCATAAAAGCTGCAAGGAAATCAAGTTGTCATGATGACTATCAGACTTGTGCGCGAGTGGTGGACAGTGCATAAAAGTTGATTTTCTATTCATGCTTAAAACGGACTGTTAATGGGCGTTACAGCAAATAGCCAAACAATCCTGCGGTTTATGGACAATATTACGTTAGTGTTAAGATAGCGTAAAATAGGCGTTTCACAGGTCGAAAGACGGCAAAGCCTTGTCGCATGAGTTATACACAGACTTATTAACATTATTAACAATTTTTTGCCTTTCCAGCATCCTAAAAGAACTTTTGTTTGCTGAAAGGGCTGAAATTTATATACAATGATGATTAATAATTATTTTTGCGATGAATAATGTTTACAGATTTCTTCAGGTTTAAGTTGTAAGCAAGGGCGGGCTACGTTAAAATGTGGGACAGAATGTCAGACAGTTTGCACGGTAGCTTGGCTCTTAATACCTGCCCACACACCGCGCACATCACAGACAAGTTCTAGGAGGATTTAGCTGATGAACGTAGAGAATGAAGCCGGAGATGTTTTCATCTTTGATCACCCATTAATTCAACACAAAATTACAATGATGCGGGACAAGAACACCACTACTAAAGATTTTCGCGATCTAGTCAATGAAGTTGCCATGCTGATGGCTTATGAAGTGACGCGTGATCTTCCGTTGAAAGACGTCGAAATTGAAACGCCGGTCTCTATGACGGTGGGCAGAAGTATCGCAGGAAAAGACCTTGCTTTGGTCCCGATTTTGCGCGCAGGCTTAGGGATGGTAGACAGTATGCTTAGACTAGTGCCGTCCGCCAAGGTTGGACACATCGGTCTGTACCGAGAACCGGAAACTTTGGAACCGGTCGAATACTATTGCAAGCTGCCTGATGACATAGCAACTCGCGATGTCATCCTCTTAGATCCCATGCTAGCCACAGGAAATTCTGCAGTAGCAGCAGTAGAGTTTTTGAAGCAGCGCAATATTGAGAGTATCAAATTTGTTTGTCTAATAGCCGCTCCGGAAGGTATTAAGCATTTGCATACAGCTCATCCTGAGGTGCCGATTTACTGTGCGGCTCTGGATGAGAAACTAAACGAACATGCCTACATCGTTCCGGGACTGGGAGACGCAGGAGATCGCTTGTTCGGCACTAAGTAGTCAGCTGCCGGCCTCGAAATAATAAGCTTTATCGGCAAAAGTCAATCGGCACTTATCGGGTAGCAGATACTCTTTGTGTTTATTGACTTTTTTCCCGTCTAACAAAGTCGAATTGCGCGATCCTAGATCTTCGAGAAAGAAACTCCCTTGCCTTCTGGTGATGCGAGCATGCTGACGACTCACACTTTGCGCATCTATCCAAAAGTCCACTGTCTCTGAGTCCCTGCCGATCAGAAAATCGTCGACTAGGATGAAGGCACGATGTCCGAGCTTTTCTTCTTTGCTTCCTGGTAGCCCTTCAGACAGGCAAGCCATCCGAAAAAAGGGATCATCGATTAGCAGATCGGCGGTTTTTTCAGTTTCATAAAAATCATTAGAAAAGCGCGCCCGTAGTGAAGTAAAAAGTCCACCCGTCTTCCGCTTCTTCTCCGCTTGTTCATCTGGGGGCGTTTTGCCATCATTTTCTCTTATTGTTTTCTTCATCGCTTTTGTTTTTTCCTGTTTAGTATTCACATTTTTGGCAGTATTAATTTTCTTTTTCTCTCCTACATCCTTGTCCTGAGCGGGTACGAGGGCCAATGTTTTCTGTTTTTGAGGAATCTCAGCTTTACCGGACAAGATGCGGCGAAGCTTGAGAAAGTTCCCTTCTTGGCAAAGTGGCCGCAGCGTTGCGAGGAGCTCCTCTGAAAAAGAGTAGGTCTCTCCGAACCAAAGCAGTAGATGTTCTAATGAAGATTTATTGGCTTTCTCCACTCTCTCTGCTGAGAAAATCCAAGGATCAGCAGAGTGTTCGAAGGAGGAACCTGCCGAAATTATGCCGGGAGGGAAAGGTAGGCTGAGAATCTTCGCCTCTGTGGCAAAGAAGATGAGGGCCGGATTGAGAAACAGAGGTTCGATATTCAGAAGTTCCTCTTCCAGCCTCTCACAGCCTGTAACTATCGACAGAAGTCTTTCCAG
>DIRG01000090.1:6191-12948 GCA_002427475.1 Mageeibacillus sp. UBA5442
TTAATCTGCACTGTGAGGATGTTTTTGTTCAGATACCAGCTACTTCTTAATAGCTCAGCCGGGGGATAACGTAGAATTTTGCTTTCTTGCTCCGGATCCGCTTCAGGTCGCTCTGCAGCAGAATACTTGAGGAAAAAATTCCAGTACTCCGTCTGTGTCTGTGAGCTCTTATCTTCTTCTTCCAATAAAGATAAATCGTTAAACATTGTCACTGCTTTGTCTGACAACATCTACTACAAATCACCGATGAACGAGGTGTTAAACACCTTGTCAAAGAGGGTGTGGGCAAACGCGCTTATCTGACTGCGAAACAACAGTGCAATCGAAAGCAATACCGCAATGATTATCACTATCTCAAGGGTGCCCACAGCGGGCAAGTGATAGGCATCTCCTGACAAGTCTGCGAGTGAGGCGCCCTGCTTCCGCTGTGATCCCTTCCTGATATTTAATTTCCTCATAATGAGCTCTCCTTTCTTTTTCATGCCTCTATTTTCCTATTTGCGAGCACGCTTTCGAGGCTCTTCTTTGTGTCGAGCCTGGATAATTTCTGTCAAATCGACTCATAGTATGTTTTTAAATTCGAAGATGAAAGGAAGAGATATGGTTGCAATGATAATGAACAAATCCAAGGCCATCGGAATGACTAAACGCATCATGCGATGCTCCATCAAGTTTTGCTGCGTATGCCGGAAAAGCTGCCAGATATGTTGTGTCTGCAGATGTAGTAGCTCTAACAATTCACTGCCACCTTGCTGACTGTAGCGAGCCATCAATTGTAAGGCTGACTGGATTTCGGGCAGTGGACAGCGTTCTGCCAGGAAATGAACGGCGTCATAGCCGCTGTAACCCTTGTCGAGCAAGTGAACTGCTTGCCGGATATCCCTTTCTAAAGCGTGGGTATCTGAGATAGAGGAAGAGGTCTGGCCTAAGATCTGCAGGCTTCGTTCTAATGTTAGACGACTTGAAAGTAGGATCTCGATTGTGCTGATAGTATTGGGAGCGTAATAGCGGTAATGGATACGCATATCCCTGGCTTTAGCTAATAAGGCAATGTCTTGAAAGAGACCCGGGAAGACTGCTAGTACGACTCCTGCTGAAATCGAAACGGTGCCGATCAGACGCGAAATCAGGAAGAGATTAATGCCACTGACAAGATACACCTTCTTTTCATTAAAATATTGCGTCCAAGATGCTTCGCCATCGTCCGAAACCGTGACCAAAGCAGCGGATAAGCGCAGCCCTAGGTTGCCCGGAAGTAGATCCAAATATAATCTACTCATAAATTTCGTCCATCGATTGGGTTTTTCCACATTAATTTTGCTCTTTTTTTTCTTCTTATCAATTTTAGACTTCTTGCTCTTTACCTTTCTTTGCGGCGCAGGTTCACGCCAGTATACAATCCTCATTACTAAGAAAATGGCGAAAACAGCACCAAGAAAAAGCAGACCACGCCACACAACCGGCGTGCTCGCGCTGGAATCCTGGACATTTTTCTGCAAAAAGAAAAAGGCCATAAGAAAAGGCATCACACTGAGCAGGATGGCCTCAGTGGATTTCCCTTTATACTCGGTAACGACATCAGTCTGAATGGATATTTGAGTGGAAAGCGAGCGATGCCGCTGCTTGATGAATTCTTCCACTTTCCCACCGGCACTTGCCATCAAACTTAGCAAGCGCATGTCTTCCGTACAGACATCGACTTGCATTTTCTCCGCAAACACTTGGAGTACGTCATCCAAGGCCATCTGAGCATTGAGATTGCTGCGTAGAGATTTCAAAGCCCGGATAATCACTTGATGCTGTCCCAATTCCTTAGCCAACGGTTCTACTGATTCGTAGAGGGCTCGTTCCAAGCTGACGCCCATATTCAAACGCCCACTTAAATAAGACAGGAAGTGCAGATAGTGGGCCTTTTTGCTTTCACGATAAGAGGATTGCCACATGCTGCTGAAACCCAAGCCCAGAATTAGAGCTGCAATAATTAGGAAGAGTGGCTCCTGCATCAGGTTCAAATCATAGGGAATTCCCAGTAGTGATACCAGCAAGAGTCCTAGAATAGAAAACCGTAGATAAAGAAAGCCCTGTGAAAATATTAGATCCTTCATGCGAAATCGCCTCCTTCAAAAGGTTCTAAAATAAATTTGCCGTTCTCGTAAGCCAGAAGTTTACTTATTTCTTCTACCCTTCGTTTGCCGGAGGAGTCTCGCCTCAGGTGTACCATGAGATCAATCGCGGAAGCGACCATACGTCGACTCGCTTCCCAAGGCAGATCAGAAGCGGTCATCAGGAAAAGAGAAAGACGATCCAACATTTCTACTGCGGAGTTACCGTGTCCGGTCGACATCGAGCCCGGGTGACCTGTTTGCATTGCCTGAATCATGTCATAGGTTTCTTTCCCGCGGACTTCACCGACTATGATGCGGTCCGGTCGTAAACGCAGCGAGGAGCGAATCAGATCCGTCAAAGAGATAGCGCCGCGATCGTCGAAGCCGGCTTTTCTCGCTTCCAATCGGACTAGGTTATGCTTTCCGCTGAGTTCTAGCTCTGCAGCATCTTCAATGGTCACAACGCGTTCGTTTGAAGGAATATACGCTGCCAAGGCGTTAAGCATGGTTGTTTTACCGGAGGCCGTCCCACCACTAATGAATATGCTTTTTCGACTCGTGACTGCTTCCTCTAAGAGTTCGGATTCTTTTTTCGTTAGGGTTCCGTTGGCGACTAACGCACTCATGCGGGGAAGAATGCCGGTAAAGCGCCGGATCGACAAGATCGGACCGTCGGGAGCAGCCGGTGGAAGAATCGCATGCACGCGAGAGCCGTCCGGCAGGCGCATGTCGGCAATAGGAGAACGCTCATGAATGACTTTGTTGGCCCGTCCGAAAAATCGTGTAATTACGTTAGTCAGATGCTCACGCGAGTCAAAACACAAGTCCATTTGTTGCATTTGGCCGTGGCGCTCGATATAGATTTCATCATGTCGGTTGACCATGATCTCGGTAATGTTAGGATCCTCGAAATAGGGCTGCAAGACATCCAATCCGGTCATGGCATTATAGATGAGAGCGACCATATCTGATTGTTGCTGTAGGCTCAGCTTGTTCCCGCGCGAACGTCTGCGCACTTCGTTGATAATGATTTGTTTTAAAACTGCATTGTCGGCTAAAGTTTCAGCGTCATGCTGTGTTACTATCTTGCGGATGAAAGCTTGTTGTTCTTTGTAATTCAACAAAACCATGCTGCCCCTCCTTTAAGTTTTTCAATATGGGTGTCTTCATAGATTGCGCAGGAAGTGGGGAGTTTGCTGAGGAAGATTGCTAGTTCCTGCTGAGCCATCAAAGCCGCGTCGCTCTTCCTGCTAGGGGTTTCGATTACGGCATAATCGCAAAGAGCCGCTAGCATGGCGTGCCTTTCAAGGCTCATGCCTGACACGTCGAGGAGAGAATGCGTGGGGGCAGCACGCGTCTCGAGAAATTGCTTTAGCAAAAGCAGGAGTTCACGTAAACTCCTGTTATCTGCGCAGATTAGATCGTCAGCGCGTTCCGGACAGAGAAAAGTATAATAGCCGTCATTGTGTAGGTAGAGGTAATTACCCAGTTCATCATGCGTTGGAGTTCGTCCGCTCTTGAGCGTCAAGAGTAAAGAACCGAGACTATCTTTACTGCCCGTGCGGAAGGGGAAGGTCATGTCATAAAGAGGCATGATAGGTAGATAGATCATGTCATACGCTTTCTTCTTCCCACTGTTAAGGATAGTTGTAATTGCTCTGCTGCGTTCTGCGCGGGAAAAGTAGAGTAAGCAACCTAATGAATGATGACCTGACTGTTGCTCATTAGTTTCATAGTTAGGACTAGTGTCCCTTTCGTTTTTTTCGTCTGCTCTAGTTTCGTTGTCGGCAGCTAAGGGCCGGGTCATAAGTGCCGAGATGATTTGACAGATATAGCCAACCTGTGCCTGACGCGACAGTAAACCGTGGCCATCCTGCAGTATCTGGGGTGTTTGCAGATGAATCTGCTCCGCAGAGAGGCCCTGTGCTCTGTCGGGCATAGTTTTTAGCAGATCCGCTGAGTACTGATCCGGCGCTGTGTCGCTGAGTTCTAGGCGCAGTGTCTCGGGGAATATTTTGCTCAAGTCTGAAGAAAAATAATCTGCTGACAAAATCAACGCAACTCGATTAAATTTGTCTTGGCTCAAATCGTCTACCTGCCGAATATCGTTAAGAGCCAGGCATTCATAATTCGACTCTCTAAGTTCTAAGGCTGCTAGTAGGCGCTCACGGTAAGCTTTGCGGTTATCTACTATCAATAAAATAGCTTTCATCGTAGTCCTTTCGTATTTGCACTTTGTCTGTCTATTGATACTAATTTGCCAAGGGAAAGCTATAGGAGTAATATTGTCGACATAATTACGCAATATCAGTCAATTCCATCAAGTTCTTAAAATGATATGATTGTTTAATAGTAGAGACCTTAAGCTGGAAAGCATTTGGTTGCTTGACTGAGATAAAATTTTACAGTATAAAAATTGGAGCTTTGCAATGAAGTTAATAGAACAAATTAAAAGCTTGAAAGCAAAATATAATAATCTAGATGGCAAGAAGCACTTTCAAATCCTTGGAATTTTTATGGTTTTTTATTTTGTGTTTCAGGAAACACTGATGTACGCACTGACTCGGTCTAGCTTCGGGTCGAATTTTTTATTAGTCCTTTATTTCGCCATACTGAATGGCATTCTGCTCTGGGGCATAGTGGTCTTAATTCCGCCTAAGGCTCGCAGGATAATAACTAATATTTTGCTTGTTCTTGGAACTGTCTTGATCTGCGCTCAGCTGGTGTATCATAGCTTTTTCCGCACATATTTCATCTTGACTTCTGTGGGTCGCGGCGCTCAAATTGTTGAATTTATGGATATCATTTTGGAGCTGATTTGGAATCGACTCTGGGCCATCCTGCTTCTCAACCTGCCGGTAATAATTTTTGCATTCGTGATCTCTAAACCCAAGGTCGACTATAAAAAAGGCGTTGGCAAAAAACGTTTTCTGCCTTTAATAGTAGCTTTAGTAATTGGTATTGCAGTTCATGTGACGTTTTTTCTTCTGCCAAAGGAATCGGTGGCCAGAGAGTATTTCCTCTATCTGAACCGCCCCTATCAGGCATCAGAGTATTTTGGCACCTATACGTCTATGGGTATAGATTTGCGCAACACTGTCTTTGAGATCGGCTCCTCGAGAGAGAAGTTGGAGGATGATTACACTGATCCGACTTTGCCGAGCATGCCGACGAAAGATCCGCAAACTGAGCCCAGCAAACCGACAGAGACGACAAAAGATCCTGACTTTACTGACCCTGAGCAAACAGAAACTCCTACTGAGCCGGAGCCCACCGTTGATACGTCACCGAATATCCTTAATATCGATTTTGATGCCTTAGCCTCCTCACGAAATAGTGATGTTTTGGCTCAGATGGATCAGTATTTCGGTAGCGTCGAGCCTACTTTGAAGAATGAATACACCGGGATATATGAAGGTTATAACCTGATAGTAGTTACAGCAGAGAGCTTTTCTCATCATGTAGTTGATCCCGAATTAACTCCAACGCTCTACAAAATGATGACAGAGGGTATCCAGCTGACGAATTTCTATAACCCTGTCTGGAGTGTCTCAACTTTAGATGGAGAATATGTCATCGTGACCAGCCTCTATCCGAAAGATGGAGTTTGGAGCCTTTATCACATCGCGTCGAAGGAGCAGGCTTTTAGTTATCCGCATCGTTTGCCGGACTATAATTCCTATGCCTTCCATAATCACACGTTTGATTACTATTCGCGGGACGTCTCTCACCCGGCAATGGGTTATGACTACTACGCCTTAGGGAGAGGCCTAGAAGTGAAACCAACTTGGCCTGAATCAGATTTGGAGATGATGGAACTTTCTGTCGACAAGTGGATTGATCAGGAGCCTTTCAATATTTATTACCTGACGGTGAGTGGTCACGCTGCATACACACGTCTCGGTAATGCCATGGTTACTAAGAATTGGCACAGAGTCGAGGACCTGCCTTTGTCAGAAGAGGCAAGGAGCTATATAGCTTGCAATCTCGAACTTGAGGATGCCATGACATATTTGCTGGACCGTTTGCGCGATGCCGGGATTGCTGATCGTACTCTAATTGTTTTGAGTGCGGATCACTATCCATATGGTTTGTCAGATGAGACCTTTGATGAGTTTGCAGGCGAGGAGATTGATCATCAGTTCGAGCTTTTCCGCAGTGCTGGGATCATATACGTTGACGGTATGGATCCGCTTGTAATCGACAAGCCCGTTGCTAATATTGATTTGATGCCGACGGTTTATAATCTCATGGGCGTGGAGTACGATTCTCGCCTCTTAATGGGAAGGGACATCCTCTCGGATAGCCCCGGGCTGGTCTTGTTTAACGACCTGAGCTGGATTTCTGAGTTTGGCCGCTACACGTCGTCTACAGGCGCTTTTGAAGTGCATGCTCCGTATGACCCGGATTCAATCCCTGCAAATTACGTTTCCAGTATCAACGATATCGTGCATAATCGCTTTTATTTCAGTAGATTAATTTTGGACGAGGATTATTACGCACAAATAGGCCCGCCGTTAACAGAGGCAGCGGGCCCGTAGTAATACTAGCTGTGGTTTTTATTGCGCGCGATTTAGTATCGTGAGCTTTGCTCCGCGGGAAATACGCTCAACAGAGCTGCCCCTTACGCAACCGATGACTGCGTCTCCTCC
>DIRG01000090.1:13203-16470 GCA_002427475.1 Mageeibacillus sp. UBA5442
TCTAATTCGCCACCGCGGAAATCGATATCACCGGAGCCGGCGATCTTACAAACGACTTTGCCACTGACATGGTCTATAGTGACGTCGCCCGAACCGGCAATGTTGATATTTGCGTTATGCGCTTGAGTGGAGTAAAAATCTCCAGAGCCGCTGATTTTCACGTCAGTAAGCCCGCTTTTCGCCAGACGCAATCCTCCCGAGCCCGCAATTTGCAGATCGCTTTCCTCAAAATTGACTTGGCTAGCCAAATCGCCGGAACCCTTGATACTTACCCTAATTCTGTTCATATTCAACATAGGCGTGTAAAGGTTAATTTGTCCCTTAATATTGCTACTGCCAAAAAAGAAACGACGACTTTGATCTGCGCTGATGTGCAACGTGCTCCCTATCTGCTCAACTGTGAGTGCGCGCATAAAGTCCGGCGTGCCCTCCGCCTGCCAGCGATGTTTTTCGTCCGGAGTATGAATGATCAAGACCTTACAGGCACCGGCAACAGTGATATCGTAGCTGTCGATTGTGGGCATATCTTCGCTTTTGCCTCTCGTATCGCTAGATGAAACTCCCGGTCCGGCATAGGAAAAACCTTTCTTGTCAGATATATCTTCTTGTTCCTGATTAGACTCAACTTCAGGACTGTCGGACTCAATCTCGTCTTCTCCATTGAGTTCAGCACCACTGATCTCCAGCTCGTCAGCATAGGCTAATGTGATTCTGTTCTTGCCGTGGTTAATGATGGTCTGTGTCTCCAAGTTGACTTCGCTACCGTCGTCGAAAGTGATGACAGCATTGTGCTGCTTTCCCGGTGCATCTGCATAAGCGGCAATTTCACCTAGGCTGCCAACCAACTGGAGTGACCCTCTTTTTTCCGGGAAAGGAAAAGGTTCTGCAGTTATTTCTTCTTGCTCCCACTCCGGCTCCTTCCCGAATAGTTGTTCTATACTGATACCCAATTCTTCCGCTATTTGTGGCAGAAGTGTAATGTCCGGATAGCCAATTCCGGTTTCCCATTTAGATACTGCCTGAGCTGACACACCCAAGCTTCTGGCGAATGCTTCCTGTGTCAGATTCTTTTCTTTTCTTAAGTGGGCAATGCGTATGCCCAAACCATCTACATCGTACATATATTTTGCTCCAATCATGTTTTTCTGAAGTGCTATAGCTTTTGTTCAGCAAGTTCAGTATGTGGCCGTGAAGCGGGCAAATACAATAACCGCATGGTTGAATCTACCTCTAATTGACAACACCGTTAGTTGTTCAACTCCCGGTTGAGATAAGTATACAGCTTCTTATCCCTGTATCTAGGAACTTATTTCAGAATATGCTAGAGTTTACTGTGGAAAACAGGAGGTTAAATATTAATGGAAAAAACTGTACTGAGTATTGAACACGAAGTGGCCAAACCACTCAAATTGTCTGAGTTAAAGGATTTTGAAGTCGACCTATTGCGTCGAGTGATTGAAATTTGTCGCGAAGCCAAAGAGGCCGGCAACTTTCCTTTCGGCTGTCTGCTAGCTGATAAGGAAGGCAATATCCTGATGGAACAAGGCAATTGTGAAAATGAAAATAACGGGGACTGCACATGCCATGCGGAGACGAAATTGATGAGCCGCGCATCTCAGAAATATTCTAAAGAAGAGATGTGGGAACTCACCATGTACAACTGCGGTGAGCCTTGCGCCATGTGTACCGGAGCCATGTACTGGGGCAACCTAGGCAGGATGGTTTATATCGCTCGCGAGTCTGAGTTGAAAAAATACACAGGCGACGACATTCGCAACCCAACTCTAGCCTTGCCTTCACGCGCAGTTCTGGCCTGCGGCCAAAAGCCTGACGTCCAAATGTTGGGGCCGGTTCCTGAATTAGAAGGTGAATTCTTCGCTTTACATGAAGGATTCTGGAATCCAAGCGATCAAGAGTAAAGGCCTTCACAATAAAAAATACTAAAATTAGGGGCAGTCTTCGAAAAAAAAGACGCCCCTTTTTTTATCTAAGTTTATGCATCTTTGCTACGCGCTCGTTAAAACTTGCAACGTAAGGAATACCGGCTTCCCGGATTAGATTGAGAGCATCATCCAAACGGTAACCTATATGCTTTTCTTGATGAGCGTCCGATCCGATCGTGACGTACTCGCCGCCCATTTGTGCAAACAAAGTCAACCAGTCGAGTCCGTGCACCTTGTTTCCGGGTAAGGCTCTGTAAGCAGAAGTATTCACCTCTATGGTTTTTCCGTTGTCGATCAGATAACGGAAAAGCTCACGTAGCTCTTCTTCAAAAAATGACAGGCTGAGGGTGGGATCGTCATAACCGTGGGGTCCCTTAACTGTAAAATCGATATGCCCGACACTGTCGAAATATTCCAAAGGGAATATTCGGATCCGATCATTGATCCAGCGAATATAATTAGCTGCCCCTGTGGCCAGGTCGCGCTCGTCGAAATAGTTCTCAGAGAAAGTAGATTCACCATTATATTGATGTAGGCTCACTATGGCATAATCAAAATCTTTCGGATTGATCAGCTTAATCATATCCTCTACCGTCCCGGGGTCATTGTCAGGGAAAGCCAGTTCAACACCCTTCTTGACATAACCATCACTCATTTCTTGCATCCGATTCAAGTCAGCCAAGAGCGCGGTGACGATCTCACTATTAGACTCCCACTCGTCGCCGAAAGAATTGTCCACTTCAATGTGGTCAGTAATGCAGATTTCAGCAAGACCTAATTCTTGCGCACGTTTCAGGATTGTATCCATTTCCATGCTGCCATCAGGAGAATGGCGGCTGTGTAGGTGGTAGTCAAACAAAAGATTGCTCATAAATAGTCCTCTGATCTAAAAATATTTCTACAAAAGCAAAGCCCCTATAGAGGGGTTTTACTTCGTGTGTTTTATCTATTTATAATTATTAGCACATTATCAAAAAACTGTACGTGATTAATGTGCGTATTCTGTAAAGAATTAATTAAGAATAATCCCCTTCTTCACGACCGTGTCTAGCAGATTCATCGCAAAATGGTAAGAAAGATGCCTGTAATTAGGTGCGTCCATGAGAATCAGATCGGCCTGCTTTCCGGCCTCAATGGAGCCGATAGAGTCGGCCAGATCTAGCGCTGCTGCGCCGTTAAGCGTCAAAGCCGTGATGGTCTCTTCTATGCTCAGTCCCATATAGATTGTTGCTAGAGCGATGATCAAGGGAACAGACTGTGTATAGCAGCTGCCCGGATTCAGGTCCGAGGCCAAAGCAACAGCAAGCCCATTGTCGATCATGAA
>DIRG01000090.1:16806-16954 GCA_002427475.1 Mageeibacillus sp. UBA5442
TGGAGTTTTAATTTAAAACCTTGCTCACGCGCGGCTAGGAGCAAGCGCTCCGAATCTTCTAATTCAAAGACATCCTTCTCACAGAAGATATCGCAAAACTCTGCTCTGCCTGCTGCCATAGGCAGACCTTCAGCGATCAGATAATCCA
>DIRG01000090.1:17334-19086 GCA_002427475.1 Mageeibacillus sp. UBA5442
AGTTCGTAAAGCTCATCTTCGCTAGCGGCACTTGTCTCGGCAATGGAATAGGCGATGCCGCCTCCGGCTTTCATGATCTCCATGTAGCCGGCACCCTGCAAGCGCAGATTAAATTCGTGCTCTCGATAACCGCCAAAAACAAAGTGAGTATGTGAGTCGACAAAACCGGGCAGTACCGTCTTGCCGGAGGCATCATAACGCGTTATTTTGCTATCGGCCGGCAGATTCTTTGTCACGTAGTCTTCGACTTCATCAGTCGTGGCTACAAAGAGAATTTTTTCACCTTCAATTAATACGGCTGCGTCCGCTATAACACGCAAGTGCGACATTTCTTCACCGCAACTGGCACTATGACCTTCCGGTGTTGCTAATTGTGCTGCATTTTTAATTAGTAAGTAAGACACGGTAACTCCTTAAAAGGTAGCGCAGTCGGCATGAAGCCGCAGGCTCAAGTAGCTGACGCCGTCGGCTCGACTCTCTGCACTTGTTATAACTACTCGATCAGGGCGCTTTCAATCAGTTTGCTGCTGTCGAAGTCATGCAAGCCGAGATAATAAGCTGCTGTTTCTGTTAGAGCTTCCATTGGCGCCAAGCCGATGATCTCGCTGCCAAGAATCGGCACTCCGTAGCGTTTGGCCTCCATCTTAACAGTCTCAAAAACCCTGTAGATAGGGTTCTTCGTGTAGTCAGTAATGTTCATCGTGACCTGGACGATGCCCTTTTCTTTAAGTTCAACGCCCCCGGCCTTGATGTATTGAAAGCCGCCGCCGGATTGTCTGATGACACGAGCGATGGCATTCGCAATATCAATATTATCTGTGCCAAGATCGATATTGTAAGCGACCAAAGGCATTCGAGCACCGACCGCTGTGACACCCGCTGTTTGATGGATTTCGCGCTGCCCGAAATCGGGCTCCCACTCATCCTGCTTCAACTTCTCCGCCATGCCCTCAAACTGGCCTTTTCGTACGGTAACGAGATTCTTACGTTCCGGACGGGTAGCAGCCTCTTCGTAGAGAAAGACCGGTATTGAAAAACGCTCATAAATAGCTTGCCCCATCTCCTTAGCCAGCTCGACGGTTTCTGCCATGGTCATATTACGGATCGGAATGAAGGGAACTACGTCAGTGGCGCCCATACGCAGGTGCTCGCCTTGGTGTTGATTCAAATCGATTACTTCGGTGGCAACCTCAATGGCGTCGAGTACTGCAGCCTTGACTGCCTGAGGTTCGCCCATTACGGTTACGACGAGACGATTGTAATCAGGATCGGGTTCGTAGTTTAGCAGCTTAACATCCTGCCTGTCCTTAAGTGGAGCAACTATTTTTTCGATTTTATCAGGATCACGACCTTCGCTGAAGTTCGGAACACACTCAACAATTTTTCTTATTGAAGTCATTTTCTTCTCCTCTAATTTTTGAATAAATCGTCTATTAATTGATCGTCAACCAGATAAGGTAAAGTCAGCTGATCGCTGCCATCCATTTTCCGGTTATATTCCATTACAGTGCTCAGAGCGTTTTCGTTGCGCGCCCAAGCTCGGCGGGCGACACCGCCCATGACATCCCATGGTACAGCGTTTCTTAAAACCTCGTCGATACGCTCGGAACCATCTAAGACGCAACCGTAACCGCCGTTGATGGCCTTGCCGATGCCGACGCCGCCTCCATTATGCAGTGCACAAAGACTCATGCCGCGGGCAGCGTTGCCTGCGAAAACCGAAGTAGCCATATCTGCCATTATATTGCTGCC
>DIRG01000090.1:19389-20267 GCA_002427475.1 Mageeibacillus sp. UBA5442
TCGGCATCACTATAGAGAATGCGCGCCTTAGTGCCGACAACGAGTTTGTTTTCCTCAGCATCGCGGATCCACTGATAATTGTCTCTATCCTGATAACGACGATCCGGGTCAATACAAGACATGGCCGCAGCATCGGTGGCGCGTAAATCTTCTTCTTTGCCTGAGAGGCAGACCCAGCGGAAAGGACCGTATCCGAAATCAAAGAGCAAGGGTCCCATGATATCTTCGACGTAAGAAGGGAAGATAAAGCCGTCACGGTCGTCAGCTCCGTTACGTGCAATCTCGCTAACGCCGGCGTCAAACACGGCCTTCAAGAAAGAGTTGCCGTAGTCGAAGAAATACGTGCCGCGTTCATGCAAAACTTTGATTGCTTCGTAGTGCTTTTTCAAAGATATATCCACGCGGGAGCGGAAAAGATCGGGGTCGGTGGAGAGCATCTTGGTGCGTTCCTCAAAGGAGAGGCCCTGCGGACAGTAGCCTCCGGTATAAGGTTCATGGCAGGAGGTTTGGTCGGATAAGAGGTCGATAGTGATCTCGTTAGCGACAGCATACTCCAGCAGATCAACGATATTACCGTGATAGGCGATGGCGCAAGCTTCTTTTTTGTCCATCATTTCTTGAGCTAAAACAAAAGCTGCTTCTGCGGAATCGGCGATGTGGCTCACCCAGCCCTGGTCACTTCTTGTTTCGATGCGAGAATAGTCGACTTCTGCAATAATGCTGGCGCCACCGGCTATCATGCAGGCTTTGCCTTGTGCACCGGACATCCCCCCTAAGCCCGAACTGACAAAGAGATGACCTGCCAGGTCGCCGTCGTTGGGGATACCTAGCTCACGCCTTCCGGCATTCAATAAGGTGTTATAGGTGCCATGGACGAT
>DIRG01000060.1:0-6977 GCA_002427475.1 Mageeibacillus sp. UBA5442
CTCGATGTCGAATTAATTTATGATCGTGGATATTAATAAATTATTAAAATGTAATGACGGCAGGAGATCTTAGTATTTCCTGCCTGCTTTTTAGCGAGATTTTATGCAATTCCATTTGACATTTTAAATCTCTTAACATAAGCTTAATTTGTTGACTAAATATTGATGAGAAATATCGTGTTCTTCAAAATCATTTGCTATATTATGAATTGAAGTTATGATATAAACATCACATGAAAATAATATATACGGAGGTTGCTTAATGCAGCTAAATATGACAACTGATTATGCAATCAGGGCTTTGCTCCAGCTTGCTAAATCAAACAACGTCCTATCAACAACAAAAATTGCAGAAGAAATGAAGATTCCCGGCAACTATTTGCCCTCAATCATACAAAAGCTGCGCGAAGCCGGTCTTGTTTCTGTAAGGCGAGGAGCTAAAGGTGGTTCCACCCTGGCTAAACCTGCAAGTGAAATTACATTGTTTGAGATCATCAATGCAATGGAAACCACTACTCGTCTAAACAAATGTTTAGAAGATGACGAGTTCTGTAGTCGTGATGCAACTGACTATTGCAAAGTTCATAAAGCATATGAGCACATGCAAAGTCTTCTCGATTCATGCATGCAGAGTGTTACCCTGGCTGATCTCGTTTAGCCTTTGAACATTTTAATCCTACTGCTTGAGATTATGCTTTAGACTTCAAAAGCAAACACTGCGGTGTTTGCTTTTTGCTGTAAAAAGATACATCCTTAGCAACTGCTTATATTTGTTAGAATAAAGAAGATACATCTGCAACTATGGAGTAGGGGGATAAGTCAGTGTTTGGAAATAATCCTTCAGATAAAAGACCCACAATAGCAATCATCACAGGTGCTTCTTCAGGAATCGGAAGACAATTCGCACTGGATTTAGATTCTGACACTCGCTTAGACGAGATTTGGCTGTGCGCTAGGCGTGAGGAGCGTTTGCAGGATTTATCGGCTAAGCTCGACAAGAAAACGCGCATTATCCCAGGAGATATAAGTGAGTCCGCGTGGCGTAAAAAACTCTTGGCTGAAATCAGCGAGAGTGGTGCTCAGATTCACACCCTTATTAATTCGGCAGGTTTTGGAAAATTTGAAGCCTTTTGTGATTTGGACTGCAACGAGCGCATGGTCGAAGTGAATTGCCAGGCTTTAACTGCTGTAACTTCGCTCTGCCTTCCATATATTGTTAATGGAGGCCGCATCATAAATATGGCCTCAGTTGCAGGTTTTATGCCGCAATACAAGGCTGCGGTTTACGCCGCCAGCAAAGCTTATGTCATCAGTTTCTCTCGTGCCCTACATCAGGAATTAAAGGATCGAAATATTACTGTAACAGCAGTATGTCCCAATCCCATGAGAACGGAATTTTTAGAAGTCAGCGGAACAGATATTGAAGATAATCCGATTAAGAAAATTGGAATTGAAGATGTAGAGCGGGTAGCTGCTCGAGCCTTGAAACGTTCTGATCGAGGCAAGGATATGTCGGTCTGCAGTCTGCCGGCTCGCTTTCTACGCCTCATCTCGCGCATCGTGCCTCATCGTTTGATACTGTGGTTTGAACGGAAGAGCGGTTTTTAGCAGTTTGGTTTATGCGAAATAGGCCGGATCCTCTTCAGTCAAACCATCCACTGTGAGTCGTAATACTCTGTCGCAAACTTCTTTCAAGTACATCCTGTCATGTGAAACGCTAATGATAGCACCTCCGAAAGCGCGTAAGGCTTCTCGGCTTGTTGGACCGCTTAAGGGCGAGAGGTGACGTGTGGGTTCATCGAGAATGAGGACGTTGGCTTGTGACAGGCGCAACTTGGCATAAAGCAGCTTCGTCTTTTGCCCTCCGGAGAGCTCGTCCGGGTGCCGTAGCATCTCTTCGCGTGAAAAATGCATGCTTCCAAGCAAATTGGAGGCTTCCTGAGAGTCTTCCAGTTTCCCGGATCTAGCCAAATAATCGATGGCAGTCCCGGGCGGAAAGTCAATCAGTGAATAATCTTGTGGCATGTAAAAAACTCTGATATCTGTTCTCTCTTTTAATTCTTGGAAAATAGCCCAAAGCATGGTGCTTTTGCCGCAACCATTAGGTCCTGTAATTCCAATATGCTCGGGCCCCTTGACCGAGAGTTTGAGATTGTTGGCCAGCACACGATCCCCGATTTTAAGCTGAGGACAGTGGAAGTCTATGACTTCCTTATTCGAAGGCAATTCTGAGAGATCGGATACGAAAAAATCTATCTCAACCTCCATATCTGTACGACGAGTGCGCCTTTCATATTCTCGTTCAAAACGTTTGCCCGTAGAGGTGACTGACTGCATTTTCTTTTTGAGCAGCCTTCCACCGGCCGGATCTCCTCTGGAAATAGTGTTCAGCTCATGATTAACGCGATCGCGGATCTGCTGATAGCGTTTTATCTTTTCTTCATGTTCCTGCTCTTCCTTCGCGGCCATTTGATTCTGCTTTTCAACGGTGGCATAAAGCTGTTCGCGATAAGCATCGAACATTAGCTTGCTAACGGTGCTGCGGGCCTCAGTGCGGCGCCAGATTTGTTCTAAGTGAATAATCGAGGTGGCTGTATTGGAGAGCAGCTTCTCGTCGTGAGAGATGTAGAGAAGGGCGCGGTCATGCTTTTGCAGGAAGGTTTCTAACCACTGCAAGGAGGGGAGATCCAGATTGTTGCCTGGCTCATCCAGCAGTAGAATGTCAGGCTTTTGCATCAAAATATGGAGCAGACGCAGTTTCAGCAATTCGCCACCGGAAAAGCTGTGTAAGGGTCGTTCCGAGAACAACAAATCAATGTCCAAAGAAAGCTCGGAGGCACGGGAGTAGAGTTCGGGATCCGAAACGAAATCAGCAAAAATCTTATTTGCCTTTTGCTGAGCGAGTGCAGGACTGACCTCCTGCTCCAAGAGGGCGCTCTTGCAGCCTCCTTTGCTAATTTCACCACTCCAGGAGAGGAAGTCGAAGGACTGCTCGGGAGCATGAATTAAACGTAGGAGGCTGGATTTGCCGTTTCCCTCTGCGCCGATAATGGCCATTTTATCGCCTTCGTGCAAATGGAAACTGAGATTGTCGACCAATGTTCTCAGATCTCGCGATTGAATGATGGTCAAATCTCTAACTTGCAGCATAAAACTTCTTTCTTAGAAGCGACCTTGTTTCTCTAAACGATAAGCAGGCCTAAAGAGAGGGCCGACAAAATCGTTATAATCGAAACCGTGTTTAATAGCAGCGGTCACATAATCCTTGGCTTTGCGCACGGCATCATGGATGTCCAGGTCCAAAGCAAGGCCGGCAGTGATCGCAGCAGAAAAGGTGCAACCCGCACCGTGAGTGTGAGCAGGTTCAATCATCGGGTTGGAGAGGATCGTGAATTCTTTGCCGTCGAAGAGAATATCAAGAGCTTCGTCGCTTCCTACAGCCTTGCCGCCCTTGACCACAACATATTTTGTGCCTAAGGCGTGAATGGCTTCTGCAGCTCTTTTCATCTCATCTATGGTCGTAGGTGTACCCAAACCGGACATTACCCCGGCCTCGAGCAGATTGGGCGTTGCAACTGTTGCCATGGGCAAGAGCAGTTCGCGAATGCTGTCTGCTGTTTCCGGGTTAAGGACTTCATCAGTGCCTTTGCAGGCCAAGACCGGATCGATAACAATATATTTGAACTCGTTTTCACTTAAAAACTTGGCTACCTGTTCTACGATATCGCAAGTGCCCAGCATACCCGTTTTGACAGCTGTAATCGGCTTAGTACCGGCAGCGATAGTTTCAAATTGAGCTTCTACAAGAGATATATCCAGACTAGTCACGTGATGACTCCAAGTTTCCTTGTCCATCGTTACGATAGTAGTGAGTGCTACTTGTCCATAAAGACCGTATTCCTCGAATGTAGTCAGGTCGGCCGCCATGCCGGCGCCACCACTTGCGTCGGAACCCGCTATAGTTAATGCACGTATTACTTCTTGATCCATTTTTTCCTCCTGGGGTTTAAAATTCAGAATATACAGTATACATGATTGCATAATAGCTTGAATAGGAATTCGATCAAAAAAGGGAAAGCTTTGTTACAAGCAGTTTGATGTACCCAGATTCCCAGCCAGCAGCTCTAGAGTTCTTTATTTGACAGCGAAATCCAAGACTTGAATATCTGGGCGGGCGCAGAAACGAGCGTGGATATGGACGGTTCCGACACCGTTACTGATCAGCAATAAATTGTTCTCGTTCAGCTGATGCCAGCCTCTGACGTAACGTCGACCAAGGTAGGGCAGAATCAAGGGCAATCCAAATAACGTTACCTGTCCGCCATGTGAATGTCCTGAGAGATAGAGAGCGTTACCCGAAACCGGCTTATACTTGCCGACAAAATCCGGCTCATGGCACAGCAGCAGCCTAAAATCATCAGCTGCTAGATCGGGCCGATCAATGAACGCAGGGAAGTCGTGGGTAGCGTTTTTGAAACCGTATAAGGCTAAGTCTTCCAAATCCGCCCAGCCGTTTTCTAGGATTGTGAAACATGCAGCTGTCAGCACTTCGGTCGTGTATAAACGATTTCTGACGGTCTCAACATCATGATTTCCCAAAACTGCATAGCAGGGGCAATATTCACTGAGTAAGGTCAGCTGACGTATCAGCTCCGATTTTAAATGCGCGTTCGCAAGGTCTGTCTTTTCTTCGACCAGATCGCCTCCGAAAAGTATCAGCTGCGGATCCTGCTCAAGTATGAGATCACAGAGACGTTCGAGATGCTTTGTTGTAAAGACGGGACCCCAGTGGACATCACTGAAAAAGACGGCACGTTTACCGGCAAAGCTGCCCTTAGTTTTGGCAGCAGGAATTTGCTGCTTCCGAACGCGAAGTCGCCATGGCGCAATTTTGAAGCCATAATACAAAAAAACTGCTATAAGTAGCAGAGCTATGATCAATAAGAATTCAACGATTGGCATATCCTAATTTTAGCATGTTTGGAAGAAATAGCATGCTTTCATGCTTGACACAGATGAACAGTGCTGTTAATTTTTGCTGCGATTATCTATCGAATTTATAAAAGAAGAAAAAACTGCACTACTAACGCCTGCGCCGTCTGTCCTTTGGCAGATAAGTGTAGTTCGGCTCAAGCAAAAGAAGAAGAGTGATTATCTCCTCTTGCTTCTGATACACTAAATCCAAAAGCAGATATTTTCTACTGATGGGAGAGCGTATGTTGAAATTCAAGAAAGCGATTGTTACCGGTGGAAGCTCCGGGATTGGCCATGCTTTAGTTAATATTTTACTTAATGCCGGAGTTGAGGTTGTGAGTCTAGCCCGGAGTCGAGCAGACTTTTCAGGGCATCTGCATGCTGACAATCTTTGGCAGATAAGCTGCGATATTTGTGATGAAGCAAACCTCGAAGCAGCCTTCCAAGAAATTTCTGATAAATGGGATTACTGTGATGTCCTCTTCTCGAATGCAGGCTTTGGTATCTCCGGGACAGTTGCCAGTACGGAAAAAGAGCAGATTATTAAGCAGTTCGATGTAAATTTCTTTTCTGCCGTTACCGTGATTCAAAACTGCCTACCGCTCTTGCGGAAAGCACCTCATCCTCGCATTGTCTTAACCAGTTCGGTAGCGGGAGAGATCTCTATCCCTTATCAAACCTTTTACTCCGCCAGCAAAGCCTCCCTCAATTTCTTGGCTCTAGCTCTGAATACAGAACTGAAGTCGGATGAGATTAAAACTATTGCAGTCATGCCCGGAGATTGCCAAACGCAATTTACCGAACGGCGCGAGAAAAACCCTGAAACCTGGGCCTGCTACGCCAGAAGCGAAGAGCGCTCAATTTCGAAGATGGAGGAAGATGAACGCAATGGTTATCCGCCCGAGTTCGTCGCCCGCTCGCTTTATCGATACGCACGGAAAGAGCGCCCTAAAGCACTCTACGGCGTAGGCTTTACTTATCGTTTCCTTTTGCTTGCTTATAAATTACTGCCTCTTAGGCTAAGCAGCTGGGTCGTTTCCAAGATGTATGGATAAAAAAAGAAAACCCCCTGAGTCAAACAGGGGGTTTGGTGGACGATAAGAGATTCGAACTCTCGACCTCTGCGATGCGAACGCAGCGCTCTCCCAACTGAGCTAATCGCCCGACAAGCAAATTTGCTTAATCGCTTCGATATTCTATCACATATAGCTCTTACGTCAACTATTATTGCTTCGCTCGGTTTCCTCTTGCTCGAGAGCCTTTATATCGATTTTACCAATCAATGTCTGTGGCAAGTGCTCGCGGAACTCAATTTCTTGTGGCACGGCATGCGTAATTAGGGACTGCTTGCAGATGCGCATGATTTCAGCTTCCAATTGCTCTAGATCCGCACCCTCATGAGCTACTACGAATACTTTAACAACTGACATCTTGTAGGGGTGGGGGATACCAATCGCCGCCACGTAACGTACTTGCTCCAAGCTGGAGATCAGCTCTTCAATTTCCTTCGGAAAAACAGGGATACCGGATACTTTTAGTGTCCGCTTGAGGCGCCCTTTGAAGTGGAAAAATCCTTCCTCATCCTGATAGCCGATATCGCCGGTTTCCACCCAGTCAAGTCCATCAGCGTGCTTGACGACAGCATGAGCACTCGCTTCCTCATCATTGAGATAGCCCAGCATAGTAGTAGGGCCGCTGACACAGATCTCTCCGATTTCGTTGGGAGGCAAGGTCTGACGACTTTCCGTATCGATTATTTTCATCTTAATATTAGCCAGTGGCAGTCCGATGCCGTTTTTATCAGCATATTCTTCCGGCATCACTGAGCAGACAGTGACTGTTTCGGTTAGGCCGTAGCCTTCACGTAATCTTGCAGGTGAAGAGCGCTCTGCCAAGAAATTATCAAAACGTTCCTTTAGTTCAGGTGTTAAGGAGTCGCCACCGCAGAAAGCCGCTTCCAGAGACGAAAGATCCAGCCCCTGCATCTCCTCGGATTTCAATAA
>DIRG01000060.1:7346-14537 GCA_002427475.1 Mageeibacillus sp. UBA5442
CAGCGGGTAGCCGAGCATTTGCAGACCCTGATAGGCGATGGCATTGAAATTGTAATCGCTCAACTTGATCGTTTTCGGATCAGCCGTTGTGCCACCACTATGTAGATAGGTACAAACACTCTTATGGTCTCTGCTGCGTTGGGGGATTTCACCGCCCGGCGCAGCTTTCTGCATAAACTTATTCCAAGAGCTTGTACCTTGGAGTAAGGCTTTTTCAGGCTTATTTTTGCGTAACTGAAATTTAAAAAAGGGTCGCTTCCAGAAAGGGGCGTGATCGGCCATGCCGCAGACGACAAGCGCTTTTATTTGCTGCGAGCTCCGCAAAGAGTCCAATAAAGGACGCAGTTTGTTGACCGCAATATCTGCAATAAAAAGAGCTATACTATTGGTCTGTTCCAAGTGTTTTTCGACCAGTCGGGGCGGGGAAAGCGGATGAATCATATTGCAAATGCAGCCGAGGCTGTTGGCGGCATAAAACGCAATGATAGCTGCAGGGAGGTTGGGCAAGCAAAGGGCTAGTACGTCACCTTCTTTTATGCCACTGGCGACCATTGCGCGGGTGCAGGTGTCAATTTCCGACTGCAGTTCAGTATAAGTGAAGTTCGTGCCGTAATAGGATAGAGCGATCTCATCGGGACGTTCCCGGCTCATTTTTTGCAAAGACTCACTCATGGTCAGAGGTGGGATCTCAAAGTCATTTACTCGCCGAGATTTAATGGGCCTTGTCGTAGAATTATTATTTTCAGTCACAAATAAATCCTTTCAATTTTTCAAAACTGTTCAGTGGCAGGCATTTCAAGCTGTTTGTGTCCGAATTCTGAACACTGATAGTTGTGAGAAATACTTGCAAAATTATACCATTTATCGAACGAATGACCTATACTGGCACAAGGAGTAGATGCAATGGCGAAAAAATCAGTTTACATGTGTAATGAATGCGGCCAGGATTTCAGTGGCTGGCTGGGGCGCTGCACTAACTGCGGTGCTTGGAATTCGATGGTAGAAGCACCGGACACGGAGGAGAAAAAGTCTTCGAAAGCGGCACAAGGCAGCTGGGTTCAGACTTTTGACAAGGACGATGAAGTTGAACCTCTAGTTTTGAATAAGCTTGAAGTCGACTTAAAAGAGCGGCTGCGCACTGGGATTACTGAGCTGGATCAGGTTTTAGGTCGCGGTTTTGTGCGCGGTTCTTTAGTTCTTTTGGGCGGCAATCCGGGAATTGGTAAGTCGACGCTTGCTTTGCAGGCTGTAGGAAGCTTTCCTGAAGAAGATACGCTCTACATTAGCGGCGAAGAGTCCGCAGAACAATTGCTGATCAGGGCAGAACGGCTCGGACTAGCGGACAAAGCCATTCGCGTATTGACCGTAACCGACTTTGACGCTATTGAAGAAGCACTGACAACACTCCGCCCCCAAATTGCCGTTATTGATTCAATTCAAACCGCCTACGACAGCTCTATATCCGCAGCACCCGGATCTGTAAGCCAAATTAGAGAAGTGACCATGGGTTTACTGCGTATCGCCAAAGAATTAGGTATCAGCTTAATCCTCACAGGACACGTAACTAAGGACGGCACTGTAGCAGGGCCTCGCGTCCTAGAACATATGGTAGATGTCGTTCTTTACTTCGAAGGCGAAAAAGACACAAGTGTACGCCTCTTGCGTGCAGTGAAAAACCGTTTTGGCGCTACTGATGAGCTGGGCGTTTTTGAAATGACTGATCGCGGACTGGTTTCGATCAGCGAAAGCTCGAGTCTCTTGTCCAGCGGCCGGCCTAGACATACAGCAGGTTCAGTAGTGACGGCCACTCTGGAAGGCACTCGTCCCTTGCTCTTGGAAATTCAAGCTCTTACGGTGGCTTCCCCTTATGGCACACCCAGCAGAATGACTCAAGGGATCGACCGCTCACGACTCTCACTTTTGCTTGCGGTAATGGCCAAAAGCGCGAAGGTCGATCTGTCTCAATTTGATACTTATGTAAATGTAACCGGAGGCATCCGCATAAAAGAGACCGCCGCTGATCTGGCTATCATGTCAGCTGTGCTGTCAACATTCCGCGAAGAACCTTTGCATCTGGATGCTATTGTCCTCGGAGAAGTGGGATTGACTGGTGAAGTACGCCCCGTGAGCCAGATAGCGAAGCGGGTAGAGGCTGGCCTGAAATCCGGTTGGCAAGAGTTTGTCTTGCCTGCAGCTGGCCGTGAACAAATGAAGCGTTTCGAGAGTAAAGAGAAAAATAATGTCAAGCTGTACTATGTCAGCAGTGTGCAGGAGGCTTTTGATCTTCTCTTTTCCGGTAAGAATAAGGACATGAAAAAATGAGTGATTTTCGGACCTATGCGATTATTCTGGCCGCCGGTCGTGGCGAACGGATGCAAGCTGACAAGAACAAAATGTTGATGAAGATTGGCGATCAGAGCCTTTTGGAGATCTGCTTGGATCGCTTTCACAGAAACGAGTCGATAGATCATGTTGTCCTCGTTGTTCCGGAGGATATTCCCGCCAAGCAAATGCTTGAAGAACAAGAACTTCTCAAAGAGAAATACCCCAAATTAGAAGCTTTGCTTAACGGAGGCAAAACGCGTCAAGACTCTGTTTATCAGGGTTTACAGGCGGTGGAGAATCATGCAGCAGACCATTCAGGCCGCAAGCTGGTTCTCATACACGACGGAGCTCGCAGCTTTGTACCTTCCGCTGTTCTGGAGCGAGTCGTTACTGCCCTTAAGTCTGAACGCGTTGCCGTTGTTGCCGCCTTAGCAGCTACAGATACGATAAGAGAAATTAAGGATTGTGTGTTGACGGACCTGGATGTTACACGCGATAAAATATTCCAAATGCAGACTCCACAGGCAGCAGATCTGGATATACTCTTGCATGCTTTTGAGTTGGCGCAGAAGGAGAAGTTTCAAGCAACTGATGATATCGCGCTTCTCTTACGTATTGGATACCCAGTTCGTGTTATTGCAGGGGATAAGCGCAATTTCAAATTGACAACGCCTGAAGATTTTGAGATGGCACGTCTGCTTTTCGCAGCTGGATATTTTGCGGAATAGTATGAATATTTACTTACGCAAATCCGCCCCTTAATTTTCCTCCGAACTGAGCAAATAGCGTGATTTGCAATTAATAGCTATTTGCATGTAGTTCTTTTATGTTAGAATTAAGCAAAATGTTGATTTCACTCATTACTTAGGAGGCAAGTATGGCCAAGTCACCATCAAGTATTTATACGCGATTGGCTCTCACCGTGGCAGCACGTTATTATCCAACTGAAGGAATTATTGATTCTTATTGTCTGGATGGTCGTTTTCCCGGTAGACGTGAGCAGAGGTCTGTTGATTCGACGCTTGACCGTGAGGACAGAGGTTTCTTATTTTCGGTTTTCGGCTATCCGTACACTATGCAGGAGGAAAGTCCTGCCTGGCGTGAGCCTCTCGAGCTTTTGACAGAGAAAATTAATGATCCTTCCAGTGATATCGATAGGAGCTTAAACGATTTAGCTGAAGCTGCTATGGATATAACCGGACGCATTACATTGGCAGAAGAGGGTGTTCGTGAACCGTATTTTTCAGGTTTTGTTCTGCGCGATGGTGAGCTGGCAGCTGTTACCTTAGGTGATGGCGTAGCTTTACTCTACCGACGTGGAATACTTTACCCTTTGACTGACGACACAATGGATTTTAACGCAATCGATGCCAACGGGCAGCCTGTATCCGGTATTAATGATTTTGTCGCCGGAGAAGCAGGTACACTACGTTATTCCAATATTGCTCAGATAGAGCAGGGCGATCAAATTCTGATCTGTAATCAAGAACTGTATCAGGCTCTAGGACAAAGAGATATCATGCGTATCCTTAATAGTGCCGAAGATCAGTATGATGCCTCAGGACTTCTACTGACATCAGCATCCGCGCAAGTGCCGGGAACTCCGCTGCAGCTAATGCTGGGTCTGGTTGAATCTGTTACGGAAGACAGCCAAAAGTCATCTCAACAGCTCAATCTGGGTCGTTTCAATACCCAAGCTGTAATGGGCACGCCTTTTGACGCTCCGACTCCGGCCGAGAGCGATGATCAGGCTACACAACGTTACCAGCGCCAGGATATGGTTGATTTCCTGAGCGAACCCCCTGCGGAAGAAGAGCCTTCCCAGACTTGGGCGTCTGAAGATGATGTGAATGCCGCTTTCAAACCGGCTTATCCTGATGCAGACGATGAGACAGCATCCTTTGATGACTTGGAAGTTGACGACGAAGCCTATGTTCCCGGTTTTGCCTATACTTCTCCTGAAGATCAGCGCAGACGCTTCGGACGTAGCGATGACTACGATGAAGAAGTCATTGATCAAGACGATTATAGCAACGCTTACCAGGGTCAAGTTTGGGATGACAGCTATCTGGAAGACGAGGATGAAATCTACTACGACGAAGATGAGGAGCGCGCCAAATACGATCGCTCCAATCGTAATAAGCAGATCATATTCTACGTTATTCTCATCGCAATCATTGCCTTGAGTATTTTCGCCTTAATTAAGCTCTTAAGCGGCGGTGAAGATGAAGAAGAACCGGGTACGACCCTACCTTCCAACACCGGTCAAGAATCTGAGGAACCTCCGGTAATTGTCCCGCCTGTTGATGAGACAGAACCGGCAACTGACCCGACTATTCCGGAAGAACCTATAACAGATGATCCGGAGCCTGAGCCAGTTGATACAACTTACGTTGTGCAAAGCGGAGATTCTCCTTGGAACATAATCATGAATGCCTATGGGACGTACAGCGAAGAATTGTATGAGGCCTTTATGGAATACAATAACAAAGGGGCTGGCGATAACATTTTTGCAGGTGAAGAACTACTTGTTCCACCACGAGCTGTCCTCGACGAAATGCTCGGAGAATAAACCACTGACAGATTTCGTCACTGTTTTGTAAGACAGAGACAAAAGATATAGAATATAGGGCGGCGTCACAATGTTCTCCAGGACACAGTGTCAGCCGCCTTTGAATTATAGAATAATATTTAATAACAAGGAGCCCCGTGCATGAAGCCTCTTAGTCTAAACACAATTCGATCAATGTTCCTAGAGTTCTTTCAGGAAAAAGATCATCTGATACTGCCTAGTTTTTCCTTAATACCGAAAGACGATCCCTCAATTTTATTGATTAATGCGGGTATGACCCCGATGAAAAACTGGTTCACCGGTGCGACAACTCCGCCGTCTAAGCGTGTAGCTACCTGCCAGAAATGTATCAGAACTCCTGATATCGAAAATGTGGGTATCTCTGATAGGCATGGAACCTATTTCGAGATGTTAGGTAATTTTTCTTTCGGCGACTATTTCAAGCGTGAAGCGATTGTCTGGGCCTGGGAGTTTGTCACGGAATGGCTGGAGCTGCCGACAGAACAGCTGTTCATTACAGTTCATTGCGATGACGACGAGGCCTATAATATCTGGCATGACGAAGTCGGCGTCCCCGCTGAGCGTATGCGTCGCTTTGATAAAGACAATTTCTGGGAACATGGAACCGGACCCTGTGGTCCTTGTTCAGAAATGTTTTTTGATCGTGGTCCTGCTTATGCCTGTGATGATCCTAATTGTGATGTTGGTTGTGAATGTGACCGCTACGTCGAATTTTGGAATCTTGTCTTCACCGAGTTTTCGCGTGAGGAAGACGGATCTTATATTCCGTTGAAACAAAAAAACATCGACACTGGTGCCGGTCTAGAGCGTATTGCCGCCATTATGCAGGGAGTAAAGAGTCTCTTTGAAGTAGACACAGTACGTGCCATCCTAGATAAGGTTAGTGAGATCAGCGGTAAGGAGTATGGCGAAAACAATGAGAATGATGTCGCCATCCGCGTAATTACGGATCATGTGCGTTCCGCGATGATGATGATAGCCGACGGAGTTATTCCTAGCAATGAAGGCAGGGGTTATGTTCTCAGACGCTTGATCAGACGTGCAGTACGCTACGGAAGACTGCTGGGTGTCAAGGAGCCGTTCCTTAGAGAGCTGACTCAGGTGGCGATTGCCCAGTCCGTTGATTACTATCCGGAATTAAAAAACGAAGAACGCATATTACGTGTTCTGGAGCGAGAAGAAGAACGCTTCGGTCGAACCCTGCAACAAGGCTTAGAAATATTGAATGAAGAAATCGAGAAGGCCCGCAAAGAGATGAAGGATATACTGACTGGCGATATCGCTTTCCTCTTACACGATACTTTCGGTTTCCCCCTAGACCTGACAGCGGAAATTGCCAATGAACGTTTACTTAAAGTCGATCGTGAACACTTTAAGCGCTTGATGGACAAGCAAAGAGAACGGGCTCGTCGCGCTACTCAAGAAAAAGTTTCCACGGCTTGGGGTGCCCTGCAATTGCCGGACGAAGTCAAGTCGCTGGGCGAGACAAAATTCTTAGGTTACGATCAGCTCGAAGCAGAGATGGATTTAGAGTTCATTTTGCGCGCTCCCGCAGAGTCAAATGTTCTGGAGTCGGTGTCAGAAGCCAAAGAAGGGGAGGAAGTGGTTTTTGTTTTCAAAGCTTCACCCTTCTACGCTGAAGGCGGCGGCCAGATTGGAGACCAAGGAGTCTTGACTGCTGTAGGTGGCGGTGAATCTAAGGCTGAAGTTCTTAACACAGAAGAGGCTGACGGAATCTATTTGCATCAGGTGAAAATCACCTCCGGCAGCTTTATCAACGGTATGAAAATAAACGGTCGCGTGGATCGCAGAAGACGACTTTCGATCGCACGCAATCACACTGCAACTCATCTCCTACACGAAGCTTTACGCCGCGTTCTCGGCGATCATGTCGTTCAAAAAGGGTCCTATGTATCCGCAACGCGTCTGCGCTTTGACTTCCAACATGAAGAAGCGCTGAGTATTGATGAAAAAGACAAAATAGAAGAATTGGTCAACAGTGCCATCCTTGATAATTATCCGGTTGTAACCGAAGTGAAAAGTCTAGATGAAGCTCGCGCTTCAGGCGCAATGGCGCTCTTTGATGAAAGTTATGAAGAGGATGTTCGCGTCATCACAATCGGAGACTTCTCCTGCGAACTTTGTGGCGGAACTCACCTGAGTTCTAGTGGTGAAATCGGCCTCTTCTTTATCACCTCTGAAGGCGGTATTGCATCCGGCGTCAGACGGATAGAAGCCATTACCGGTGAAGCTGCTCATGCCGCAGCTTTCGT
>DIRG01000011.1:0-4558 GCA_002427475.1 Mageeibacillus sp. UBA5442
TTTTCAAGTTTGATTTTTCTTTATGCTTTTTTGCCGTTGTGCATTATTGCAACACGACTAGTGCGTACGGTAAAAGCACAGAATCTCATTTTGCTCGCCTTCTCTCTTTTCTTTTACGCGTGGGGCGAACCTGTTTGGGTTTTTCTGATGATCGGTACCGCTTTGGGAGCTTGGTTGATCAGTCTTTTCATTGATCGTTGCAGAAGCAAGGCAGCTGCGCGGAATTGGCTGATTCTCGCAGTTGTTTTCTGTCTTTCTTCCCTAGTAGTATTTAAATACTCAGGCTTTATTTTCGCAACTATCAATGACCTTATTGGTACCTCTTTGCCGGAGCATACCTTTTCTTTGCCGATCGGGATCTCCTTTTACACCTTCCAGATCCTGACTTACGTTATTGACCTATACCGCGGAGAGACCAAGGTCCAGAAGAAATTTTATAATTTCCTGCTCTATGTTTCCCTTTTCCCGCAACTGATCGCAGGACCGATTGTGCGTTACTCAGATATCGACGAGCAAATTTCAGAGAGACGTGTCAGTTTTGAGGAGACTGCTCAGGGCATTGGTCGTTTCCTGGCCGGCTTGGCTAAGAAGGTTCTTATAGCCAATCATGCTGCAGAAATTGTCACTTTGACTTTGGACTCCACACGTTTTGCTAGCCTAGACGGGCTGGAAGCTTGGATAGGCATCCTTGCCTACTCCATCCAGATTTATTTCGATTTCTCCGGTTACTCGGACATGGCGATTGGACTTGGACACATGTTCGGCTTCCGCTTAAAAGAGAACTTCAAGCATCCTTATGTTGCAAGAAGCGTAACTGACTTCTGGCGGCGTTGGCATATATCCCTAAGCACCTTTTTTCGCGATTACGTATATATCCCACTAGGTGGTAACCGTTTAGGTCTGAAGCGTCAGATTTTGAACATGTTCATCGTCTGGTCACTCACCGGACTGTGGCATGGTGCTGCGTGGAACTTCGTCCTCTGGGGAATCTACTTCTTCGTCCTTTTGGCCATGGAGAAGCTATTCCTCTTGCGTTGGTTGGAGAAGCTACCCGCGATCTTCGGACACGTTTACACTTGGATGAGCTTCATTCTGGGCTGGGTCTTCTTCAAAATGGAATCCATGTCGGATATAGGAACACTTCTACAGCGGATGTTCCAAGTGCGTAGTGATTTTGTGACCAATCGCGGCGTGGTCCTATTGCAGAATCACATCGTCTTTATAGTAATCGCCTTCGTATTCGCTATGCCGCTTCTACCGTGGCTGCGAAGCAAGAAGCCTGTGCAACGTCTCATGAAAGATTTGAAGAGCAAAGAACCGCTTTTTGGTATCAGCAGTTCCATCGCTTACCTTGCAATACTTTTCTTTTGTACCATGTCGCTCGTTGCTTCGGGCTTTAACCCCTTCCTTTATTTCCGTTTCTAGGAGTGCAAATGACTACTACTGATTATGAAAACAAAAACACACCCACTGCAGGCATCAGAGCCCCACGGCTGACAAGTGCATCTGTTCAGGGCAAGCAAAACCCTGAGACAAAGCGGGCAAGAAAACCCGCTCGGCGTTCAGTGGAAAGAGTTTATCAAAACCGGACTACTCACCTGAACAGCTTAATTATTTACGCAACTTTTCTGGTAGCTCTGGTCTTAATGGGCATAATGGTTCTCTTAATCCCGGATAAAGAAATATCTACTCGCGAAAATAGAGCTTTAGCACAATTCCCGAAAATAAACAGTGAGTCGATTCTCTCCGGCAAGACTTCCGGCGATCTTGATAGCTGGTATTCCGATCAATTTCCGGGTCGAGACGGTCTGGTTACCTTGTGGAAAAAAGTTGATAGTTCACTAAGTCTACGCTTAACTGAGGACGATATAACAATAGTTGAAGGTAGTAGCGATATGGGCCAAGGAGCTCTAGATCCGGATGCACCTGATGACAAGAGTGATCCCCTCTACACCAGTCCCTTTTTCAGCGGCTCCAGCGGCGAAAATCCCAATCCTTAATCGCTTTTTAATTGTTTGCGGCTGCCGCTAAGACTTGCCCGGCAATAGCGGAAGACCCGAAACTCGTATCATCCAAGATCACGGCTACAGCGAAAGGATAGTCACGATTACTGCTGAAGCCAGTAAAAAGGCTGGAGATGACTTGCTCACCTTCATCATTAAATCGTTCAGCTGTCCCCGTCTTACCGCACACATTCAAACCCGCCACTTGGGCATTACTTCCGGTACCGTTACTCACCACTTGACGCATTAACTCTTCTACTTCTTGCGCCAGTCCGGGGGAAATCTGCGCCACAAGATCTCCTTGATTATTGAGGCTTTTCTCCTGTCCGGAAGGATAGATCATGGATTCGACCAAATAAGGATTAGTCATGCGTCCGTTATTCGCAATCATTCCCGAAATCAGCGCCAAATGCAGCGGACTCACCGTGATTTCATCCTCACCTGCAGCCTGTCCAATGGCAGCCCAAGTCAAGGCAGCATCATCCTCACGCCCGATCAAGCATTTGCTTTCAGCCAGAGCGAAGCGGTCGACTTCAATTCTTTGATTAAAAGCCATCTGCTCCGCAGAGTCGGTCAGAAGCTGACTCCCCAGCTCTAAGCCGATATGTCCGAAGTAATGGTTGCAGGAGTGAGCCATGGCTTGCTCTAAGCTAACCTCGCCGTGACCGGCGTTAAGATGCGTCTCGCGTACTCCGCCCGGAATCAAAGCCGTTTCGGCTGTACATACGACGGTCTCATCAGTTGATAAAGGTGATTGTAGTAAAGCAGCAGTCGTTATTATCTTGAAGGTGGATCCCGGTAGATAACGTCCCTGAAAAGCTCGGTTAAAAAGCGCTGTATCAGGAATGTCTTGCCATGCGACCACCTGGTCCGGATGAACAGAAGGTGAAGATACAGAAGCCAAGATAGCTCCAGTCTCGTAATTGATCAGTACCACAGCCCCTCTTTTGCCATCGAGCAAACCATAGGCGGTTTTCATCAGATCACTATTCAATGTCAGTTTAAGGTCGTTGCCCTGCATTCCTTGGGACAGCAGGTCGAGCCGCAGCTGTTCGACGAAAGATCTCCCCTCACCCAAGAGCTCGTTCTGCCATAAAGATTCAATTGTGTAAGTAATATTGTGTGTGTAGTCCCCCACTACGTGCAGAGCGGCTGTAGCGAGCTGAGGATCACTACTGTAGCTTCTTCTACCCTCTGCATCGGAAGCCGCCAAAACCACACCGTCGGCCGCATAGATCGTACCTGCCTGCGAATATCTGCGTGCGAGCGCTGCCCTGTTCTCGCCTGAAGAGGCTAAAAGAGTCGTGCGCGCTCGTTGGCTCTGCAAAACTACACCACCTGTAAAGAGCACAAAAAGGACTAAGAAAATTAGTAGGAAAACTTTAACGTTGCGTCGTAGCTGCTTCACGTTTTGCCTCCATTTCCGCTTCGTATTGTCTCCGGTCCTTTTTACTGATAGATAAGCGGCGTGAACGCGCAACCATCCCCATCAGCAGTGCTGCCACGAACCACTTGGCTATGATCGAGCTGCCACCCCTGGCAATAAAGGGCAAGGTTACACCCGTTAGTGGGATCAGTCCCGTCGTACCGCCGATTACTATTAGCGCTTCCATTAAAAGAACTGTACTCAAACCCAGAATCAAGCCTGATGTAAAACCGTCACGAGCGGTAATCATTGCTGAGGCCGAACGCAGCCAGATGACAAAGAAAAGCGCTATCACCGAAACCGCAATCAAGAGCCCCATTTCCTCCCAGAGAATAGAAAAGATCATGTCCGAACTGGCTAAAGGAATACCTTCCGGCGAGCCGTTGCCCATACCGCGTCCGAAAAGGCCACCACGGCCAACTGCTTGCAAACCATAGACAATCTGGCGATTGTCATCATTCAGGTTTTCCCACAAAGAGATCCAGCCATATAAGCGCCGTTGCACATAAGGCAGAGCGTTATAAGCTAAGACTCCGACCACCGAAGCTCCTAGTAGCGCGAGGAAAGACAGGAGATACTCCGAAGTCATAATGGCAAACACAATCAAAGTCGTAGGCAAAAGCACCATGAGCGAGCCCAGGTCCGGCAGCAAGAGAATCATTACTGCATTAACACCGGCCCAAACTGCAAAGATTATAATATTGCGCTTCGTCGCCCGTGTTTTGAAAAAATGCGCCAACACAATAATCCAAGTGATCTTGGCAAACTCGGTCAGCTGTAGCGAAAAACCGCCCGGTAGGTTTATCCATAGACCTGCGCCATGCGTCTCACTGCCTCGCCCCATTACGAGAGTGAGTAAATAGAGTAAGGGCGTAAGCACAAAACAAATTGGAGCTATCTTTTCCAAAATACTCGTGCGTCGAACGAGAAATAAAATCAGAGGAAAGAGTACTAAACCAATGAAAATCGCAATTGTTTGGCTGAAAAACACCGACCTTAGGCTGGCGTACCAGTCTTGCATCGTATAGCCTTCAATCCAATCAGGAAAGCGCCGAGAAAGAAACAACAAACGTGTTTGCAGCAAAATACCCAGAGTGCTCAAGAGCATCACGCTGTGCCAGATACTCTC
>DIRG01000011.1:4807-5828 GCA_002427475.1 Mageeibacillus sp. UBA5442
AACAGTATTCCCAAAACAAGCACCACAATGACCGACAAATCTTCCGTCACTGTGTTTTGCATCCCGGCGTAAATCAAGGCAGTTCCCGCCAGCTGCAGTATAAAGATAAATATGCTTGACAGCCAAGAGCGTCCTTTGGGCTCAGCCAAGAGCTCTTCGGCGAGGCCACTTTGATCAATCTCATTAATGTCAACGACAAATGAGAACTGCTGCGTTCCAATACCGATGACATCACCTTGTGAAATTTCAGTCCGCTGCTTTACTTCTTTGTGATTCAAGAATAAAAGTGCCTGAGAAGTCGGTTCTAGATACCAGCGACGATCAAAGTAGTAGATCATGGCATTACGCCTTGCTACTCCCCGACCCCGTACGCGGATATCGGCTGATCTCGCCGACCCGATTAAGGTTGTGTGATAGAGAGGCAGAGGGCGTACAAGCTCCTCGTCGAGCGGATCAGAAGCCAAGAGGAAAAACCCTCTCACAGGAGTTCTGGCATATCGCATGCGCTGGAAAAAATTGCGCAGACTCTTGGTCAACAGGATAACTGCGACTGGAACGACCAAAAATACAAAGCCGTAACGAGCCAGATGTGCCAGATCAGCAAAATTCAAATTAATTATTCTTTCTCAATAAGGCTTTTCTGCAAGACATGCTTATTATCATCGGGAATTTCCGGTAAGATGAGCTTTAATTCGGCAGGTTCTTTGCTTTCACAGTCACGCAGAATGCAGAGTATTGCTTCCATAAACTTAGGAAGACCGACTGAGGGGCAGCGGGCCAAACGGATCAAGTGCTTGATTTCCGTATCCAGATAGGAACTGTCTTCGACCTGCTGCAGAATCATGATCTTTTCGTTCTCTGTACTTATCGTCTCTTCTCTATCCAGATGAAGCTCTTCATGCAATTTCTCACCGGGGCGCAGACCGATAATATCAATCGGTATCTCTTCTTCGGGCACATAACCGGACAGGCGAATTAGATCCTTGGCCAGATCCAAAATCTTAACCGGTCTACCCATATC
>DIRG01000021.1:0-6006 GCA_002427475.1 Mageeibacillus sp. UBA5442
GCACATTTTCTTCATTTGTCTGCAAACTGTGTCCTAAGTAAAAAGAATATGATTTTCCAAGAAGAAATGCTGATGGATGTCATCATAAAGTTCCTTGAGGCGAGCGAAGCTAAGTTCATAGGTTTGACAGCAATCAGGTGGTGGCGAAAAAGCATTGGTCATGAACTTAATCTCATGTATCAGACCTTCGATTATCTCGTGCTCTGCCCTCAATTCCGTACTGTCATAATTCTCAGCAGATAGGATCTTTGGAAACTCCGAGCGCTCTTCCTTCGTCATATGTACGGTTAACTCAGCATTCAATTGTGAAAACTTTTTATATAGCTCAGACAATTCTTCGCTGTGCTCATCATAATGGACCCGAAGGAGTATCGGTAAATATTCGTCTAGCTCAGACAAGAGCTTCTCTTCAAGTCGATGGTGCTGCTTGATGATGTATGCGATCAGCATCTTTTTGTTCTCGGGCTTGTCCAACTTAAGAGCATCTTTAAAGGCAATATTTCCCGAGGAAGTCGGCACATTGTTCAACTCCCTGACAAATTCATCAGCTACAAGCTTCTTGTCCTCTATTGCTCCCAGAAGTTTCCTTGAACCTTGACAGCAATAATCAATCCCGTACTCCGACAAAAGATCGATAATATCAGGATTAGTCTTTACAGCTTCAGCAATTGTCATATTGAGTTTAATCATAGCCCTGCCTCCCGCATTTGCTCTTGCCGAGAAGTATATCATTCGCGGGTTAGAATATTAGTAACTAATCACAAGAGTCGGTCTGCATGTCTACTCTCCTTTTCAGCAGAGGATCAGCAAGATCCAAAAAGATCAAGGCTATGCCGGTGCCAACTTTCATCAGAGTTATTTGCAGGCAATGTCCGAACAAAAAAATGCTGTGTTTATTAAAGGAATTATCTGCGCCGCTACTTATGTTATCTTGGCAATCAACCTGCTGGGAGCCTTTGCCAATGCGCTTAACAAGCGTAGCTTTGAGATCGGAGTCAAGCGCGCTATCGGTGCGAGCCCGGGACAAATTGTTCTTCAGTTCTTCTTAGAAGGCGTCACAGTTATATCTGCCAATATTATCTTGGCTTCTTTAGTGAGCGTCATCCCTTTTCTTGCTTACAAGCTGTATCAAAGTGTGCAAAACGGGCTTGTCTGGACAATCTACCTCAGCACGCCTTCAGCCATCATCTACTTGCTTAACTGCTTCGTAATTTGCGTAGTTTCATCACTATACTTTGCCTACAGATCATCGAAGGTAGAAGTGATTACTCTGATCAAGGGCGCTTAGAATTCTAGCTTTTGTCGACATACTCATCGACTTTAATGATAATAAGACTTGTAACATTGATTAAAGTCAAAGCTTTAGCTACAATTTCTTTGCTATATTGTTAGGCAGGAAAACAGAATTAATCGAATAGCCATTTTTTTCAAGGAGAATATTTTATGCGCAAAAAAATCAAAAATAATGTTAGTTGGGTTGGTTTCATCGACTGGGAGCTGCAGGAATTTCACGGCTCCGATTACAGCGTCTTCCATGGTTCAAGCCAAAATGCTTATCTTATAGAGGAAGAGAAAACTGTACTGGTAGACACAGTCTGGAAACCACACGAAGACTTTTTTATAAACAATTTAAAGCAAGTAATCGATTTGAATGACATCGACTATATCGTAGTAAACCACGGTGAAGTCGACCATTCCGGCGCTCTTCCGGCTTTGATGCGGGAGATCCCTGACACACCGATTTACTGCACAGCCAATGCTGTCAAGAGTCTCAAAGGCCAGTACCATCAGGACTGGAACTTCCAAGTTGTAAAAACCGGAGACACTTTGGACGTCGGCAACGGCAAATCTTTAGTCTTTGTGGAAATGCGCATGCTGCACTGGCCCGACAGCATGGCAGCCTATCTAACCGGCGATAACATTCTCTTCTCCAATGACGCTTTCGGACAGCACTTCGCAGTTGAAGAACTCTTCAACGACCTCGCTGATCCCTGCCTTTTGGAAAAAGAAGCAATGAAATACTACGCCAACATTCTCAATCCTTTCTCTCCCTTAGTAAGCCGTAAACTCGAAGAAATCGGCGGTCTTAACTTGGATATTGATATCATCGCTCCTAGCCACGGTGTCATCTGGCGGGATAATCCGGTACAGATTATCGAGAAATATTCTGCTTGGGCCGACGACTATCAAGAAGATCAGATCACAATCGTCTACGACAGCATGTGGGAAGCTACAACCGCACTAGCCAATGCTATTTCTAGCGAAATCAGTGCTCTTTCACCGGAGACCAGAGTCAAAGTTATGAGCATATCCAAATATGATAAAAACGAAATCATGACGGAAGTGTTTAAGTCTAAGGCTATTGCAGTGGGCTCGCCCACAGTGGGTAACGATATGTTATCTAGCGTTAGTGGTTGGCTGGCCTTCCTCAAGTCACTCAAGTTTAAGAACAAAAAGGCTGCCGCCTTCGGAAGCTATGGCTGGTCAGGTGAATCCGTAAAGAAAATAGAGGAAATGCTGGTCGAGTCCGGCTTTGAGCTTGTCGATGCTTCACTGCGCGTCAACTGGACTCCAACACAAGAAAATCTGGCTGAAGCCAAAGCAGTTGCGGAAGCTCTGCTAGGATAGTAGAGTTTTACTAAAGCTCAATCCATTTTATAAATTGCCAGCCACAGTGAAACTATTACTGTGGCTGGTTTTTTTGAACAAAAATCACAGAGTAAAAAGAGCTGCCAAAATTATTGACGGCAAAAAATTGGCGATGCGAATGCGTTTGTCGAAAAGCATATTCACGCCGATCAGAAACACGAGTATGGAGCCAACGAAAGATATGTTGAAAAGCATAAGCTCGCTGAGGATTGGCTTAATCCAGGATGCCAGCAGGGTCAGGCTACCCTGATAAACAAGCAAGGGAATGGCCGCAAAAAGCACACCGACCCCAAGTGAAGAGGCCAACACAGCTGCAATGACACCGTCGAGTGCAGATTTGGCATATAGCATTGAAGGGTCACCCATTAAAGCGTCTTGAAAGGAACCGACTATAGCCATCGCACCGGTGCAGATGATTATCGTCGTCGTGACAAAGCCTTCCACAAAATAACTATCCTCATCACGAGCGCGGACTTTTCTCCTCAGTCTCTCACCTAAGCCTTGCATCCAGCGATCAATATTAAGCAATTCTCCAAGCACTGCCCCTAAGACGAGACACAGAATCATCAGAAGAGTATTCCTACTGTCAAGCAGGTCGTCGTTGACTACAAGAATACCCCTCAGAGCGCCGGAAATCCCAATAAACATGTTAGATACTCCCAGGGCTTGCATCAAGATCTCTTTGAAACGTTCTTTAATGCCATGTTTGAGTAGAAGCCCTAGTCCGCCTCCCAACAAAACGGCCAAAGTATTGACAAGTGTACCAATCCCGATCATATGTGCTTCGCCAGCTCGGACTCAATCCACTCTTCGGAGGCCTTCATTGCTTCTAAGGTTTTCTCCAAAAGCTCATCCAAACTCCAGCCAAGCCGTTCCGCTCCCTCTGTAATCGTTTCCCTTGAACAGCCGGCAGCAAAGCGCTTATCCTTAAATTTCTTCTTTATGCTGGAAAGCTTCATGTCCTGAAAACTCTTGGAAGGACGCATCAACACAGCAGCACCCATCAGGCCGGTCAACTCATCTACCGCGAAGAGAATCTTTTCCATCATCACCTCCGGCTCAACGTCAGCACAAATGCCGTAGCCATGAGAGACGATGGAACGAATCATGTCCTCCCCTACTCCGCCGGCACGTAGTAATTCCGGAGCCTTTGTACAATGCTCATCCGGCCATTGTTCGAAATCAATATCGTGCAAGAGGCCTACTAGGCTCCAATATTCAAGTTCATCAGCAGCATATTCTTGAGCGAAATGCCGCATTGTAGCTTCAACGGTCAGTGCATGCCTGATGTGAAACTCTTCCTGATTATATTTTTTCAAAAGCTCAAGCGCTTCTTCTCTAGTAATTGTACTTTGTCTCATTTTTCACCTCATAAAAAATTCATAGTACAAATACTAGCACATTTAAAGTAGCCATACCGAACGGCGTGGCTACTAGAGTACTAATATTATTTTTCTATTTATAAGCGTACTATTTAGAGGCGAGACAGAGCGACAGCCAGTTCTGCTGCGACGCGCGAGTTGTTGTACACAAGTTCGATATTCGCTGTCAGGCTTTCACCTGCGGTTATGTCTTTTACCTTTGCCAGCAAAAACGGCGTCGTTTCTTTGCCTTGGATGCCTTGTGCTTCCGCCTCCCGGACAGCATCGTCTATGGCTTGCGTGATCAGCTCTGAATCCAGTTCATCTGCTTCGGGGATCGGGTTGGCCACTACTATGCCGCCGTTGAGATTGAGATCCCACTTGGCTTTAATCGCCTGAGCCAGCTCCTCCGCGGATTCAACTTTGTAGTCCACAGCGTGACCGGATTTGCGGGTATAAAAAGCAGGGAATTCTTCCGTTTGATAGCCGACTACAGGAACTCCGTAAGTTTCCAGATATTCCAGAGTTAGCGCGATATCAAGGATTGACTTGGCTCCTGCGCAGACGACAGCGACGTTCGTATTAGCTAACTCCTGCAGATCCGCTGATATGTCAAAGGTCTCCTGAGCATTCCTGTGGACGCCGCCAATACCGCCGGTGGCAAACACCTTAATACCGGCCAATGCCGCTATGATCATGGTTGCAGCAACTGTGGTTGCGCCGTCGCCACCTCTTGCCACTATGAAGGGCAAATCCCGCCGCGAGACTTTGACAATCCCTTCTTCCTTACCCATATACTCGATCTCTTCTTCAGTCAGCCCAACTATTAAACGGCCTTTAATAATGCCGATTGTCGCGGGAATTGCTCCGCGTTCGGAAATGAACTTTTCGCATTGAAGAGCAGTCTCAACGTTTTGGGGGTAAGGCATACCATGGGAAATGATTGTAGACTCGAGAGCGACAACAGCTTCGCCTTTTTCGATAGCAGCCAGCACATCCTCTCTGACATTCAAGTACTTATTCAACATAGTGAACGTCCTCCAGAAATAAATTTAAGTTTTCTATAGACATATTAGGATTGATGGTGTTTTCGTGGCTGATGGCGAGTCTAGCAGCTGCTATCCCCACTCTGGCACTTTCCTCAATTCCTAATCTATTAATGTAAGCATATGCCAAAGCTGCAAGGAATGCATCACCCGCACCGGTTGCATTTATAACTTCCATAGCGGGACCGCTAACAATCCCACTTTTGCGACCATTATAGAAGAAGGCCCCGTCTTTGCCTAAGCTAATGAAAACATTTTTGACGCCTTGGTCCACAAAGTATTTACCTGCTCTGAGCAGGTCTTCGCGAGTATCAATCTTTATCCCCGACAAGAGCTCAGCTTCGACCTTATTAGGTTTGATCGTATGAAAATACCCAATCAGATCCTTTACCTTCACTGCCTTAGCGGTGGACACGGTATCGAGGAAAAAGACGAGATCCTTATAGGTAGTTACAAGGAATTCAATAATTCTTTTGGGCATGTTGCAGTCGATAACGACCAGTTGTGATTTTTGAATTATTTGATCTTTGGATTTGATAAACTCAGTCGAGATACGTTCAAAAATATCCATTGAAGAAATCGCCACAGCCATATCACCTGTTTCATCCAAAACTGACAAGTATGTTGAAGTTGCACCGCCTTCAAGAAAAAGCGATTCAGACATGTCCACACCGTTCATCTTACATTCATCGTGGATTTTTTTGCCATAAATATCTTGACCGATTGCACTGATAAGCTTGATGGATATTCCAAGTCGAGACATATTCTCGGCAATGTTCCGACCTACGCCGCCTAAAGAAATTTTGACAGCACCCGGATTCGAATCTGCGGGGATCAGCTCTCGATAAGGAAAACCTTGGATATCGACATTAACACCACCAATGACGGTGGAGTACGACTTTGTATCTGTGATATAACCTTTCCCGATAATCAGACCTTTTTTCATTAAG
>DIRG01000021.1:6197-7116 GCA_002427475.1 Mageeibacillus sp. UBA5442
AGTTACTAATGTGTACAGCAACTGACGACCTGGTTATTCCCAAAGCCTCAGCAATCTCCCTCTGGCTCAGCAGTGGTTCCTTCTCGATCAACTTCAAGATCTCTGTTTCTCTCTGAGTCATTCTTATACCCGCTTCCTAGTTACGACCCACTTCAAAAAGTGGATATTTTATTCTGCGTGCAAAATGTACATATTTTATTTTATTATACACTTTTTTTATGTAGAACACATATACACTAATTTTAATTGAACTTATTTTATTTTCAAGTCAAAAAAGTGAAAGTTTAGAAATTTAAATGAGCACTGAGAGGACAGTAAGTAATTATAAGACCATAAGCAAATATAAAGATATGAATTGGTAATAAATATACACTATAAATTTTTTAAGCATTAATTTGTCTATAGTCTAAACCTAATTACTTATTTTGGTTATAAATTGGTAACTTGACTAATTTATTCTATTATCTTAATTTTTATTTGACACTGATGTTCTGATCATATATTTTTAGGCTAGCTACAAAAATACTTCTTAGATGGTTTTGCACTTTAATCGGATGCATTATTATGCACGAATATATAAAACAGGTAATTAAGCTGCAACGCTCAGCGCTGCAGATTTTAGTAATCCGAGGGAGGGAAAAGTGAGTTCAAAAACTTTGTTCTACATTATTAAACGTATTGTTCTGGCTCTCTTAACGATTTTGGTAGTCATAACAATCACCTTTTTTGCCATGCGGGCTATTCCGGGCGGACCGTTCTTGGGTGAGAAGGCGGTGTCTGAGGCTGTAATCGAAGCCTTAGAAGCCAAATACGGCTTGGACAAGCCTCTCTTTCAACAGTACACAACTTATGTAAAGGGCATTGTATTAGACTTTGATTTCGGTCCCTCGCTCAAACAGCGCGGCATGATGGTTATTGA
>DIRG01000021.1:7475-7615 GCA_002427475.1 Mageeibacillus sp. UBA5442
GTGAAGTTGGGCGTTGTCCCCGCTAATGGTTCGACGCCGGCCGGTATGATTCTGCCCATCATCACCCTGTCACTGTATCCGATGGCTTATATCACACGTTTGACACGTTCTTCCATGCTGGATGTTCTGGGGCAGGATTA
>DIRG01000021.1:7879-13195 GCA_002427475.1 Mageeibacillus sp. UBA5442
TCATACCGGTCATTACTTATTTCGGCCCCATGTTGGCTTACATAGTCACGGGCTCTTTGGTTGTTGAACGAATTTTTGCTGTGCCGGGTATCGGCAGATCTTTTGTGAACAGCATCACCGGTCGTGATTATCCCCTGATCATGGGAACAACTATAGTCTTGGCGAGCTTGATTGTCCTCATGAATCTACTGGGAGACATCATGTACAAACTGGTTGATCCTCGTATCAGCTTTGAATAAGGAAAGTAAATATAGATGAAAAAGAATCCTTTAAGCATGCATGTCGATATTGACGCCTTTATTCCCGCTAGCGAAGAAGAGAAAGAGTACATGGTGCAAATGCGCCCCTCCTCTACCTTCTTCCGCGATGGTGCCAGACGCCTGCGGAAAAACAAGGTGGCGATGTTCAGCCTTATAGTTATAGTTATAATTGCATTCTCATCGATCTTTGTACCGATGTTTTGGCCCTATTCCTACGAGGAGCAACTGGGCGTAAGACCGGGCAAAAGAGTCGATCCCTCATATAACAACCTAGGTCCGTTTGAATATGGTAAAACAGAACAAGAAATGATCGCTGCGGGAGAGTCCGTATTCCCTCACATCTTCGGCACCGACTCAGCCGGAAGAGATTATTTCATCAGAGTTATTTACGGCACCCGCATTTCCTTAGCTGTCGGCTTTTTCGCCAGTATCATCGTATTAATTATCGGGCTGATTGTCGGCTCTCTCGCGGGCTATTTAGGTGGCAAGGTCGACCTGATCGTCATGCGCATCGTTGATATTATTTATTCATTACCGGACACCTTGATGGTCATATTGCTGGCCGCAATCTTGCGGGTCACGCTGGGTGACAGCCTTGAAGGAACCTCCTTGGAAAGCATTGGCTCCAACATCATTAGTCTGTTTATTGTTTTTGCACTCTTGTACTGGGTCTCAATGGCTCGTCTAGTTCGCGGACAAATCCTTTCTCTGCGCGAGGAAGAATACGTCCTCTCGGCTAGAGCGACCGGTGCCAAAGGCCTGTGGATTATTCGTAAGCACTTGCTGCCTAATTCTATCAGCGTGATTATCATCTCCACTGCCCTACAAATACCCAGTGCAATTTTCACTGAAAGTTATCTGTCTTTCTTGGGCTTGGGCGTTAACGCACCAATGCCGTCGCTGGGCTCATTAGCATCCGATGCGCTGAACGGAATCAATTCGTATGCATACCGTTTAGTTATCCCGGCAATATCAATTTCTTTGATTGTCTTATCTCTGAACTTGCTTGGCGACGGATTGCGTGATGCTTTTGATCCGAAATTAAACAGATAAGAAAAGAGGACACAAGTGGCACTTTTAGAAGTTAAAGATTTACATACATCATTTTTCACCGAAGCCGGTGAAGTTAAAGCTGTTAACGGCATCTCTTTTGACCTTGAATACGGAAAAGTTCTCGGTATCGTGGGCGAATCCGGTTCAGGAAAATCCGTTACAGCCTATTCCATCATGCAGATCCTGGCCCCGAACGGCAAAATCGTCTCCGGTTCAATCAAGTTTGACGGGCAAGAACTGATTGGTATGGACAAAAAATCTATGCGTGAGATTAGGGGAAAAAGGATCTCCATCATCTTTCAAGATCCTATGACCTCTCTGAACCCCGTTTACTCCATAGGACATCAGTTGTTGGAAGCAATTAAACTGCACACTGATTACAAAGGAGCTGCTGCCCGCGAGCGCGCGGTTGAGCTACTGCGCTTGGTCAATGTCAATGACCCGGAAAGACGCGTCAAACAGTATCCTTACGAGCTGTCCGGCGGAATGCGCCAGCGCGTTATGATCGCCATGGCGCTTGCCTGCGAACCGGACATACTGATAGCTGACGAGCCGACCACCGCTCTGGACGTTACCATTCAAGCTCAGATCTTGGAATTGATGATGTCTCTACAAGATGAAATCGGCATGTCCATCATTATGATCACCCATGACCTCGGTGTGGTAGCGCAATTGTGCGACGAAGTAGTTGTCATGTATGCCGGCGAAATCTGTGAGCAGGGCACTGCTGATGAGATTTATTACAATCCGCGTCATGAGTACACCAAAGGCTTACTCAACTCAATTCCGACTGCCAGCATGGCAGGCAAAAAGCTTGAGCCCATCAGCGGCACCCCGATTGATTTACTAAACCTACCGGCCGGCTGCCCTTTCGCACCGCGTTGCGGCGAGACCATGAAAATTTGCATCAGACAACACGCGCCGCGCATGCAAATCAATGATGAGCATATAGCTTACTGCTGGGTGAATGTCAGGGAAGGTGTGGCCGACGGCTCCATCATCCCTACAGGAACAGAAATGCAAACAGAGGTAGCTTTACATGAATAATACTCTTACAGCTAAATATCTACTTGAGGTAAATAATTTAAAGCAATATTTCGATATCAACACCGGGTTCTTTCGTTCACAAGCGCTGAAGGCAGTAGATGACGTCAGCTTCAACATCAGCGAAGGCGAAACCTTGGGGCTAGTTGGGGAATCAGGCTGTGGGAAAACTACTGTCGGCCGCAGCATTCTCCGCCTATATGAGCCTACTGCAGGAGAAATATCCTATAAGGGAAAAGAAATTAAGACGGAAAAGGATCTCGGCAAATTTCGCAAACAAGCGACAATGGTCTTTCAGGATCCGTATTCTTCCTTAAATCCTCGCATGACGGTCGCAGATATTATAGGAGAACCCCTAGATGTCCACAAACTCTGTTCCTCCAAGAGCGAGCGCAAAGAACGCATCCTCGAATTGATGGATAGGGTCGGACTTAACAGCGAGCATGCAGCTCGTTATGCGCACGAGTTTTCCGGAGGCCAGAGACAAAGAATCGGTATCGCCAGAGCTTTGGCAGTCAAACCCGATTTCATCGTTTGCGACGAACCGGTCTCCGCTCTGGACGTATCCATTCAGGCGCAGGTAATCAATATGTTTGAGGAATTGCAGGAGGACTTAGGTCTGACTTATCTTTTCATAGCTCATGACCTGCTCATCGTGCGTCATATCTCCGATCGTATCGCAGTTATGTACTTGGGTAAGTTAGTAGAAATGTCGTCAGCTGATGAAATCTATGACCATCCGCTGCATCCTTATTCCAAATCCTTAATTTCTGCGGTACCGGTCCCCGATCCTCATATTGCACGCGCCCACGAACGTATTGTCTTAAAGGGTGAAATACCCAGCCCCTTGAATGCCCCTTCAGGCTGCGGCTTCCGTACACGCTGTCCGTACGCGATCGAATGTTGCGCGGAAACCGTTCCGGAATTCGAAGAAGTACATGAAGGCCATTTCGTAGCCTGTCACAGGGTGGACGAAATTAATTAGTTTTCAAATATGTGAGTTTTTCACAGCATATTTTGAAATAGATCTTTTGCAAGTAAGCACTGGAAAGGAAGAAAATTATGAAAAAAATTATCGCACTGCTACTAGTTTTGGCGCTTGCGCTGACAATAGTAGCCTGTAACGGAACTGACGAGCCTGTAGTTACTGATCCACAAGGTTCGGGAGCTCCTACAGACCCCGCCACGGAAGAACCAAGTACACCAAGTGAGCCTGTTGATCCAGGTGCAGCAAGTATTGCGGTTTCTTTATCTTCAGAGCCGGACACCCTAGATCCTGCTTTGAACTCCGCAGTTGACGGTGCTACCCTGATTATTCACCTTTTTTCAGGTCTAGCAAAATGGGAAACTGACGCAGACGGCAACTTTACGATCGTAGCTGATGGAGCGGAAGAATTGGTCGAAGGCGTTGCCAACGACGACGGCACTGTTACCTACACCTACACTTTGCGCGACGGCTTAAAGTGGTCAGATGGACAGGACGTCACGGCAGAAAACTTTGAATATGCATGGAAACGCGCCGCTTCAGTTGATCTGGGTGCCGACTATGGTTACATGTTTGAAGTTATCGACGGCTATGGTGAAGAACTTAACGTTCAGGCCACCGACGAGAAAACTCTAGAAGTAACGCTGGCCAACGCTGTCCCCTACTGGGATGAGCTGCTGGCATTCCCGACCTACTTCCCCGTTCGCGAGGATGTAGTCGCAGACGAGGCTTGGGCAACTGACCCGGCTACTTATGTCTCAAATGGTCCCTACACGATGAGCTCATGGGATCACGACAGCAAAATTACATTGCAAAAAAACCCGGATTGGTTCGATGCCGACACCATCACCATGGATACAATCGAATTCTACCTTTCCGATGATTCCAACAATATGCTCGCCAACTTCAAGAGTGGAGCCTGGCAGCTAATTGACGACGTACCGACTAATGAGATCGCTTCCTTAAAGGATGAGTATCCTGATGAATTCTTCATCCAAGGGCAGATCGGTACCTATTACGTGTGCTGGAACGTTAATGCTAGCGTCCTGCCTGAAGGTTCCGACCTCAGCGGCGTTGAAGCAGAACAGGCTCAGGCCGAAATCCGTAATGCCATCAGCTTACTCTTCGACCGTAATTACATTGTGGAAGATATCGCTCAAGGCGGACAAGTCCCGGCTTCATCCTTCGTAGCCATGGGTCTCACCGATGCTGACGGCACAGAGTTTTACCTGAACGCAGGCCCCAGCGGAGATTATCACGGTTACTTTAACGTCGATCCTTCGGAAGAAGTTATGGATGCTAACTACAGTGAAGCACTTGAGATCTTGAAGAAGTATTATGACTTTGACGATGCGACGCAGCAATTCACCAACTTCCCCACCCTGGATTATCTCTACAATACCAACGAGGGACATAAAGCTATCGGTGAGTACCTGCAGAGTGCTTTAGCAGGTGTTGGCATTAACATGACCATGGAAAACCAGGAATGGGCAACCTTCCTCAACACCCGTAAAGAAGGCGACTACACAGTAGCTCGTAACGGTTGGGTTGCTGACTACAATGATCCGATTACCTTGCTTGACCTGTGGACCTCCGGCTCCGGTAACAACGACGTACAGTTCGGAAAAGATGAGCACGCAGACGTTGCCGCTTACGACATCGACCTGACAGAGTACGGTCTTGACATCGTGGTCGAGGGTGGAACTTGGGCTGAAACCTATGATGTCGTCATCGCTCAGATCAAGGCTTCCACAGACGACGAACAGCGTTATGGTCTGATGCACGCCGCAGAAGATCTGCTCATGAGCACAGGCGCCGTTACACCGATTTATTACTACACTGACCTCTACATGCTGAGTGAATCAGTCAGCGGTTTCTACTCTAACCCGCTCGGCTACAAATACTTCATGTACACCTCAGTCGAATAAAGTTTAAGTAAGAAATTACTGTTCTTTAAACACTGCCCCTCCTCTT
>DIRG01000111.1:0-508 GCA_002427475.1 Mageeibacillus sp. UBA5442
TGGCTAGCCGTTATGGCGGTTTCGGACCGGAATTCGGCTTACCTGCGGCGCAAGCACAAAGTGTTACAGCCATGATCGCAGGTATTGGTAATCCTCTGGTTTTCATCATTGCAGCTTTAGTGGGAATCGTCCTCGTCTTGTTGAAAATCCCTGCAACTATCATAGGCATCGGTCTCTTATTGACCGGAGCCGGCTTGGCCATTCCGATCTTCTTAGGCGGCCTCTTAGAATTAGTGATACGCAAGAGAACCACAGGTCAGGAAAACAAGATTCAATTGGTTTCTGCAGGATTACTTGGCGGCGAAGGTATTACCGGAACCTTGCTGGCGATAATCGCAATGTTCTCCGGCTGATACATTATCTGAACTTGAGCTTTAAAAAAAATGGCTTTCTCGGATTGAGAAAGCCATTTTTGGTCTAACGCCTAACCTTCAGCCTTCTTTGAATATTTTTTCTGATAGACAAAGCGCATCAGGATTGATTCCCATCTGACAATCGGTTTTTGTTG
>DIRG01000111.1:797-4472 GCA_002427475.1 Mageeibacillus sp. UBA5442
CTGTCGCTTATCGCAGGTCCGCAGATCTGTGCAAAATCATCTAAATAGGGCGAGAGACCGCTTTTCAGAAAATCTTGCACTAAAGGATCGCGCGATTGCACGCAGATCTCTTCCTTGCCTCGCTTGTCGGCCGTCTGTGTTATCTTCTCTTCGCTCTCGTTATGAGAAATTGAACTGCGATTGAGAGCTTCTTTGCCGCTGAGCTCTGCGAATGTTTCGCGAGCGAACTCTTCCAGCAACGCTGCCCTAGCAATTGCCTCTTCTTTACTGGACGCCAATACCAGCGCGCCGTGCCTTTCCATCAGAATGCATTTGCTTCTGCTTTGCTCAAGTGTGCTCTGCATATTCCGATGCAGCTTGGAAGTACCGGGCAAGGCGTAGCCTGCGAGCGGCAACGTCTCCCCTCCCAGTCCTGCAGCGTATTCACCACTCAGTGGGAAAGAGTTTCCATAAAGCGACAGAGCTGAGGCAAAGATCTGATGCGTATGAACCACATAATTGACTTCCGGAAAAAGCCTGTAGACAATCGCATGCATGGGCATCTCGGAAGACGGTTTGCCCGGGCTGACAATTTCTGTTGTTTCGGGCAAAAGATTGATCTTTACCTGGTCCTTTGGCTGCAACCTCGTGTACGCTTTGCCGCTGGGAGTAATGAGAAAACTATTGGCATCCAAACGGCTACTGAAGTTTCCCCAAGTGCGAACGACTAGCCCTTGGGCAAGCAGCTTGTGGGACAAGTCGATAATGTCCGCACTCAGCTCCAGTTCTGCGCTGTTCAGTTTTTTCACAGTCATAAGCACATTCGCTTTCCAATTATTTTTCTATGTTCACCACGTTAGCAAAGACGCGATCGAAGCAATTCAAAGCCTCATCAATCAGGGCGTCATCATAGGCAGCGCTGGTGTAAAGCCTGCTGCCGGCCAGTGTCACAACTCCTTCTGCCATATAGGCTGATCCCATATGCTCCATCTCTTGTTTTCGGATTGAGGTTTGATCTAATACTGCGGGTATAGTCCAGGGTTTTTTCCAGTTGACAGTGAAATGCACAGTACCAACGGTTTCAAGGTGACAAATCGAGCCTTGGTTGAACGCAACGAAAGGTAGATCGTGTTTCTCGATCAATTTCTTCAGGCCAGCGGTCAGACGATCGCCATTGGCATTGGCCTTTTCGCAAGCCGATGTTTCCACAATGCGCTCGATTGTGTAATAGCCTGCTAAAGCTGTCAGGGGGTTAGCTGCTAAGGTTCCGCCGACTAGGGCTTTCTTGACTTTATCTCCGGTCTGAATACCTGCGGCCAGATATTTCATGAATTCTTGTCTACCGCCCAGTCCGCCTGCGCTTGGATAACCACCACCAATGACTTTACCGAAGACAGTTAGATCCGGCTCGATATTCATAATGCCTTGTGCACCGTGGGGTGAGAGGCGGAAAGCCGTCACAACCTCATCGAAAATCAGCAGAGCACCATATTCGCGGCAGAGACGCGCTACGCCTTCCACAAATTCTTGCGAAATGGGTCTGGTTCCGCTCTCCGGGCCAACCGGTTCCAGCATGATTGCAGCAGTTCCACCGCGCAGTTTATTACGACGTAGTTTCCGCTCTAGTGCATTCAAATCACCGGGGAAAAACTCATCTATGTGCTTGAACATTTTCAAGGGCACGCCATGAGCTTGAGTAAATTTGCTTCCCGGAACACGAATCCCGTAGGCCAGCTGATCTGACCAGCCATGATAAGCTCCGCCCATCTTTAGCACTCGTTTGTTTTTCGTAGCTAGGCGCGCTACGCGGATTGCGGCCATACAAGCTTCTGTCCCTGAGTTGAACATGCGCAACCAATTTACTGCCGGCATCAGCTCGCTGACTAATTTAGCCAATTTATATTCGTATTCGTGGAAAAGCCCTGTCGAAGGTCCGCAGGTGTTTAATAAATCGATAACCTTCTCACGCACTTCCGGCGGGTTGGAAGCATAAACAATTGGTCCCCCCGCTTGCAGGAAATCTAAATACTTATTGTCGTCGATGTCTGTCAAATAAGCACCGTTGGCTCCTGTAAAAACTAAAGGAAAAGGGTGATTGAAAGCTAAGTTATGCTGGACTCCTCCGGGAATATAATTCTTGGCTTCATCAATCATCTCTTTGCTCTTGCTACATTTCTGAGCGTAGTATTCGTTCTCGTATTTAGCTAAGGCCTCCCGAGAAATAGAGTGTATCGGCTTTTTAATTAAATCGTCTAACTCACTTGTAATTCTGTCAACTGTCGCCTGACTCAGATCTATCATATTGCTGCCTCCTTCTGCACATGCCTTCCTGAGTGAATTATTACTCATTTACAAATAGAGGTGTTAGCCAGTGCAATATACTAGTCAACGTTTTGATCGGCTCGATGAAAGCAAACAGCAAAGAGTACTTCAAGCTGCTATCAGTGAGTTCGCAGCCCGCGGTTACGAGGCAGCCAACATCAACAAGATTGCTGAGGTTGCAGATATTTCAGTCGGTTCGCTCTATAAGTATTTTGCCAGCAAGGAAGATTTGTTCTTGTACGTGATTCAAATCAGCTCCAACTTGATAGAAAATGAATTACGAGCTGTTAACGAGGCACCCTTCATGAACGTTGAAGACAAGATTGAGAAAGTTCTGCGTATTATCCTTCGTACTAATCGAGAGCAAAGCGACTTGATCCGGCTCTATCTCCAACTCGCTTCCAGCACTTACGATGACATGACGGAACAACTCGGCTTTAATCTGGAAAACTTCACTGCCAATTGCTATCGGAAAATCTTGCAAGATGGCCAGACAAAAGGTGAAGTACGTGCTGACATTGATCCGGGCATGGCGGCTTATCATCTGGATAATATTTTCATGGCTCTCCAATACTCCTATACCAGTGGATATTTGCGCGAGCGTTATCGTATATACGTAAAAGAAGGAATTGATTCGAGTGAAAACGACGAATTTGTAATTGCGGAAACCATGAAGTTTCTGCGCGGTGCTTTGTTGAGCAAGAATGTTTGATGCGAGGAGATAGCTATGTTCATTCTGACCTACGACATTGGAACTACAGGCGTGAAGACCTGTCTATTTAAGCTTCTCGGAGGTAACCAGGATGACAAAGGCAGCAAGTCATTACAGCTGATAGAGACAGCTTTCGGAGACTACGATCTACGCATTCTAGCGGACGGTGGGGCGGAACAAGATCCGGATGAATGGTGGTCGGCCATTGTTGACACTACAAATGCTATCGCAGAGCAGCATCCGGATGCCGCAGAAGACATTGCCGGTATCAGCTTTTGCTCTCAAATGCAAAGCGTCATCTTGGTGGATGAGACCGGACGCCACGTAAGACCTTCCATGAGCTATATGGACCAACGCGCAGGAGACATAAAAGCAAAATACAGCGGTCCCGGTCCTAAGATTGCCGATGTTGGTATTCCTTTTCTGATAAAAAGCATGCTGCAAACGGGGGTGGTTTCGGCCAGTGACAAGGACCCTGTCTGGAAGTATCTCTGGGTCAAAGAAAATGAGCCGGAGGTTTTCAGGAGAGTCCATAAATGGCTTGACGTTAAAGAGACTATCATCGCCCGTATGACGGGACGTTTCGTGCGCAGCCGTGACAGTGCTTTCACCATGATGTTGTTGAACAAAAACGATGAAAAGCCTGCTTACGCCTTACCGCT
>DIRG01000111.1:4704-22688 GCA_002427475.1 Mageeibacillus sp. UBA5442
ATGGTCGGTGGACTCTTGCCGGAAATAGCGGCCGAGCTGGGGCTAAAGACCGGCACAGCTGTTTTTGCAGGAGGCGGCGACTCTTCCCTCTCCTCTATCGGAGCCGGCTGCGTAGCCCCTGGAGACACACATATCTACATGGGCACCAGTGGTTGGGCCTCAACCGTAACAGACAAAAGGATCACTGATACTCAGGCTTTGGTGGCCTCAGTAGTTGGAGTTCAAGCCGGACTTTATAATTATTTTGCTGAACTGGAAACTGCCGGCAAATGTCTAGAATGGGTCCGTGACCACCTCGCCTTAGATGAAATCAATATTTATCTAACGAAAGTTTCAGTATCCGATGAACCGGAGTGCCAATATACTTCTCTCTATGACTATCTTTCCGAAGTTATCAGCACTTGTCCCAGCGGATCGGGCGGAGTCATCTTCACGCCATGGCTGCACGGTAATCGTTGCCCCTTTGAGGATTCCAAAGCGCGCGGCATGTTCCTAAACATTGGACTCGAAACCGGAAAAACCGAACTCTTACGCGCTGTTGTCGAAGGCGTCTGCTACCACATGCGCTGGTTCATCGAGATGATCGAGAAGAAGATGGAAATAAAGACTCCTATACGTTTTATAGGCGGAGGTGCTTTGTCTTCAGTCACAGCAGGTATTTTGGCGGATGTCTTGCAGCGTCCCATTGAGACCATTGAAGATCCGCAAAATTTCGGAGCTGTCGGCGCAGCGTTACTCGTTGCAGCAGGACTGGGCGAACTCAGTGATTTGAGCGAAGCCAAAAACATAGTTAAAGCAAGTGCGCTCTACACCCCTGATGCTGAGGCAAGGGTCGTTCATGAGCGCAACTATGAGGTGTTTAAAGAACTTTATAAAATGAATAAAGCAGCGTTCCAGACTTTGAACGCAAACGTGAATTAGTTAAAGGAGACAATATGGCAAGTCCGGTTCCTCTTAAATCAAAAGAATCGCTGGTACAGGCGATCAAATTCACTCTGCTCTCTCTTTCCGCTGGATTGATTGAAGCCGGCTCTTTCGTTCTGCTCGAACGTCTGACCGCCCTATCCTACGATTTCAAACATGTTATTTCGATCGTCTTATCGGTCCTCTGGAATTTCACACTGAATCGTCGCTACACATTCAAGTCGGCCAACAACGTTCCCATAGCCATGATTAAGGTAGCACTATTTTACGTAGTGTTTATTCCTCTCACGGCGTGGCTAGGTCAGATGGCCTCTAACAACAATGTCAATGATTATTTGATAAAGATTCCGACCATGCTTCTAAACTTCGTCGGAGAATTTCTCTGGTGGAAGTTTGTCGTTTTCCGCGGAACTGAAAACACGAACAAATTAGCTCAAGAAAAAGCGGCTAAAGCTGATTAGTAAAAAAAGCGCTCATCCTATCCAGGGTGAGCGCTCACTTATTAGCCCATGAACTGCATCATGCCTTCCCACCAATTGCCGTTATCCCAAGGGAAGTTACCACGCCAAAAGGCAAGGAACAGAGAACCAAAGGCGATGGTCAATATGATCGATATTACTAAGCCGATCAACATCATAATCAGTGCTGCACGAGCAAAGTTCCTTCGGTTAATGTTGCCGGAACTGTTAAAGGCCCATACCAATAACAGAATTAAATTAACAAGAGGAATCAGCATTAGCAAAAACATGCCGATATACTGACCCACAGTTAGGGGTGCATCCATTACCGGCTGAGGATAATACTGCTGCTCGGGAGGATAGTTATATTGACCACTCGGGGCCTCACCCTGCTCTGCAATAGGACTCACTTCAGCTCCGCAATTCGTACAATATCTGGTGCCGTCCGGTAAGACTTCACCGCAACTCTCACATCTCATCTTAAGCCTCCTTTTTGCCGGCTATAAAATAGCCGAAAACTGATACTTATTAAAGTATATTATATTATTCGCATAAAGAGTTGTAATGTATGACTCAAAATTTGATATTTCGACAAATTGGGGATTTCGATGCTACGAAGCCGCAATCCCGCCGTATATGGTCGACTTGTAGCAAAATTAGAGATTTAAAAAAGACATAGCCACTCAATTGCGGCTATGTCTTAGATAAGATAAATTAATCTATCCTACTTAGGCTTGATCCTGTTCGAGCATGTAGAGTAGGAGGTCAACAATAAGCATCGAATAGCCCCACTCATTGTCATACCAGCTGACGATCTTGAAGAAACGTTTCTCATCAGGCAGGTTATTGCCCAAAGTGGCTTGTGAATCATAAAGCGAACCGTGTGCATCATGAATGACATCGGAGGAAACAATGGGCTCATCCACATAAGACAATGTGTTCTTGAGGTAAGTTTCGGATGCTTTCTTCATCAAACTGTCGATTTCTTCGATAGAAGTGTCGCGCTTAGCTGTAAAAGTAAGATCGATTACTGATCCGGTTGCGATCGGTACACGGAAAGCCATGCCGGTCAAGATGCCTTTAACATCAGGCAAGACTTCGCCAACTGCTTTGGCGGCACCGGTTGAAGCCGGAATAATGTTGATGGCTGCTGCGCGGCCATTACGATAATCTTTGGCTGAAGGTCCGTCTACCAACTTCTGAGTAGCTGTATAGGCGTGAATAGTGGTCATTAGGCCCTTTTCAATACCGATACCTTCCTTCAGAAGGACATAGACGATAGGTGCGAGACAGTTAGTGGTACAAGAAGCGTTAGAGACGATATGATCTTCTGCCGGATCATAGTCATCGTGGTTAACGCCCATGACGAAGGTCTTAACCCCACCTTTACCAGGAGCTGTGATAACAACTTTTCTGGCGCCGGCGTCGATGTGACCTTGAGCTGCATCGCGACTTGTAAAGAGGCCGGTAGCCTCGATAACGTATTCTACACCGAGTTCTTTCCAAGGAAGATCTGCGGGGTTTCTTTCAGCTTTAATAACACGGGTCTTGTGCTTGCCATCAACAACGATCACGTCGTTAGCTTCCAGTGAAGAATCAGATTTCTCAGTTGTTAGATCTCCAAAGAAGCGTCCTTGTGTTGAGTCATATTTCAGTTGATACACGAAATAATCAGCATCTGTGGCCATGTCGGTAACTGCTACCACATCTACCTTATCACCGAGGATACCTGCCTCGATCATGCCACGGTAGACAAGACGTCCGATACGTCCAAATCCATTAATTGCGACTTTAATTGCCATAATTTAAGTCCTTTCTATTTTCCAAATACTTTTCTTTTCTTTCTTATATCTGCCAAGGAAGCATTATAGCCTTTCAGAGGCTAATCAGCAATGAATATATTATCACAGTTATAATTTGTCAAAAGGTCAGATGACACAGAAATTTTCCAAAAAGAAGGGGGTATTGACAATTAACCCCCTTCAAATACTAAATTGTTTTACGAACTACTAGCGCTTCAAGATTTGCTCTTTCGCTGCACGTGTTTCGTCCGGTCGAGCTATCGGGGTACCATGTGGCGCACCCTTAACCAGCTCGGGATTAGTTTCACATTCTTTAGCGATGTCGATGAAGGCTTGAGCCAGTGCATCCAAATCGCGCCAGGTTTCTGTTTCCGTAGGTTCAACCATCATAGCCTCGTTAACAACCATGGGGAAATAAACGGTCGGCGGATGGAAACCATAGTCAATCAGTCGCTTGGCGATATCGTTTGTATTGATATCGTATTTTTCTTTCTGCCAAGCACTAGTGATAACGAACTCATGCATACAAGGCTCGTCGAAAGGCAGATCATAATACTCCTTGACCCGCTCCATAATGTAGCGAGCATTGGCGACTGCACCTTCGGATACTTGTTGCAGGCCTTCAGCTCCATTACGCAGCACGTAGGCATAAGTACGGATCAAAACTCCAAAAGAGCCGACGAAAGAACGCAGCATACCAATGCTGTCAGGCATATCATAGTCTAAGGTGAAGCTGTCTTCTTCCTTGACCACTACAGGACGGGGCAGATACTTTTTCAAGAAATCTTTACATCCTACCGGACCGGCACCGGGACCACCGCCACCGTGAGGTGTCGATAAGCTCTTGTGTACGTTCAAGTGAACGCAGTCAAAGCCCATATCGCCAGGTCGGGCATGCATCATGATGGCGTTAAGGTTGGCACCGTCGTAATAGCACAGGCCTCCGCAGTCATGAACCATCTTGGTAATTTCGTCAATATTGCAGTCGAAGAGACCTAAAGTATTGGGGTTGGTCAGCATGAGACCTGCGACGTCGTCTCCCATCACTTCTGCCAATGAGTCAAGATCAACTAGTCCGTGTTCATTCGACTTAACTTCTCTGACCTTATAACCGGCCATTGCTGCTGTTGCAGGGTTAGTGCCGTGCGCAGCGTCAGGAACGATGATGGTGTCACGCTTAGTGTCACCTCTTTCCTCATGGTAAGCCTTGATCAGTAGAATACCTGCCAGTTCACCGTGTGCTCCGGCAGCCGGTTGGAAAGTGTATGCATCCATACCGGTCAGGTCATTGAGCTGTTGCTCCAGATCATAGAGTAGCTCTAAACTTCCCTGAACCGTCTCACAGGGCTGGTAAGGATGAACGTTGGCAAAACCTGGCAAAGCTGCCATGTCTTCGTTAACCTTTGGGTTATATTTCATCGTACAGGAACCGAGTGGATAGGTTCCGATTTCAACGCTGAAGTTTTTGTTCGACATATTAGTGAAATGGCGAATCGCAGAAATCTCATCTACGTTAGGTATATCAGGCATTTCAGCACGATAGTTATCGCCGTAATAAGCAGCCAGATCCGGCATCTCAACATCAAGAGGACGGATGAAACTGCTTTCGTAAGAATCAGATCCGATTGTGAAAATCAATGGGGTATCTTTTAGCATTGTCATATTATTCCTCCTCTCTTATTGCGAATCAGCCAGTCGGACGACGGTATCTACGAACTTGTCCATGGCCTGCTTTGTTTTCTTTTCAGTGACCGCCAAGAGCCACATTGTGTCGTCTACGACGAGTCCACCGAAAATTTTCTCTTCCAGTAAATCTTTATTCAGTTTGTTGAGGTCAAGATCACCGGTAGGCTTGACAGCAAATTCACGGAAGACCGCAGCATCATAAACTTTTTCGAACAATCCGCTAGCTACAAGTTTTTCCTGCAAGTAAAGCGCCTTGGCTGCTGATTGCTCGGCTACGTCTCTGATGCCGGATGCTCCCATAAGCGCCAGCCAGATTGTAGCTGATGTTGCCATCAGTGCCTGGGACGTACAAATGTTTGAAGTAGCGCGCTCACGGCGAATATGCTGTTCACGAGCCTGAATGGTCAGAACGTAGCTGGTTTTGCCATCGCGATCGACAGTTTCACCAGCAATACGACCTGGCATTTTACGCAAGAGTTTTTGAGTAACTGCCATATAGCCTACGCCGGGACCGCCGAATGTCATAGGAATACCCAAAGCTTGAGCTTCACCGGTAACGATATCGACGCCTTTATCTCCGGGTCGCTGTAGCAAAGCAAGGCTGATAAGATCGCAAGAGGCGGCTGCAAGAGCGCCTACCGCATGAGCCTTCTCAACTACAAGTGAGAGATCTTCTACGACGCCGTAGAAATTCGGGCTCTGTACCATAAAGCAGGCATAGCCCTTTTCTTCCGGGAAATCCGCAGTCTTGCCGTCTTCATCTAAAGCACCAAGTACGACCTCAACATCAGCTGCTTCGCAATAGGTCTGAATGGTCTCGATGTACTCAGGATGCAAACCTTCTGACACGAAGACCTTATAAAGACGCTTGTCACGGCAAGCCATCAAGGCTGCTTCCGCAGCTGCAGAGGCGCCATCGTACATGGATGCGTTGGAAACGTCCATGCCTGTGAGACGGCAGATGTAGCTTTGCCACTCAAAAATCGCCTGCAGCGTACCTTGGGAAATCTCAGCCTGATAAGGTGTATAGGCAGTAAGATACTCTGTTCTGCTGATTAAATGTTTCACAGCAGCCGGCTGATAATGATCATAAAAACCTGCTCCCAAGTAGGAGTCAAAGTTATCAGTACGTTCATTCAAATCCGCCAGTGCCTTGAGACGTTCAACAACTTCAAGTTCGGATAAACCTTTGGCAGGCAATCCCTCGAAATCTGTTTTCTTCAATCGTTGGGACTCTTGGATCGAGTCGAAAAGGTGGTCTAAATCTACACCGACCGAAGCGAGCATTTCGCGACGTTCTTCCCGATCCATGGGAAGATAAGCTGTCATGCAGACTCCTCCTCACAGAACTTTTCGTAAGCTGCGGCATCCATCAAATCGTCTACTTGTGAAGGATCAGACAATTCAATTTTCACAAACCAGGTGCCGAAAGCATCCTCATTGATTTGTTCCGGTTCGTCTTCAATCGATTCGTTGGATTCGATTATTGTGCCGGCTACAGGGGCATAAAGGTCGGAAGCCATTTTAACTGACTCGACGCTGCCGATTAAGTCTCCCAGATCAACTTCTGTATCGACGGGTTCTGCTTCTGCATAAACCAGATCGCCCAATTGATCCTGAGCATAATCAGTAATACCGATAGTGGCAACATTGCCCTCTACTTCAACCCATTCATGAGTCTTTGCGTAACGAAGATTTTCTTTTACAGTGGTCATACTTTCTTTTACCTTTCTCTAATTCTATCTATTTTATTTCTTAACAAACGGGGTATCAATGACCTTGAAGTTTTCGAATTTCTTTCTCACCTTAACTTCAACTTCAGTGGCATCTTCCGGGAAATCTTTACCTACTAGTGCAAAGGCGATACCCTTGCCCAAGGTGGGAGAGAAACTGCCCGAGGAAATGACGCCAACTTCTTCATCATCTAAGAATACAGGATATCCATCGCGAGGTATGGCGCGACCTTCACTAACTAAGGCAATTCTCTTACGAGTAGATCTCGTCTTCATAGCTTCGCCGCCCTGGAAATCACGGCTAAAATCGACGAAGAAGCCCATGTCTCCCTCTAGAGGAGTGATATCTTCAGCCATTTCATGACCATAGAGCGGGAGCCCTGCTTCGAGACGCAGAGAGTCACGAGCACCTAGTCCGCTGGCCGGAACACCGTAATCATAAAGTAGATCCCACACTTCAACGGTTAATTCAGCAGGAAGATAAATTTCGTAGCCGTTTTCTCCCGTATAACCGGTGCGTGAAATAATCATTTTCCGCTCGAAGCCCTCTTTATCTACTTGTATTTGACGATAACGTTTCAGGCCTTGCAGTTGTTCCTTTTGCTCTGCGTTGAGTCCTAGTTTCTCTGCTAAGTCCAGCATCACCTGCAGACTTTCGGGTCCTTGAACAGCGATTTGACCATAGTGAGCGGAATCATCAACTACTTTGATCTCATCTTTTCTGTCAGGAAATTTCTTGCGATACGTTTCGATACTATCATTGATGTGCAGAACATCTTTGTCTTTGTTGGCAGCGTTTACGACCAGCATGTAGGTGCCGTCATCCATTTCATAGACCAAAAGATCATCTACTGTGCCGCCATCTTCATAACAAAGAATCGCATATGTGATCTGATCTTTCTGTTTGCCGGTGACGTCACGGCTTAAAAGCCAGTTCAGAAACTCTCCACTACCCTCGCCGCTAACTAATACTTCTCCCATGTGAGAGACGTCGAACATCGCGACTTTCTCTCTTACGGCTTTAACCTCTTCGGCAATGCCCTCATACTGTACAGGCATATCCCATCCGGCGTAATCAACCATACGCGCTCTCAAGGCTAAATGTCTTTCATTTAGTGGTGTCTTTTTCATCACAATACCTCCTTTTTAGGCTTAGTTCAGTTTAGCAGATTGTGCTGTTTTATTCCATAATAAAATAGTTTTTCAATCGCCATTTCTAAGCGTTTGCACTATTGTCATCCTCTAAAGCGTCGGCCAGCTCGCGTTCGTACGCTGCTCGATCAAATTTATATTGTGCTCTCTCTCCACCTATGCGCGCTAAACGTGATTTCAAGGCGCTGAGATGAGCTTTCCCAATTCTCTTCGTGCTCAAGCGCAAAGGAATCTGCACAGATTTTACGTGCATCCCGATAAAAGTATCACCAATATCAATTCCCGCCGCAGCCTTGATCCCCGACACTACGACCGGATCCTCTGCTTGTGCGTACGCTGCGGTGGCAGCAGACCCTCCCGCATTAGCTACAGGGACCACGAATACTGTTTCCAATTTATGCTTTTCAGCCACTGAATGCTCCACCACGAGTGAGCGATTTAGATGTTCACATGCTTGAACTGCCAGATCAATACCAAGGGGATCTAGAATCTCCTTGCTGGCCTTAATCACTGTGTAGCCCACAATGAGACTGGAATTTTTGCCAATGGATTCACCGATTATTTCGCTGCTGCTGCAACCAAGCACTACAAGGTCTCCGGCTTTCAGGTCTGCCTCTGAGATCAGTTCCTGCCAAGCAGTCTTTACTTCTTCGGCAATGCCGCTTAAAAACTCTGTATTCATTTGCATTCCCTTCCTCCTTCGTTATAGAGGCGGATACGGCAGGGTCAGTCTGAAATGATAAACATCCTTACCCTCGTGTCGGCGGCGATTAATCTGGCAACGAAGCTGACCATGTTGCTCGCAGTACAGTAGCCAAGTCCAGCGCTTCTTCTTTTTTGTAGTGACTAAGGGTTCAGTGCTATTTAGAACTCGACCACAGGCAGGACACTTATACTCTTGTCCTCTGATGATTGCTTCAGGACCACTTCCCGCTGCGACAGTTTCTTGCCAGCGCTTTTCCCGTTCCAAAAAAGGATTGTAAAGAAAAGGCCGGAGCGCGTCCCTGCGTTCTGCCTCAGTTTTCACATCTAACAATAAGGCATTTAAAATTCGACCAGCGTAACGTGCGTCGTTGAGAGCGTTGTGGAAACTAAGATCCGCATCAATCCTCAAAAATTCAAGTGCATATTCTATAGAACGCTGTTGTGATTTTACTCCTGATTCAGCAAGATGAGAAAACAAAACTTGTAGATCTAAGGCTTTTGTAAAAAAAGTCGACTCCAGATGATGAAATTCCAGATTCTGCTTGAGAACCTCCGGGTCGGATTGACCCCAAGACGCCAAGATTGCATCCGCTCCGCAAAAATCGGCAAAGTCAGATGCAACAAGCGAAAAAGGGTCTCCCTGCATCAGACTTTCCTGATCGCGTTGGGTGACCCTTGCTATATATTTATTAATTTTCTTGTAGACCACCGGCCGAACATTAGCAGAGAAAAATGCGAGCGGCTCGAGCTCGGGTGATAGTTTGACTGCTCCTATTTCGATGATTTCGAATGGAAGCTCCGGTCTATTTTCTTTGATTCCGGCCTTGCCGGGCTGTGCGCTATTCCACTCCAGATCAAAGACTATAAAATTCACTCTTTACTCCCAAAGAGATTCCGGATCTTGTCCATAAATCCCCGTCGCTTTTCGTAATGCTTCTCCGACATGCTTTCTTCGAACTTCTTCAGCGTTTCTTTCTGATCGTCGTCTAGGTTTCTCGGTACTTCCAGTATAACGCGGAATTTATGATCGCCGCGACCCTGACGGTTCAGGTATGGAATCCCTTTGCCGCGAATAGTCAGAACATCGTTGGGCTGTGTTCCTTCCTTTAACTTGTAGCTAAGAGGTCCATCGATTGTCGGCACCTCAATCTCAGCGCCCAGTGCTGCTTCGGCATAAGTTATCGGCACCTCACAAAAAGTCATATTGCCTTCACGTGAGAATACCGGATGTGGGCGGATGAATATTTGAATATAAAGATCCCCGAAGGGGCCACCGTTGCGACCTGGCTCGCCTTCATTACGCAGGGTCAACATCTCCCCTTCATTTATACCGGCCGGCACGCTTACGAGAAGTTTCTTGTCTTTCATGGTCGTGCCTACGCCAGAGCAGGTGGGACAAGGATTCTCCACAATCTGCCCGCTGCCCTGACAACGTGGGCAGGTGCGGCTAGTTAGCATCTGGCCGAATACGGTTTGCTGCTGAACCTGTTCCTGGCCACTTCCCTGACAGTTGGGACAGGTTTGGGGATCAGAGCCGTCTGCTGTACGTTTACCGTCACAAGTGGGGCAGATATCGTCTTTACGGATAGTTATCTCACGTTCCACGCCAAAGGCGGCTTCCATAAAGTCTAGATTCATGCGGTAGCGTAGATTTGCTCCTCGCGTAGGCCCTGTGGGGCGACGCGTCTGAGTAAATCCGGAACCGAAACCGCCGAAACCAAAACCACCGAATATACTATTGAAAAGATCTTCTAAGTCTATACCGAAACCGGCTCCGCTTCCGGAAAAACCGTTGGTGTCAACGCCACTGTGACCGAATTGATCATAGCGTTGTCTTTTTTCTGCATCTGACAAAACTTCATAAGCTTCGTTAGCTTCTTGAAACTTCTCACTGGCCTGAGGATCATCCTTATTTACGTCAGGATGGTATTTCTTCGCCAGTTTCCAGAAGGCTTTCTTTATCTCAGCAGAATCGGCATCCTTGTTGACGCCCAATATTTCGTAATAGTCTCTTTTTCCTGCCACTATTTACTCCTATATGTCTTTCCTGAAGAAAGACTAGTTAACACTCGAAGAGCGATCGGGTTGCCCCGGTCGCTCTCGATAATACCATATTTAGTCTTTAAACTTGCATTCTTAATCTTCGTCACTGCCAACGTCTTTGAAATCGGCTTCATAGGTACCGGGTTCATTACCGGGTGCCGGGCCATCAGGCTGTTCCGGCTGTCCTTGCTGGGCCTGCTGAGCTTGCTGACTCAGCTTTTCAGCAATTTTGTACAGTACTTCGTCCAAAGCGGCACTGTCAGTTTTCATGGCCTCAATGTCATCACTGGAGTGACTCTGTTTGAGCTTTTCAACGGCAGCCATAACTGCTTCACGATCTTCACCCTGATACAGCTTACCGGTCTCTTCGTCTTCCAAGAGACGCTCAGTTGTGCGAATCTTTGTCTCTGCTTCATTGCGGACGTGGGCCTTTTCAGCTCTTTCCTTATCCGCTTCGGCGAACTCTTCTGCTTCTTTGACAGCGCGCTCGATATCCGCATCGCTCATATTGCTGGAAGCGGTAATCGTGATGTTTTGCTTGCGCTTGGTCGTCAAATCAACTGCGGTGACATTGACAATGCCGTTCGCGTCGATATCAAAGCTCACTTCGATCTGTGGGATGCCTGCGCGTGACGGGGGAATACCGTCGAGGAAAAATCTGCCCAAGGTTCTATTGTCAGCAGCCATGGGGCGCTCGCCCTGCAAGATGTGCACTTCAACCTGAGTTTGGTTATCGGCAGCGGTGCTGAAGACCTGCTTTTTGCTCGTCGGAATGGTGGTGTTGCGCTCGATCATGCGTGTCATAACACCGCCCAAGGTCTCGAGACCCAAGGATAAGGGTGTAACGTCCAGCAAGACCATCTCGTCAACGTCACCGGAGAGGATACCGGCCTGGATAGCTGCGCCTAAAGCGACACACTCATCAGGATTGATGCCCTTGTAAGGCTCTTTGTTGAAAAACTTCTTAACGGCTTCCTGAACGGCCGGTGTACGCGTGGAACCGCCGACCAGTAAAATCTTATCAATTTGATCAGGCTGCAGTCCTGCATCTTTCATAGCAGAACGAACCGGATCGATAGTGGCTTCGACCAAGTCTCTGGTCATATCTTCAAATTTCGCGCGGCTCAAATCCAAATCCAAGTGTTTGGGTCCGTCTTCGCCGGAGGAAATGTAAGGCAAGCTGATATTGCTTGACAGCACGCTGGATAGTTCGATCTTGGCCTTTTCAGCAGCATCACGCAGACGCTGTACGGCAAACTTATCTTTTGAAAGATCGATGCCCTCAGTGTTCTTCATTTCCTGAATCATCCAGTCAACGATGCGGTTGTCGAAGTCATCCCCACCCAACTTTGTATTACCGGAGGTGGCTTTAACGTCGAAAACACCGTCGCCCAGCTCTAGGATAGAGACGTCAAAGGTTCCGCCGCCGAGGTCATAAATCAGGATGGTTTGATTGTCCTCTTTTTCCAAGCCATAAGCTAAGGAAGCTGCGGTTGGCTCGTTAATGATGCGGTCCACTTGCAAACCGGCAATGCGACCGGCATCCTTTGTTGCTTGGCGCTGTGAGTCTGAGAAATAAGCGGGTACAGTAACGACAGCTTGGGTCACGGTCTCTCCCAGATAAGCTTCAGCATCGGCTTTCAATTTCTGGAGAATCATCGCTGAAATTTCCGGAGGTGTGTATTCTTTGCCGTCAATAATGTGCTTATTATTTGTACCCATCTCACGTTTTATCGATGTAAGTGTGCGATCGGGGTTGCGTTGTGCTTGGTTTTTCGCTACTTGACCAACTAGGCGTTCACCTTCTTTGGTAAAGGCGACAACAGATGGTGTGGTTCGCTGTCCTTCTGCGTTAGGAATAATGACAGCTTCGCCGCCCTCCATCACAGAGATAACCGAATTGGTCGTGCCTAAGTCAATTCCTATAATTTTTGCCATATCTTTTTCCTCTTTTCCTAAATATGTAATTTTCTTGAGCGCTGTTAATAAATTTTGCTAAATTCTTAATAGCTATTAATTAGCAACCTTCACCATACTGTGACGTATAACGAAGTCGCCGCGTTTGTATCCCTTTTGAAATACTTCTACTATTTCGTTTTCACCGGCATTGTCATCTTCAACGCTCATTACTGCTTGATGCAATGTCGGGTCAAACTCTTCCCCTAATGCTTCTATTTCTTCAACGCCCAATTTATTAAGCGCTGTAGTAAATTGTTTGTAAATTAAATTAATTCCGGTGGCATTCGACTCGTTTGCTTCTGAGTCGGCTACACCTTCCATGCTGAGAGCACTGTCAAAGCTGTCCAAAACAGGCAACAGTTCACACACTACTGCACAGGTAGCATCCTGGAACAATTTATCGAGTTCGCGCTTGGAGCGACGACGATAGTTATCGTACTCGGCTGCAACACGTAAGTAACGCTCTTCCCAGTCCGGGCTTTGCTCAGAGGTCTCGACTTCCGGCGACGGTGTTTCACCCTTTGTCGCTTTAGAAGTTTCTTGCTCTTCTTGCTCGAGAGTTTCCGTCTTGCTTTCTTCACCTAATTCGGTCGGACCTTTTTTCTTCTTTGCTTTGCTCATTCAATACTCCTTATCTTTCACACTACAGAATTTTAACGTTCCCGCTCCAGTTCCTCAGACGCCTCAGACAGGGTCTTATTAATAAACTTAACTTGAGAAATGATCTCTCCATAGCGCATACGTTTGGGACCTATTACTGCCAGCTGACCGGATATTTCATCGGATATGCGGTACACAGTCGAGATGAACGACATGTCTTCCAATCCCTGTAACGCTATTTCCTGACCGATACGCAGCATGTAGGCATCGCGCTTCTGCTTTGTAGTCTCAGCCTCGCTCTTGTTGTCGAGAGAAGCGGAATCTGCGGATTCTTCTTGCTTTTTGTCGGCCTGCAAATCAGCTTCTTCTTTCTGGATATCGCTCATATAACCGGCTACGATCTGCGGCTTGTTGATTGCATGGAAAAAACGCTGTGCACGATCAATATCCTGAAATTCAGGCTGACCTAACAAACGATGAGATCCATCGATATAAACATCGAGGTTATCCATCTGCTTAATACTTGTATATGTTTCATAGGCGACCTGATTAATCAGGGCCTCCGGTAAATCTGTATCTTCTGCGGCTGTGGTCACCATGAGCAGAGTAATATCGTTGAGAGCTTTCCCCTTGACCGCAGTTTCCACCGCATTTCCAATGCGGTTTAGCTGATCCCTATCCAAGAGATCGGGAACGCGAATCAGGCGATCATGAACGATACCTGCTGAAATTACCAGGACAACTAAGGCTGAGCCCGGCTCAATCATCAATATTTTCAACTGTTGCAATTGAGCAGAACTGTAATCAGGAGACAAGGCGATTGAAACAAAAGCCGTCTGCTCTGCTAAATAATCCGCCGCACGAATGATGAGGTCTGAGGCTTCATCAATTTGCTTATCTAAATAGTCCCTAAATTCCGCCTGCTTCTTTACAGAAATCGGCGGCAGATATGGGAGATTATTAACATAGGCGCGATAACCTTTGTCTGAAGGTACTCTTCCTGCAGAAGTATGAGGCTTTTCCAGATAGCCTTCTTCCTCCAGCCAGGACATGACATTGCGCACTGTAGCGGAGGAAAGATTGAGATTATACTTTTCTACTAAATACTTGGAACCGACCGGTTCACATAGCTCAACATAACTGTTAACTATAGCTTGTAAAATCATCTTGGCACGATCATCCATTAATATTTCCTCCCTTTCAAAACTTTAGCACTCGACGCCTTCGAGTGCTAAACATAATTTAACACTCTCACTATGGAGTGTCAACGTTTTAAAGGCAACAAAAGTGGCACATTATGAATCTAATTTGAAGCAATTTTTGCATTATATTCAATCAGACAAACTCGCGAAACACTACGTTACAAAAGTCTTCTCCTTCGCGAGTTAGGCGCACTGTTTCTCCGTCGAAAGACAGCAATCCTTTGCGACTTAGCTCTGCTATCTCTGATGCAAACAAGAGGCGATAATCCTTGCCATGTCGCTCCTGGAATTCCTTGGCCTTCACACCCTCGAGTAAGCGTAAGCCTAGCAGCATAGTCTCCTTGGCAGCTTCTTCTTCGGAGACAATCTCGCAAATATTAGCTTCTGAATAGGGCCCCTCGGTGGCGACAGATTCTTTCCAGATAGCCAAAGAAGCAGGATTGTTACGCCTGATACCAGCCAGATAACTGCTGGCAGCAGGTCCCGCAGCCAAATAAGGCTCAGCCCGCCAATAGACCAAGTTATGTTGGGACTGAAACGAGTCTAATGCGAAATTACTGATTTCATAATGCTGAAAACCTCGCGCAATCAGCACATCTCTAATGCGATGAAACATCTGCCTTTCGCCGGCATCATCCGGAAAACGTGCAGCATCGCGTGCAAGCATTTTCGCAAAGACGGTGCCGTCGGGCACGTCCAACGCATAGCAGGACACGTGCGTCAGAGGCAAAGTGCTGATGAAGTCCAATGCGTCATCGATATCAGAGAGCGTTGCATCAGGCAGCCCCGTCATCAGGTCTGCTGAAATATTGTTAAAACCAGCTTTATGGGCAAAATTTATTGCTTGAAAAGCATCCTCTCTACTGTGGTGGCGACCCATAAGTTCTAACAAAGAGTCTGTGGCACTTTGCAGACCGACGCTCAGACGATTAAAACCTGCTTCCAGGAAAGCGACAGCAGCTTTCTCCGAGCTGATCTGCTCGGGATTTGCTTCCAGCGTTATCTCTGCGTCCGGAGCGATAGCAAATAGATTGCGGCAAAAATCAAGTTCCTCAGCGAGGAACTTGACCGGTACTAGTGAAGGCGTACCGCCGCCGTAGTAAATTGTCTTTAAGGGCTGTATCTCAACGCCTGCAGCTTCGGCCTCAGAGGCCAAACGCTGCAACTCGAGAACGATCGTCTCGTGCCAGCTGCGGTAAGTTTCATAGTCAGCCGAACTAATACTATAAAAATCACAGTAGTGGCATTTTCTCTGACAAAAGGGTACGTGAATGTAAAGTGAACTCACTACCTTAGTCAGAGAATTTGCTCTTTCAGCTTCCGACATTAGCTTTGGCCGAGTCGCGCCTGTCTAGCCTGTGGATCTTTGGCTCCTGTGTCCTCGACATCAGACAGAACTTCCTTCACGGAGACAGCTAAGCTAGCCAAGCCTTGAAGATCGGAAGGGATAATGATCTTGGTGGCGCGTCCGTCAGCAACTTTGGCGAAGGTATCCAGGCTGCGAAGAGCAAGTAAGGCGTCGTCTGCTTGAACATCTTTGATCATCTGCAGACCTCTTGCTGTAGCTTCCTGCACCTTCAGAATTGCCTGTGCTTCACCCTCTGATTCGCGGATAGCGGTCTCTCTCATGGCGTCAGCGCGCAAGATAGCGGCCTCTTTATCACCCTCAGCAACGCGAATCGCAGCTTCTTTCTGACCTTCCGCGATCAAGATGCTTTCACGCTTTTCACGCTCAGCTTTCATCTGGCGTTCCATTGCCGTCTGGATGTCTTGCGGCGGCAAAATATTCTTCAGCTCAACGCGGTTGACCTTAATGCCCCAAGGGTCGGTGGCTTCATCCAAGGTAATGCGCATACGTGTGTTGATTACATCGCGTGATGTGAGTGTTTCGTCCAGTTCCAAATCACCGATAATATTACGCAAAGTAGTAGCAGTCAGGTTTTCAATCGCCAAGATCGGATTCTCAATACCGTAGCTATATAAAACCGGGTCTACGACTTGGAAAAAGATGACTGTGTCGATTTGCATGGTAACGTTATCTTTTGTAATAACAGCTTGTGGTTGGAAGTCAGCGACACGCTCTTTCAAAGAGATTCTGCGCGCGATGCGGTCGATAAAGGGTATCTTCATGTGAATACCGGTCTGCCAAGTATTCTTGTAGGTGCCCAAACGTTCAATCACATAAACGTTCGCCTGCGGAACGACGCGCACGTTTTTGATAAGAATCAGAAAGATAAAGAGAATGACTGCAAGCAGTGCAATGATTTCCCCTATACCCGTTGCTGTCGTTTGTAATGCTGTGTAAATCAAAGTCATGTTTTTCTCCTTTTATTCTCTAGCAGAAGCGTTTTGTCCTAGTGTAGAGGCAAAAGCTTTTTCCTGCCGATACCTTCATTACAGTAGTTAATTATTCGTTATCTACTTCTTCCGGTACATCCTGAGGAAATTCCTCCGCAGGAGCGGGTTTGTTCCTCTTATGTCGTTTGACGACTGCCTTAACTCCTTTGAGTGTCAAAACAAGAACCTCAGCTCCCGGTTCGATGACTTCATCTTCGTCTTCAGTCCGTGCACTCCAAATCTGGTTATCTACTCTGATCAAACCACGACCGACTTCGGTGTCAATAGTTTCTGTAACGATACCAACTTTGCCGATAATACGGTCTGCATTGGTCGCCACAATGCGGCCTGCTGTTTTCATGTATCTCGGTCTGATCAGGAAAATAAATAGCAGCAAACCAATTACAGCTGCTGTAAAGAAAATCACTAGCTGTAGAGCTAAGGATGCTCCCAATAAACTGGCAATCACTGCAAAGATGGCAGCAACAATAAACCAGATTGACACCAGATTGAGGGTACTGATCTCGATCACACTGGCCAGCACTGCAATAAGCAGCCAGAATACCCAATCGCTGATACCAAGAATCGTTACATTCAGTAATAAATTAAGCATGTTTCTTTCTCCTCACTATGGTCTGTGGATAGTACTCATTGTTCAAAACTGTAGTTAATCGGCCCGCGTCGGCTCAATTGAAGCAGTATAAAAGCGGTATTGTTAATACGTTTACTTAATCGATCTATGCTGATTTCTTCGTCTTCAGCCTCTTCTTCTGTTTCGCCTTCTATAGTTTCATTAGCCTCTGTTTCGGACTCGACTTCGTCTTTGAGTGTAGGCAAGTTTATATTGCTTTCTTCTTCCAAAGCGCGGAAGAACTCCTCCAAATGTTGACTTTCATCAAAGAGAGTCCCTGAGATCATGCCCTCAGTAGGAGCGAAACGTGGACTGGTGTTCTCTTGGCCGAGATCTTCTTTCGCAACGTTGTAGTCTCCTGATTCTATGAAAACCACCGGTATACCTGCTTCATCAAATGGCGTGTGGTCTGACTCAATCGTCGTCCATTCGCGATAAAGTCCTAACTGCTTGGGACCGCCGCCAATGGGAGAATGAGGCATGTAATAATCCGTCTGATTTGTATATACGGCGTAACCGTTTTGCGTATTAAGTCTGTAATCAAAGAAAATATCTGTAACCTGATACAGTTTACGCCTCATTTCATAGCTTTTCTCGGCTCCTTCCATGACAGAGTTTTGTCCTGCATGGGCGTAGACTTTATCCCCTGCGTAGATCGGTCCAATGTTGACCATGGCATCGACAAGCTCCACTTCAGCGGAACTCAGAGATTGTAAATAGGCTTGAGCTCCTTCCTGCCTTCTGGTGCCTGC
>DIRG01000111.1:22907-24341 GCA_002427475.1 Mageeibacillus sp. UBA5442
TTTGCAGTCATCATGACAGCAGCTACGCCTGAGGCATTGTTATGAATGCCGTCTGCTGTATTGATCGGCACCTGGCCATTCTCGTTTGCCGGAGGAGTGAATTCAGGTGTATCGTAGTGTGCTCCGATAATCAAAATTCTGTCGTCCAACGTTTCCGGAGCGTTCTCTACGCGGTCTTGCTCGAATTGGGGGGCATAGGTGAAGCCCGATCCGCTTATTTTCACAAGCACATTCTGAGATTCCATCAACTCTCCGGTCTTATAAAATGAAAACCTCTGCATTTCGGGCGTGTAACCAAAGAGTGTCAGTTGGTCGAAAATATACTGCGCAGCTCTCTCTTCTTCATCCGATCCGGGTACACGTCTCGGAAAGTTGCGAGCCAAAGTTTCCGCAAATTCTTTCCCGCCGAAACCGTAATCGGCATCACGCATACGCGCCTCAGGTTCATCACCTTGACAGGCAAGCAAAGGTAAAACTAATAAGAACACAGCCAAGACTATGCAAAAATAGCGTATGGAAAATCTAATATTTTCCTTTGTTAATAATTTATTAATTGACACTAGGTCTAAAAACTCCTTAAATCTGCAATTTCGCTTTAATTTTAGCATACAATCAATTATTGATTCTTGCATGAAAAGGCCCTATCATTGTCTTATAAAGATCGAAAGGATGCTGTAATAGTGGGCACAAATAGTTTTCGTACGCATAAAATTATCTCATACTCACTTAAAACAGCTCTGCTTTTCCTCGCTTTTATTTGCATCTTTTCACTGCTGGCAGTTCCCTTTAGCGCCCGGCAGGTACAAGCTACAGATGGCGACAACGAAAGTATGGCTGCAGCCTTTATGCCTCCGTTCAGTCTACCGGCGGGTTTGGTTTTCAATGCCCCTGATCGTCCTCTTCTCTACAGTCACAACGCTGACGTCCCTTTGGAAATCCCTGCCGTCTCGCGCTTGATGACCCTTCTTATCAGCTCAGAGCGACTTACTGCGAATGATCTTATATTTATATCGGAAGAAGTTGAAGAGCTGGCAGCACTGGAAACGAACGCCACTTTCCTACTTGAAAGAGGCATGAACCTGCCCTATCAATATTTGATTCTGCGGCTTCTAATGCAAAACTCGGATGCCGCCGCGTTAGCCATTACTGAGCATCTTTTCTCTAACGAAGCAAATTTCCTCGCAGTCATGCAGCAAAGAGCCACTGAATTAGGCATGATAAATACTGAATTCAAGGCTGTCTTAATGTCCAAGGCGGAACGCGAGAATACTGCGCCTGCCTTTTATTCTGACCCCGAACTCGATTGGAATAATGTTGTTTTTCAAAGAGATGAGAACCAGGATCTGCGACCGGTAATAGACGGTCAACCTGTGCCGAACATAATGCCCGACTTTGCTGAGATGGATGTATTTACAGCCAAAAGCAGCCTCAATG
>DIRG01000111.1:24571-26252 GCA_002427475.1 Mageeibacillus sp. UBA5442
CAGGTGAGTGAGCAGTTGGTTTCCGTACAAGCCGAGGACGGCACTAGGGTAATCCCGATGCGTTCTAACATCTCCCGTCTCTTCACCCTCTCCGAGGGCAAGGTGGATGCAGCTTTTCATCATCGTTCCGACCGTTTTTCGCTAAGCGTCAGTTTTGGTAGAACCGCAGATGATATCCCTATAAGCACTTTACTTGTTTCTGCCAAGCAAAGCCCCTTGATTGATGAAACCCTGAAACTCTATGACAGCATAGATCAGCATTATCAAAGGACTCCTCTGACAGAGGAGGGTGAGATCGTCAATGGTTACAGCGAAAGAACTGAAAGTGGCGAGAGCTTTTCTCTGCAGTATTTGGATACCATTTACTACATCCACCCCACTGACGATTTTTATCTCAAGGATGACGTTATTTATGTGGGCAATGCCCCTTACCTACTACCCATTCAAAAAGGGAGTATGACAGGTCAGATCATCTTCGAAATGTTGGACGGCACCAGAATCCCGGCTAGAGTGGGACCCGATCGCGATATCATTTCATCCAATACTTTTCTGGCTAGGTTTGTCAGCCTACTTTATAACAACGCCAATCTAGGCAGGATGATCATAGGGTTAGCCTTCTTTATCTGCATTATTCTGGCAATTCTTCTGTTCAGGGAGATACTGCGTCTACTATATTGGCGGCGAATGCTGCGACTCGAGCGTGGCAGACTTCCTTATAAGAGGAAATAGTTAAGAGTTTCTACGGATCCAAGGTTTGATTCGCTCATCATAAAAAGCTTCGAAATAATAAAGCACCTGCCGATAGATAATCAGCAAGAGCTGAAATGCTACGAACAGGATAAGCAACAAGAGCCAAAGGTCCAGGTTGAGGCGATTGGTAACGAAGCTGTCCAATCCGACAAGTCTAATCAGTGCGAACAAGATAAGGCTCATAAGGGCATGAGAGATCAGGTATTGAGCTATTTTGGGAATCTGCAGTCGCGCAAGCTGCAAAGTTAACAGTGTCAAAGGTCCTATGAAGATAGCGAAAATTGCCGCGTGCACCAAGCCCGGATAGGTCAGGCTGAGGAGGCTAATACCTAATGCGACTAATAATGCACCGGTGAGCCTCATCTCAAAAAAAGCTGTAGCTACTACCAAAGAAGCGAGAAGAAGCAGAAAAAGTCTTCCCGTGGGTAAAACGCCTGAGAGGATCACGAAAATCCAGCCAAGGGCGATCAAGATACCGCCCAGCGCGATCATGAAAGTTGGTCTTGTGGTTTTCCTATCTGAAGGCATGCTTTTAGCAGCAAAGGCAGAGGTCACCGCCCATACATTCGCAGCAGCTATCGGCGCAGCAGAGGCAAGCCATCTGCTCACAGCAGCCTGAGCCGGAAGAGCGGTAATAAGGTGATTGGTTTTGCTGATTTTGCTGACCATAGGGGGTGCGATAGGCACCGTAGCCGTATGGGTTTTGATTGGGTGGTCTCTGATAAGGACCTGCGTTTTGCCTGTTGCCCTTGGTCAACTGATCGTAGGCGATGTTGACTTCCTTCATTTTCTCCTCGGCCAGCTCCTTCATCGTTGGATCTTGATATCTGTCCGGGTGGTATTTTTTGGTCTGTTCAAGATAAGCGTCACGGATTTCCTTCTCCGTGGCTCCGCGTCTGACGCCTAAAACATCATATGGGTCTTTTGCCAT
>DIRG01000111.1:26489-29476 GCA_002427475.1 Mageeibacillus sp. UBA5442
GGTAGTTCTATTCCTGCCAAAATCCGCTCTCGTGTTTTCGCTAAACCGATGGTGGCAATATTTCCAATGATAGCTCCGCCGCGCTGATACGGCAGGAGCGCTAGCAAACGATCTACTTCTTCTTCGTTTTCCTTGAGCTGTTCCTCAGCAAAGATGCGACTGTCTTCCTCAGAAAATTTCAATAGTGGATTCCACTGTTTATTATGAAGGTCGTCTTCCCGATCGTCAAACGCATCCATCAGGTAAACCCATTTGCCCAAGGCAAAGCCGACGTCGGGCAAAACCCGAATCAATAACTCTCTTTCAGGAATATCCACAATCTCTGCTCCTGTAGCAAAAAGATCGGACAAAAGCTGTCCGAAAACATTAGCGGCAGCCGGATCGTAGTCACCCTTTTCCATCTCATTCAAATTCTTAAGTGAGGCTTCAATCTTCGCACTTAGTTCGGGATACTGCCGCCCGGCCTTCTTTCCGGAACGCCTGAGCAGTAGGCTTTGCATCTGCCCGACAAATGGCCGTTCATCTTGAGCATTGTCCAAGGCGGAATAGTAGGCTAGAAGAATGCTGGCATCCGCTGCAAAATCCAAAGCCGCATGATTTTTGCTGATTGCTTTTTTTTGAATGGGATTCAGAACGCATCCTTCTCGCACCATCTCACTGTCCTCAAGCGAAAGAGCTAAGAGCAGCAATGCCAAAAAGGTCATGTCATAAGTCACAACACTGCGCTGAAGATTTCCATAGCGCAGTTTAATCGCTTTACATAAACCACAATAAATTGAGCGATAACGCGAGAAATCTCGCATCAATAATAATTCTTTTTCCGGTCGCACATATCCAAACATATTTGATCCACAATGAGTCGTTAAGCTTGTATTAGTCAGCTTATTCATTGCATGGTATCATGAACAAGCTCAAATAACTAACTCAGAATTAGACAAGGACGTGAACTTATATGACAAAAAATAATTCCAGCTGTTCCTTCCCGACTTCCGGTGATCGCCTCACGCCGCCGGAAGAAGTCAGGACGGATAACGAACTGTCTCATTTTATAATTGATGCCATAGATGAGGACATGGCTGAAGGCGGTCGCACTGAAGGCATGACTGTACATACAAGGTTCCCACCCGAACCGAACGGCTTGCTTCATATCGGACACGCCAAGGCCTTGGTAATCAATTTCGGCCTGGCAGATCGCTATCAAGGCTTATGTAATCTGCGCATGGATGACACCAATCCAGCGAAAGAAGATGACGCTTATGTTAAGGCTATTAAAAAAGACATTCATTGGCTGGGTTATGACTGGGAAGACCGTTTTTACCACGCATCCGATTACTTTGAGCAGATGTACAAGTATGCGGAAGAACTGATCGAAAAAGATCTAGCTTTCGTCTGCGAGCAGACGGCAGAGGAAATACGTGAAACCCGCGGCACTCTGACCTCTCCCGGCCAGGAGAGCCCTTGGCGCAACCGACCCAAAGAGGAGAGTCTTGACCTCTTCCGCCGCATGAGAGCAGGCGAGTTTGAGGACGGTGCTATGACTCTCAGAGCCAAGATCGACATGAGCTCAGGCAATATGAATATGCGCGATCCGGTCATTTACCGCATCGCCCATCTGGAACATCACCGCACCGGAGATGATTGGTGCATTTATCCGATGTACGATTTCGCACATCCACTGAGTGATGCCTTGGAGCATATAACTCACTCTCTCTGCTCACTTGAGTTTGAAGATCACCGTCCGCTCTATAATTGGTTTATCAATAATACTTCGGTACCATCCAAGCCGCGTCAAATTGAATTTGCCCGGCTGAACCTCAGTCATACCGTTATGAGCAAGCGCAAACTGCGCCACTTGATTGAGAACGATGTTGTCGCTGCTTGGGACGATCCCAGGCTGCCCACACTCTGTGGCTTACGTCGCCGCGGCTACACCCCGCGTTCCATTAGAGATTTCTGCGAACGCATCGGTGTCTCCAAAGTCGACAGCGTCGTAGATGTGGCCTTCCTCGAGCATTGCCTGCGCGAAGACTTGAACGAAAGAGCTCCTCGAGCTATGGCTGTGTTGGATCCCTTACCTCTGACGATCACTAATTATCCCGAAGGCAAAACGGAAACTCTCATGATGAGTAATATTCCACGCAATCCCGAGGCCGGACAGCACGAGATCACCTTCTCACGTCACCTGTGGATTGAGCGCGATGACTTCCAAGAAGATCCTCCCAAAAAATACTTCCGCCTCTTCCCCGGTAACCATGTCCGACTGGCGAACGCTTATATTGTCGAGTGTACAGGTTTTAAAAAGGACGAGAACGGCGAAATAATCGAAGTTCTGGCTGAGTATAATCCGGATACAAAAGGCGGCACTGCACCCGAGGGTCAAAAAGTGCGCGGCACCATCCACTGGGTGGATCAAGCCACAGCCAAAGATGCTGAAATCCGCCTCTACAATAACCTGTTCACCGCAGAAGAGCCGGAAAAAGAAGCGGAAGACCATCTGGAATTGGTCAACCCTGATTCCCTGCAAGTGCTCAGTGCCAAAGTTGAACCCTCACTGGCGGAAGAAATCTCCCCTATAGGCTATCAGTTCATGCGCAACGGATACTTTATTCATGACATTAATGACTCTAAGCCTGACGCTTTGGTTTTCAATCGCTCGGTAGCTTTGAAAGATTCCTACAAACCACCGCAAGCATAAGTTAAGATTTAAATGATAAATGGAGCGGCATGACGGGCCCGTCATGCCGCTTTTTTATTGGCGCGCTTATTTTACTTAATCATGCTTTTTGCGGATTAAAGACATTTCACAATTTTATGCTTGACAAGTTATTAGCTTCTGTTTAGACTATAGTTCGCTTGTTGAAATTTTACTATTTCACATCGCCGTGGGGGCGTAGCTCACTTGGGAGAGCGCTTGAATGGCATTCAAGAGGTAAGGAGTTCGATCCTCCTCGTCTCCACCACAAAAAGGGCTTGCAGTTAATTAACTG
>DIRG01000111.1:29672-31383 GCA_002427475.1 Mageeibacillus sp. UBA5442
CCTTTATTTATTAGCTGAAATTATCTAATGGAAACTCAAGATCTAAACATGGAACTTTCTTTGCAGCAAAGCAAAAAAGTCAAGTGAATAATGCCGGACGTTTCTTGCCCCTCTAAGGAACAAAGACGCCACGAAAATAAAATATCCTGAAAGTACGTTTGATACGGTCATTACCACAGAACCTCCTTTTGAACTGATATTCCTTGCGATAGTAGCAATCTTTCAAATTCATGGGCCATGATCGGCTCTTCTTGATTACTGGTGTAGGTTACGTACATTTGCTCTGCTAAAGTAATTATAGCAGCACTGGTACAGGCTACCCTATCCGGTCCGATAATGGTTTCGACACCTTCAATCTGCTCCATCATCTCCGGGGGTGCTGTAAAGCGCCCCAAGTTCGTAAGTGTCGTTGTTTTCGACTTACTGCCCATCGCCTTGTACACTGATCTAATCACCAAGTTCTTTAGAGGCAAGGGTGCAAAACGTAAAAAGCTTCTTTCATTGGCCACATTAGGGGCAATTGAAGCATAAAGCTTCTCGGGCACCAAGGCCTGCTTCATATATTCTTGCACTGATAAAGCAATTTCTTCGAGTGATGTTTTTTCAAAAGGCGGCGCCAGTTCGGGACTAACAATCCAGGAGCAATTTCGAAGACTCTGCGTCGGAAAGAAGGAGCGCATATTAACCGGAACCGAAACTTTCACAGGTAGTGGTTTTTTCTTCTTGTTCTTCAATTGTTCTTGGTAGGCAATATAGAGTTTTACCGCTACCAGATATTCAGTTATAGTTACACCGATCGCCTTTGCTTTAGCTTTGACTTCTTCCACGGGCATCCGGTATGAGATCATATGACGCTCGTTTGATTTGCGTTTGTCGCCCGGCATTCTATAGGCTTTGCCATTATACTCTCTGCGAGTTTTCTGCGGCAGAGGCATTCTCTGAAAGGCATCTTCCATCTCCCCACTATTAGGCTCTTCGCTCGGATCAAGCACGCCGCTATGGTAAGGAACGTCCGTACCGCTTAGTCTCAGGTATTCGGCTACGAGGGTTTTCAAGAAAACCATCGAACCGGCACCATCCGTAATGGCATGGAAAAAATCTATAGAGATCCGTCGCTCCAGGTAACTTACCCGCAACAAATGCATATTCTTTTCTTGCCAAGGAATATACTCACAAGGGCCACCCTCGTCTTCCTGAATGAGTAGACGTTTGGGGTTCTTTTCCAAATAGTACCAAAACAATCCTGTGCATAATTGAGTCTGCAATATAGGGAAACGGGGAAAAACTGAATCCAGAGCTTCTTGTAAGGTCTGAGGATTAATTTCGCTTCTCAGGATTATACTTACTCGAAAAACTGAATTCCATTTGGATGTAGTGATTGCAGGATATAACTTGCCTGCATTATCGAGACGATACCACTCTCTATGTCGAACAGCAGTTGGATAACTTGCTGATGTACTTGTCACTTTATATAAATCCTCCACTCAATGCCGCAAATGGCATTGGTTCATTTTAACAATATTATGATTGATAATAACATGAAGCAAGTCTTGAATTGTGATGCTACAACAGTAGACTTGGCAAAATTTTATGTCAAAAGAACCATATAAGGCAAACACTCTCCTAAAAGGTACACTTTCAATACTCAAAATATGCTTATAAATAGGGCTTTTCGGGTTTATTTCTACTCTGTAATGCTCATTCTATGACA
>DIRG01000111.1:31574-39587 GCA_002427475.1 Mageeibacillus sp. UBA5442
AAAGCAAAACTAAGCCGCTGTGTTAGAATGGTTTTGTTATTTTGCTAAGTTTGAAGGGAACTATTGATGGATCTGCAAGAACTTAAAATAGCTGCTCAAGACGGCGTTGAAGCCAGAGAGCGAAAATCTCAAGGCGTTAGAGCTGCGATACTGGGGATCAGCCTCAATATTTTTCTTGCTATTTCTAAATTGCTTGCCGGATACCTCTCCGGAAGTGTTGCGATAAGTGCAGATGGCTGGAATAACGTTTCCGACGCTTTTTCCTCAGTCGTAACTTTATTATCTTTCGTCTATTCCAGCAAACCTGCGGATAAGGAACATCCCTTTGGCCATGCGAGAGCCGAATATATAGCCTCTTCCATAATCGCACTTGGTATGTTGATAGTCGGCTTAAGTCTGGCACGCCAGTCCATAGAGCGTATTATTACTCCGGTAGATTTGAGTTTCGACCTCATTTCCTACCTCTCCTTAGGCTTTTCCATTGCTGTGAAAGGATTTCTGTTTTTCTTCTATCAAGCAAGAGCAAATCGTTTGAGCTCTCCTGCCATGCGCGCAAGTGCCAAGGATAGTCTGGCAGATACTCTCGCCACGCTGGCAGTGTTATTTTCCACCATTGCTTTTACCCTCTGGGGGGTTAATCTTGACGGGCTCGCCGGTCTGATCGTTAGTGTATTTATTCTGTGGTCAGCAATTGATATCATGCGTAACATGATCAATCGGCTGATAGGCTCTCCGCCCTCCAATGAGCTGGAAAATCATATTATCGACGAGATCATGGAATCTGATCCGCGCATCATCGGCGTGCATGACCTTTTGGTTCACGATTATGGACCGGGCAATATGCATGCATCCGCCCATGTCGAAATTGACAGCAAAATAAGTTTCATTGCCGCACACCTCTTGCTTGATCGGATAGAGCGTCGTTTTTACGACGAATATGGTTTGGAATTGGTGCTGCACGCTGATCCGACAAGTTTGAAGGATCCGCTCAGCAAAGAACTGGAAGAGCTCCTGTATCAAGCTGCTCACAGTATCGATGAGAAAGTGGACGTGCACGATCTGCAACAGTTTGAGACAGAGAATGAATCGATTCTAGCCTTCGACGTCTCCCTGCCCGATGAGATAGAAATTGACGATGATGAGGTGCGCCAAACTTTCCGAGACTCTATTGCCCACGCACATCCTGAACTACAGCTGATTATTGCAGTGGAACGAGCGTATCAGACGAGCAGTACTGAGCAGATTCCGGAAGGCGACATCAAAGAAAAGTAATTTTTCAAGTTCATTCCTTGTCAATATTCAAGTGTTTTAATTGTATATCAACGATACTTTTGTTAAGCTTATCGAGAGGGGTAAGTTACATATATTTCTTACATGAAAAGTGAGGTATTTGTGTGAAACGACTAATGTCAGGGAATGAAGCAGTAGCCCGCGGTCTTTATGAAGCCGGAGTTAAAGTAGCCAGCGCATATCCGGGTACTCCGAGCACAGAGATTTTAGAGAACTTAAGTCAATATGAGGGTGTCTATTCAGAATGGGCACCGAACGAAAAGGTTGCAACTGAAGTCGCCTACGGCGCTTCCATTGCAGGTGTCCGCTCGATAGCGGTGATGAAACACGTTGGTATTAATGTCGCTGCCGATCCAATCTTCAATGCTGTCTACGACGGAGTGGGTCGGGGTTTTGTCATCATCTCTGCGGACGATCCCAGCATGCACTCTTCGCAGAACGAACAGGACAACCGTCATTATGCGCGTGCTGCCAAAATGCCGATGTTTGAACCGTCAGATAGCCAGGAATGTCTCGACATGATTCGGGAGGCATACGAGCTCTCTGAGCGCTTTGACACGCCGGTGTTCTTCCGCATGACCACACGAGTCTGCCATTCTAAGAGCCTCGTTGAACTTGGGGAAGCTCAAGAGATTGAGCCTTTACCCTACAAGAAAAACCCTGCGAAATTCATCAGCTCACCCGCTAATGCTAGAGCGCATAGGCCGATCTTGGAACAAAGAATGTACGATTTAGCCGAATACAGTGATACAAGTGACTTCAATAAACTTGAAATTAATAAGACTGAATACGGCGTAATCACCTCCGGCATCTCGGTGCAATTCGCACGTGAGGTTTTCCCGGCTGATTATTCCTTTTTGACTTTGGGCTTCACCTATCCCCTTCCGGAAAACTTGATTCGCAAATTTGCCGAGGAGGTCAATGAGATATATGTCTTAGAGGAGCTGGATCCTTTCCTGGAAGAGCAAATTAAGGCCCTCGGCATCACGGTGCGCGGTAAGGAGATCTTCCCCGAGATGTTCGAATTCAACCCCGTTATTGTGCGCGATAGCCTCAGCGGCGAAAGAAGCGAGCCCGTAGAATTAGATGTGACTCCGGTGGCTCGTCCACCCTCTCTTTGCCCGGGCTGCCCTCACCGCGGTTTTTTCTACACCATTCGCAAGCAAAAAAGGGCCATCATCGCCGGCGATATCGGCTGTTACACATTGGGAGGTTCAGCTCCCCTAAGCGCAATTGATTCAGTCATTTGCATGGGAGCAGGCTTCTCAGCAGCGATGGGAATGGCCAAAGCCTTTGAAGTCAGCGGAGAAGACAAAGTCATCTTCGGTGTGTTGGGAGATTCGACCTTTTTTCACAGCGGCATTACCGGCGCTATAGAAATACTCTATAATCGCGGCCGCGTGATCCCGGTGGTACTGGATAACAGCACTACCAGCATGACCGGGCAGCAAGATAATCCGGGCACCGGCAAGACACTTTCCGGTGAGATCGCCGAGAAGGTTTCGATCGAAGCTATCTTTAAGGCTATCGGTTATAGCAAAATTATTAATGTTGACCCCCAAGATCTCACGGCTATGGAAGCTGCCGTTGAGGAGGCGATTCAGGCGGAAGTGCCTTGTGCCATGATCGTCAAGCGGCCTTGCGTACTTATTAAGGATATCGAACATGATTTCAAGCTTTGTGCTGTCGATCGCGATAAATGCACCTCTTGTAGGCGCTGTCTCCGCGTTGGTTGTTCAGCTATTTATTATATCGATAATAAATCCTACATCGACCCAAGCTTATGCGTCGGCTGTACTGTCTGTCTGCAAGTCTGCAATTTCGATGCTATACACATAGTCGAGTAAAGCCGTGTGATTCAGAAGGAAAAAGAAAGTAGGTTGTCTGATGAGTGAAACAGTGAAAAATATAGTCTTGATCGGTGTTGGTGGCCAAGGAACGATCTTGTTCAGCAATATCCTTACTACAGCTCTGGTTGCCGCCGGCTACGATGTGAAAATGAGTGAGGTCCACGGCATGGCACAACGAGGCGGCAGCGTGTCAACGCAAATACGCTATGGCAAAAAAGTATATTCACCCTTAATCGGAATCGGCGAGGCGGACATTCTGCTGGCTTTCGAACGCATGGAAGCTGTACGTGGCGCAGAATATTTGAAGGAAGGCGCCCTAGTAATTGTCAACGATTACGCCATCATGCCTCCTCCGGTTGCTTCAGGCAAAGAAGTGTATCCGGACAATTGCATCGAGGCTCTAGAAAAGAAGTTCAAAGTAACATCCTTTAATGCGGCCGCAGTTGCCGAAGAGCTAGGCAATACACGAGTAATGAACATCGTTATGCTGGGAGCAATGGCTGAGTTATTACAGTTAGAGGAATTAGATTGGGAAGCGGCTCTCAGAGAAAATATTCCCGAACGTTTCCTCGCGCTAAACCAAGAAGCCTTTCAACGCGGTCGTGAATTAGCTCGAACTAAGGAGGAAGTCCATGCGTCCTAATCTGCCTTTTACTCTAAATAAAGAGTCTCTCCATTACGGTCAGCAACGCTCGGCTATTCGCGAACTATTTGACTATGGCCAGATCAAGGCCAAAGAAATCGGAGCGGAAAACATATTTGACTTCAGTATCGGTAACCCGAGCATACCTCCCCCGGCAGAAGTACAAGCCGCTTTTCTCGAGCTATTGCAAGAGCGAGACCCACAAGCACTGCACAGCTATACAAGTAGTGCGGGCGATATGACTGTGCGCCAAAGCATCGCCGATTCACTCAACAGGCGCTACAAGACCAATTATGCGGGCAGCAATATTTTCATGACCTGCGGCGCTGCGGCAGCCTTATCTAGTAGCTTTAGAGCTCTAGTAGAAGAGGGCGAAACAAACGAGTTTATAGTCTTGGCTCCCTATTTCCCTGAATACAAACCCTTCATAGAGGGTCAAAACGGTACGATGCGTGTAATCCCAGCCTGCCCTCCCTCATTCGGCATCGACCTAGACGCGATTGAACAAAACATAAACCCCGCCACCAGGGCGATTATCATCAACTCTCCTAATAATCCCAGCGGCAAATTATATAGCGAGCAGGAACTGGAAGAACTCGCCTCTCTCTTACGCAAAAAGTCGAGAGAATACAAGAGACCCATCTTCATCGTGTCTGATGAACCTTATCGCGAACTCGTCTACGATGGCAAAGTAGCACCACATATTCCTGCCATCTATGAGTATACGGTCATGACCTATTCCTACAGCAAATCCTTGTCTATTCCGGGCGACCGCATCGGCTATGCTCTGGTACCGCCCACTTTCGAAGGCCATGAATTGCTCTTCGCTGCGATCGGCGGCGCTGCACGCGGCATGGGTTACGTCTGCGCTCCGAGCCTTTTGCAGCACATGATCGGACTAACAGTAGATGTCAAGACAGATACGGATACCTACGATAGCAACCGCAAGCTTCTCTATAACGGCCTGCGCGAAATCGGTTACGAAGTACTCTTGCCTGAAGGCGCGTTCTATCTTTTCATGAAAGTACCCGGCGGCGATGCTCCTGCCTTCTCTGAGTTCTTGCGCGATGAATATAATGTGCTGGCAGTCCCGTCTGACAGCTTCGGCTGTGAAGGTTATATGCGAGTCTCATATTGTGTGGCAAAGAAAACCATCGAGAACGGTTTAAGCAGATTTAAAGATGCTTACGAAAAATATAGATAGTAGTACCAACAAATAGCCCCGACAGAAGTGCCGGGGCCTAGTTTTATACAGGATTGTTTTGCCGTAGGAAATCATCCTTCAGCTTCCAGAGTTTCTCCGACAAGTCGACATAATAGGTCTGGGGTTTTTCAAAGCGTTTGACAGTATCCCACAGCGTTCCTTGCTGCTCTAAGCAGAAAGATCGGATTTCTTCGACACTCTTCTTCTTATAGACTGACTTGCCTCGCACAAATACCGGTTTGAGTAAGGCTTCTGCGCGGAAATCAGGCAAGGTCTTCCTTTTCCAAGTATGGTAAGGATCGAAAATAGTCAAAGGTTTGCTGTCGTCTATGACTTCGTCCGCTAAGGTGATCAGGTCCGCCTCCGCCTTGCCCGTAGCACGGTCAAAGAGACGGTAGACTTGTTTGTCGCCGGGATTGGTCACCTTCTCCGGATTGTCGGAAAATTTCATCTTCGGCTCCAAGTGGCCGTCTTCTTCCACCGCGGCTAATTTGTAGACACCGCCGAAAACAGGATCCGAGCGCGAGGTAATCAGTCGCTCACCGACGCCGAAGTTATCAATTTTCGCCCCTTGATGCAGTAGCTCTCTAATCAGATATTCATCCACTGAATTGCTGACCGTAATACCGCAATCGTGCAGACCGGCCTCATCCAGCATTTTCCTGGCATTTATACTGAGATAAGTTAAGTCACCTGAATCGATTCTGATCGACTTGAGACGCTTGCCCAGAGGCTCTAAAACATCTTTGGCCACGCGAATAGCATTGGGTACGCCGCTACGCAAGGTATTGTAGGTATCTACTAATAGCTGAGCATCATCAGGAAAAGCTTCCGCATAAGCTACGAAGGATTCATATTCCGATGGAAAAGCCTGCACCCAACTATGCGCCATAGTCCCCATGACCGGGATATCAAAATATTCACCCGCAATCGTGCAAGAAGTTCCGCTTACACCGCCAATATAGGCAGCACGAGCACCTAATACCGCAGCATCGACCCCCTGGGCGCGGCGGGCGCCGAACTCCATAACTGTCCTCTCACCTGCCGCTCGCACAATGCGAGAAGCCTTGGTAGAGATCAAACTTTGATGGTTTAAAACCAGCAAAATCATGGTCTCGATCAATTGCGCTTGCATGATCGGTCCCTTAACTTTCAGAATCGGTTCGCCGGGGAAAATCGGCAGTCCTTCGTTTACTGCCCAGACATCACAAGTAAATTCGAAATCACGTAAATAATCAATAAAATCCTGATCAAAGACCTTAAGACTCTCCAAGTAGTCGAGGTCTGCATCATCAAATTCCAGACTCTTTAAATGATCTACAAGCTGTTCCAGACCGGCCATAATGGCAAAACCACCATTCTCCGGTACTGTGCGGAAAAACATGTCAAAAACCGCTTCCGTATCCTGCATACCGCTCTTGAGATAACCATTTGCCATGGTGAATTCATAGAAGTCAGTTAACATCGTCATATTGTGACGATTAGTCCATTTCAATTCCATCAACCCCTTCTTTCCGGCCGCTCTTACGGTCCTTGTGTAGTCCTTAACTCGACTTTACTATCACTTATCTTCGTTTGCAAATATAAGACTCGTAATCTTTGCACTCAGTCTTCTGCTTGCCAGTCGCGGTACTGCCAGCGATCACGGCCAAATAATTTCTCTTTATAAAAAACCCGCTCCAAGGTCAAACCCGAAGCAGACAGCGTCGGCCCCATTACCCTACGTTCACCGGCCCGCAACATCTCCGGGATATCTGCAGCTGCAATTTTCCCCAGACCCACATAGAGAAGCGTGCCGGCCAGAATCCTCACCATATGATAGAGGAAGCCATCTCCGATCACGCGCAAATGGAGAAAGGGACCGGCCTCTTCCAGAATTAAAGAGTAAAGCGTGCGGCAAGGTCTGGGGGAAGGACTGCCTTGATCCATCAGTGCAGTGAAATCGTGTTCACCCAGAAAAGAATCAGCCGCGGTTTGCATAGCTTTGATGTCGAGTTTTTGCGGAACGTGATGAGATTGGAAGCGCTCAATGACCGGGCGCGTCTTACTCAGATAAAAGGTGTAGGTGTATTCCTTACCCAGTGCATCGAAGCGTGGATCAAATTCATCGGCTACGATTCTGGCTTCCCTCACCGCCACACCCGGAGAAAGTTTTGTATTCCAGGCCAAGGGTATCCGCTCCACAGGAATGCTGCTCGCTGTACGAAAGGAAGAAATGTGCTTCCGCGCTGAGACTCCGGAATCAGTCCTACTACTACCTATGAGGACAATCCGCTCAGAGCTAAGTTCAAACCAAGCGTCTTCCAGCTCGGCCTGTACTGCGTGCGCATTCTCTTGACGTTGCCAACCACAGAAATCTACACCCAGGTATTCACAAGAGATGGCTATATGGAGATGCTCAGTTTTTTTCATCATCATATTCTAAACCAGCTTAAGGTCGGTAAAAGTGGTTGGACCACAATTACCAGCACAAGTAAGACAACGATCACGCCCAGTAATGAATACTCACGCCAGCCGAGGCGAGTGGCGCTTTTACGAGTTCTGCCCGCTTCACCCTGATAACAGCGTGCCTCCATCGCGGTAGCCAAATCCTCTGCTCGGCGAAAGCTGGAGATGAAAAGCGGCACCAGGATACTCACCATGCCGCGGATTTTGGAGATAAAGTTTCCAGTATCGTAGGAGGCTCCGCGCGAAGATTGTGCCTTCATCAGCTTGTTTGCTTCTTCGAGCAGGGTCGGTACAAAGCGCAGGGCAATTGACATCATCATAGCGAATTCATGCACCGGAAAGCGCAGATACTTCAACGGTGATAGCAAACGCTCCACCCCGTCCGCCAAGGCGGTTGGTGGAGTTGTAAGCGTCATAAATAAAGATGTATTTATGACTAGCAAAGTTATTCTGAGAGCTGTTAGTGCTCCTGTAATAATGCCTTCCAGACTGATATTAAATACCCAAAAAGACACGATTGCCTCGCCTTGTCCACTCAAGACGTGAATAAGGAAGGCGAAGATAATGATAAATAAAAT
>DIRG01000111.1:39837-40187 GCA_002427475.1 Mageeibacillus sp. UBA5442
GAGGATATAGGGATGCTGGGACATCAGGACGACGACCATCAGGGCGATGGCTGCGACTAATTTCACACTACTGTTTAGATGGTGTAAGAGTGAGTCAGCGGCGAAGGTTCTACCAAGAAGTGAGATACTGGACATTATCTTCCTCCTTTTGGCAGGCTATCCAAATAAGCAGTCAAAAGCGCGTAGAGCCCTTCTTCGGCCGAATAGGCGTTTGTCAGGAGCTCGGGATAATCCGCTTTCAAGATATTCAAGAATTCTACTGTAGCAGGCAGGCTTAAGCTGGCTTGGCTAAGCAGTTCCTCGTTGGAGAAGATTTCTTCCGGTGATGCGAAGGCGAGTACTCTGCCCTC
>DIRG01000111.1:40443-50404 GCA_002427475.1 Mageeibacillus sp. UBA5442
TTAAATCTCGGAGGATGCCTTCGCGGCCTTCCGGGTCGAGACCGGCACTCGGCTCGTCCATGATTAAAATTTCAGGATTTAAAGCTAAAACACCCGCTATAGCCACTCTTCTCTGTTCACCGCCGGACAGCTCAAACGGAGAGCGCTCCATCAGGTGAGAGACCCCACTGATTTCCGCTGCGCGCTCCACGTTAGCCACCAGCTCCTCGTGTGTAAATTTCAACTCCTTAGGCCCGAAAGCGATGTCGAGCGCGACCGTCTCCTCGAATAGCTGGTCTTCGGGATACTGGAAGAGTAGTCCTACCAGACGCCTGATCTGTCGAACATTCTTCTTCTCCGACAAATCTAAGGACAATACTAAGACTTTACCTTTTTGCTCGGGCCGGATCAGTCCATTAAGATGTTGTGCCAAAGTAGATTTCCCGGAGCCCGTGGCGCCGACAATTCCGAGGATTTCTCCTCGACTGCTATCCATCGTCACGTTGTGCAAAGCAGTTACCTTCTGCAGCGGATTATCGTCATAGGTAAAAGAAAGATCATTAATCTGTACAACAGTCTCTTTTTCGTCCGGACGTTGGCGCTGTCCCGCCTTAATCCGTCTTTCCAAGCGCTGTTGCTCATCGAGCAAAATGTCTGTAGAAAACTCTTGTTCTCGAGCTTTTTCGAGGACGTCTCTGACATGCACGGCAGCCTCTTTTACATCAATGATGGCGTCAGGCTCGATCTCATTACAAAAAATTCTTTTAATGTTTTGGGTAATTTCGATAAAAGGGGGAACATCAAGTTTCAGCTCGCGCAACTCGTGCGGTCGGCTGAATATCTCCTGGGGCGTGCCACTTCTGACGATGCTGCCTTCGGATAAGAGCAAAATATAATCAGCTGCTAAGGCTTCTTCCATATAATGCGTGATCTGAACAATGGAAAGGCCTTCCTCTTTACGCAATCTGATGATCAGCTGCATCAACTCAGCCCGTGAGACAGGATCGAGCATGGACGTCGCTTCATCTAATATTATGCAGGAAGGTTGCATCGCTAAGACGCCGGCAATAGCCAGCTTTTGCTTCTGCCCTCCCGAGAGCTCATGTGGAGCTCGATCACGCAGATTAGACAGCCCGGTCAAGCCCAAGGCTTCGTCGACTCGACGATCAATCTCTTCTCTTGCCACGCCGAAATTGGACGGGCCGAAAGCAACATCCAGAGCAACTGAAGATTCAATTATCTGATTGTCGGGATTTTGGAAGACCATGCCACATTGACGACGGATCTCATAGATCAGATTGTCGTCTGTAGTATCGTGACCGGCAACAGTAACCGTACCTTGGTCAGGTAAAAGCAAGCCATTCATGAGTCGGGCTATGGTTGACTTACCGGAACCATTGGCTCCGAGAATGGCTAAATGTTGACCTCGAGGCAGTGAAAATGATACGTCATTGACAGTAGGCTCGCTATCAACGTCCGTATCATAATAAAAAGAAACGCGATCAAATTCTAAGATCGGGTCCATGAACAAATGCTTTCTAGAAAAGAGGCCGCGTTAGTCACACAGCCTCTTTAAAATTTTAAACAAGTTCCAACAAGACCATTGGTGCGGCATCTCCGCGCCTCGGTCCAATTTTTATCATTCGCGTATAGCCGCCAGGTTTGCCTTCATAGCGCGGCGCTACATTGCTGAAAAGATAGTTTACGGGCTTAATACGTTCGCCCTCACTGTTGTACGTATCTTCCAAAATAGTGAGCAATTTCCTACGAGCAGCCAGACGTGAAGGTAAGTCTACTTCAACTTCTTTAGTAGTCATTTCACGATCAACTACATCGTAAACGCGATCGTTTTTCGATGTTGCAGTCTGCAGAATTTTGCGACCTTTACCGTCCAGTTTAGCCGCTGATACTGTAACTGTCTTGACTGTAAAGTTAGTGTACTCTTTGACAGCTAAGGTAATAGCTTTTTCGGCCAGTTTGCGAACTTCTTTGGCCTTTGCTTCTGTTGTCTTAACTTTGCCGTTCACTATCAATGAGGTTACCAATCCACGCAAAAGTGCTTTACGCTGACTGGAAGTGCGGCCAAGTTTTCTATATCCAGGCATTATCATACCCTCCTGTTTGTTAAAGTTATTATTTTATCTAAGCTCCAGGCCAATACTCGCAAGCTTTTCATCTACTTCTTCCATGGACTTCTTACCCAGGTTGCGGACTTTCATCATGTCCTCTCTGCTTCGAGCCATCATATCAGCAACGGTATTCATATTGGCACGTTTCAGACAATTGTATGTACGAACGGAGAAGTTGAGATCTTCAATCGGGATCAAGTAATCTTCTTCGACGCTGTCTTCAATTGCCGCTTCCTCTTCATTGTCATCAGCGACCACTTCTGCGTCGGAGATGGAAGAGAAAAGATTCAGATGTTCAGTCAGAATCTTCGAAGCCTGTGATAGAGCTTCATTGGCTTTGATTGACCCATCCGTCCACACTTCAAGTGTCAATTTGTCATAGTCAGTTACCTGTCCGACACGAGTGTCTGTGACTGAATACTTGACCTTATTGACCGGTGTGAAAATTGAGTCAACCGGAATCACACCAATTGGTGAATTATCGATCTTATTATCTTCTGCACTCCTGTAGCCAAGGCCATTATTAAACGTCAGTTCCATAAACAGACGTCCTTCTCCATTGAGGTTGGCAATGACTAAGTCAGGGTTTACTATCTCGACTTCATCGTCGCGGATAATGTCACCGGCAGTCACCGGCCCGGAGAAACCTTCTTCTGTGCTGATATATACCGTTTTCGGTCCGTCCACGCGCATTCTAGCGCGGATTTCCTTTACGTTGAGGATAATCTCTGTGATATCCTCAATCACGCCCGGAATAGTGGAGAACTCTTGGTAGACATTTTCTATGCGAATTGCGGTAACAGCTGAACCTTGCAGTGATGACAAAAGCACACGCCTCAGGGCATTCCCTAAGGTCGTGCCGTAACCGCGTTCCAGCGGCTCCGCAACAAAGAGGCCATAGGAACCATCTTCCGAATGCTTTTTATATTCAACGATTGTATTTCTTGCTTCGATCATGGAAAGCCTCCTGTAATCTAAAACTAATTATCTGGAGTAGAGCTCAACGATTAATGTTTCTTCTACATCCACGTCTATCTCATCACGCTCAGGAACACGCATAACGCTGCCCTTGAGGTTGCCGGGATCTGCACTTAGCCAGTCAGGAACGATTACGTTAGGCAGTTCCTGGAAGGGCTGAATTGAACGAGAGTTTTCACGTACTGAAATCTCATCACCGGGTGATACTGTCATTGAAGGAATACTTGCACGTCTGCCATTCAGGTCAAAGTGACCGTGATTGACAAGCTGGCGAGCATGAGCGCGAGTGCTGGCGAAACCTAAACGGTAAACAACATTGTCCAGTCTCAGCTCAAGTAGTTTCATCAGGTTTTCACCACTCTTGCCGGGCATTTTTGATGCACGACCAAAAGTACTACGGAATTGCTTTTCCATGACGCCATAAACGAATTTTGCCTTCTGTTTCGCTTTCAGCTGTCTTCCGTACTCGCTCTCTTTACGGCGAGATCTACGGGGATTGCGCTTTGATTTCTTATTAATGCCCAATGTCTGGGGCGCAAGTTCAAGCGTACGACAACGCTTCAAAATTGGTGATCTATCTCTTGCCATAATATACCCCTCCTAGCCTCTTCTTCTCTTGGGCGGTCTGCAACCGTTGTGCGGAATAGGTGTAACGTCTTTAATCATCGTTACATTCAAGCCGCCTGTGGCCAATGCCCTGATGGCGGACTCACGTCCGGATCCGGGACCGCGCACATATACGTCTACGTCCTGCATACCGTGTTCAACAGCTTTGCGTGCAGCGGCTTCGCCTGCTAACTGAGCAGCGAAGGGTGTGCCCTTACGTGAGCCTTTCATGCCCTGAGCACCTGCACTGGACCAGGAAATAACGTTTCCTTGTAAGTCCGCTATCGTCACAATCGTATTATTGAAGGACGAATGAATATGCGCTGCGCCATGTAGAACGTTCTTGCGATCGCGCCGTCTGGTTCTTGTAGTTCTTTTTGCTTTAGCCATTTATCTCGTCCTCCTTATCTCTTTTTCGCCATTCTGCGTCTGCTTCCCTTACGGGTACGAGCGTTGGTCTTGGTGCGTTGTCCGCGAACCGGCAAATTCATGCGATGACGGCGTCCTCTGTAGGAACCAATTTCCGTCAAACGCTTGATATTCATTGCGGTGCTGCGACGCAAATCGCCCTCAACCTCATAATCACTATCAATAGTTTCTCTGATGCGGGTGATCTCACTGTCGGTCAGATCCTTCACTCTCGTGTTAGGATCAACTTCTGCTTTAGCGAGAATCTCATTCGATCGTGTCCTGCCAATTCCATAAATGGAAGTGAGGCCGATCTCTACGCGTTTTTCATTGGGTAAATCTACCCCGGCAATACGTGCCATTCGATACCTCCATGCTTTCGAATGTTTTTTATCGCTTAAACACGAATTTGGATTTCGACAGTTTGCTGTCGCAGCCGCATCCGTCGTCGTGTCGTCTCAAAATAAAGAACTGTCTATTCTAACAGGAACTAGCCCTGTCGTTGCTTATGCTTAGGATCAGAACAAATCACCATCACACGGCCACGTCTCTTTACGACACGGCATTTTTCGCATATTGGTTTTACTGAAGGTCTTACTTTCATAATGTTCTCCTTTCGCGTACCGCACAAACGGCACACCGAAAAATTTTATCACATTTAACCGTGCATGACAAGGCTCACGGTTTGTATATTACGTCTATTTTGATCGCCAAATGATACGCCCACGGGTAAGATCATAAGGAGATAATTCTACCGTTACATGATCGCCGGTTAGAATCTTAATATAATTCTTTCTCAGCTTCCCGGAGATGTGTGCTATCACTTCATGCCCATTTTCCAATTCAACACGGAAAACAGCATTTGGCATTGTTTCTGTAACTACGCCTTTAACTTCAATTGCTTCTTCTTTAGCCATCATCATCCTTTCTAAGTAGAATAAAAATTGGTATTCAATTCTTATTGTCAGTCACTTGCTTTAGCAGTCGTCTAATATAAATATCTTTTTCGCGGTCCGGGCTCAGGGCATCTAGATCTTCCCAAAGCTGCTTCTTCTCAATCAGATCGGCACGGTGTCGCAAGTGTTTAAGGTTCTTTACTTTCGTTTTCGCGAAGGGGCGATATGCTCCGTCACTAAGAACTACTTGCACTTCATCTTGCCTCAGGACGAGATAGATACGTCCTTGATCATGACCATGAGTAGCTTCAACCGCGCTACCTACTCTAACTTTCCTTTGCTGCTGCGGGCAGCGTGCCTGTTTCATGCTGTAAGAATAATCGGTCCCTGCTCTGTAATGGCAAAAGTATTCTCATAGTGCGAGGCCGGTTTTCCATCACGAGTCACAAAGGTCCAGCCATCCTGTTCCAATTGCACTCTCGGTGAGCCTAAGGTAATCATCGGTTCAAGAGCCAGAGTCATGCCTGCTGCCAGGCGGACACCGCGTCCTTTTCTGCCGAAGTTCGGGAGACTGGGATCTTCGTGCAAGTCATAACCGACGCCGTGGCCGGTCAAAACTTCGATCACACCAAAGCCAAACGGTTTGACATGTGCTTCAACCGCATGCGAAATGTCGCCGATACGATTGCCGATTTTCGCCTGTTCAAAGCCCTTCCAAAAAGACTTTTCGGTCTCTTCTACCAACTTACGGATCTCAGGATCAACCTCACCTATTAAGTAGGTGCGAGCCGCGTCTCCATGCATTTCATCAAGATATGCTCCGACATCGACAGAAACTATCATGCCGTCTTCTAGGAAGCGCTCCTGTGAGGGAATGCCGTGTACTACTTCGGAATCAATTGAGATACAAGTAGCTGCAGGAAAAGGCGAAAACTCCCCAGGATAATCCAGAAATGAAGGAATGGCACCGTGTCTTTCAATCTCTTCGTGAGCAACACGATCGATCTCATAAGTTGTCACGCCGGGTAGCATCAGCGGAGCTATCTTTTCAAAGACGGCTGCGACTACCGCGCCGGCACGACGCATTCGATCAATTTCTTCCGGAGACTTAAGCCTAATCATTATTTATTCCTTTGTTAGCAGAGCAAGAAATTCTTGTGCACGTTCCTCGGTCTGCGGGCCGAAATTTGAATAGCGCAGGAGCAGTCCCGCTTCCTCATAATATTCCAACAAAGGAGCAGTTTGCTTCTTGTACGCTTCCAAACGCGTACGGAAAACTTCTTCGGTGTCGTCCTTACGCTGGACCAATTTGCTACCACATCTATCGCAGATGCCTTCAACTTTGGGAGGCATCGTTTGCAGATTGTAGGTGGCACCACAATTGGGACATACAATACGGCTTGTTATGCGACGAACCAGTTCGTCTTCGGGTACATCCAGATAAACAACCTTGGTCAGGCCAATTTCATTCTTCTCCAGAATTTCATCTAGTGATTGCGCCTGCGCAAGATTGCGCGGGTAACCATCCAGAATAACTCCTTCCACTTCGCCCAACTTCTTATCTACTAGGGCCAGAATCATCTCGTCAGGAACTAACTCGCCGGCTTCCATAAAGGCTTTAGCCTTTTGGCCCAGTTCTGAACCTTCAGCCACCTCTTGGCGCAGAAGGTCTCCGGTTGAGAGGTGCGACAGGTCGAGGCGCTGGGACACGATACCTGACCATGTCCCTTTGCCACTTCCTGGCGCTCCGAGAAAAACAAATCGATAATTCATACTAATCCAAGAACCCTTTGTAATGACGCATCAGCAACTGTGCTTCCATTTGATTGACGATGTCCATAGACACACCAACCAAGATGATTACTGCAGTACCGCCGAACCAGATACCTTGTGTATTTGTAATCAAACCCATCACTGACGGCAGGAGCACAATGACCATGAGGAACAAGGCCTCAAACCAGTTGAGTCTCCGTGCTGTTCTGCCAATGAACTCGGAAGTCGGACGGCCCGGACGGATGCCCAGTATATAGCCGCCGTTTTTCTGCAAGTTGTTGGCGATGTCGATCGGGTTGAAGCTGATTGTGGAGTAGAAAAACACAAACACCAAAATCAGTATGGCATAAAACACATAGTACAGAGGGTTCTGATCCAAGGTTAAGAACCAAGAGGCTATTGTGCCTGTAGATCCGGTCAATGAGGCTATCGTCGGTCCCACCATCAGGAGAGACATTGCGAAGATAACCGGCAAAACACCGGACTGGTTGACCTTAATCGGCAAGTACGTTCCCTGCCCTCCATAAACTTTCCGGCCTACAACACGCTTAGCGTACTGTATAGGGATCCTGCGCTCAGCACTCTGGACGAAGACGACCAACGCTATGATCGCAACGAAGAACGCCACAACGACAATTACTCCCAATAAGGCCAGTAAAAAGCTGCCACCAAGAATTCGCCATCCCTGGAAATAAGAGAATAGGAGCGGTATATATGACGGCAGACGGCTAACAATACCTGTAAAGATGATCAGAGAGATACCGTTTCCGATTCCCTTTTCATCAATCATTTCACCCAGCCACATGACGAACATGGCGCCAGCTGTGAAACTCAAAACAACAATCAGTAAAGAAAGGAAGCGCGGCATATTTGCACTGGTGGCTTCCTGGGTCAGCAGGGCGTAGGATATGGACATTACGAGAGCAATACCCAATGTTACCAGACGAGTAATCTTCTGGATCTTCTTCTGTCCTGCATCGCCTTCCTTCTGCAAGCGTTCCAAAGCCGGAATGGCAAAGGTCAGCAACTGCATAATGATTGATGCGTTGATATAAGGTGATATACCGAGTGCGAGTATCGATACGGACTTAAAGGCGCCACCTGAAATGATATCCATGAATTGACCTAGCTGGCCAAAACGGTTAAACAATTCAGTAAAGGACGCAGTATCAATTGCCGGCACCGGCATAGCGGTTCCTAAACGGAATACGAGGATGATAAAGAGAGTAAATAATACCTTCTTACGAATATCCTCAACGCGAAAAGCGTTTCTCAGGGTTTGAAACATCTCACCCATCAGATCACCTCACAAGTTCCCCCGGCCTGTTCAATTTTATCGCGGGCCGAGCTTGTGAAAGCCTTAGCCTTCACGGTTAAGCTCTTGTTTAATTCACCATCGCCGAGAATTTTAATTCCGTCATTCACTTTAGGCAAGGTGATAATTCCTTTTTCTGCTAATGCCGCAGCATCCACAACGTCATTATTATCAAATGCCTCTAGAGCACTGACATTAAGCACGAGGTATTGCTTGGCAAAACGTTTATTGTTGAAACCGCGCTTAGGTATGCGACGGTATAAAGGCATCTGCCCACCCTCAAACTGAGGTCTGACTCCACCACCGGAACGAGCTTTCTGGCCCTTATGACCACGTCCTGCAGTTTTTCCATTACCGCTTCCGTGACCGCGCCCTTTGCGCCAGGACTTAGTGCGCGAACCATCTGTGGGTCTTAGTTCATTCTGTTTCATTACGCATCTCCTTCCACTTCTTCAACGACAACTAGATGCGATACGCGATTCAGCATACCCCGGATCGCTTCATTATCCTGATGGAGAACTTGCTGTCCGATCTTATGCAGACCGAGCGCTTCAGCTGTCGCTATCTGATTTTTCTTCACGCCGCTAAGGCTGCGAAGTAGTGTCACTCTTAACTGTGCCATGCAAGCTCCTCCTTATAGAATATCTTTCGGGTCTTTGCCACGAATTGCAGCTACCTCTTCCAAGGAGCGCAAGGATTTCAAACCTTCGATGGCGGCGTTGACCACGTTGTTCGGATTATTTGATCCGAGCGATTTGGTACGAATATCTTTGATGCCTGCAAGTTCGCAGACTGCACGCACGGGGCTTCCGGCGATAACACCAGTACCGGCTGCTGCTGGTTTAAGCAGCACTTTTCCTGAGTTGAAAACGCCCATCACCTGATGCGGAATAGTGTCTTTGTACAAAGAAACTGTGATCATGTTCTTCTTGGCTTCATCAATGCCTTTGCGGATGGCATCAGGGATTTCCTGAGCTTTGCCCAATCCTTTGCCAACGCGACCGGCACCATCACCAACTACAACAAGAGCTGTAAAACGGAAATTTCTACCGCCTTTGACAGTCTTTGCAACGCGACCGATGTGAATGACGCGCTCTTGTAGCTCATCACCCTGATCTCTGTCGAATTTCTTGTCTCTTCTCATGTTTAACTCCCTTAAAATGATAGTCCGGCTTCGCGTGCCGCATCTGCTAATGCTGCCACTCGCCCGTGGTATTTATAACCACCGCGATCAAAAATCACGGTTGTAATGTCTTTTTCAAGCGTGCGCTCAGCGATCAATTTGCCAACTGCCTTAGCAGCTTCAATGTTGCCGCCATGTTCTATTGACTCAGCAATCGCCTTATCCAGTGAAGAGGCCTGTGCCAAAGTTACGCCATTATCATCGTCGATCAGCTGCGCATAAATCTCCGCATTGCTACGGAAAACATAAAGTCTGGGGTGCGTAGCAGTGCCATGAAGCTTATTTCTGACACGTGCATGACGACGGAGACGACGTTTATTTCTTGATTCTTTATAACTCATAATTCTCGCTCCTTATTTTGCGCCTGTTTTGCCGACTTTGAGTCGCAGGATCTCGCCTTCGTATCTGATGCCCTTGCCTTTATAAGCATCTGGCAGACGGACGGCACGAATTTTGGCTGCCATCTCACCTACTAATTGCTTATCAATTCCACTAACGGTAATTTTGTTGTTAGCGGGAACATCAAATGTGATGCCTTCGGGCTCATCAATACGAACCTGATGAGAATAGCCTACGTTCAACACTAAGGTTGATCCCTCTTTGGCTGCGTTATAGCCGACACCTGTGATTTCGAGGTTTTTAGAAAATCCTTTTTCCAGGCCGATTATCATATTGTTGATTAAACTGCGGGTCA
>DIRG01000111.1:50638-64657 GCA_002427475.1 Mageeibacillus sp. UBA5442
TTAACATTGACAGCGACCAGCGGTGAAATGCTCTGTGCTAACGATTGATTGCCCTTTTTCACGGTGACGACGCCATCAGCAACTGAGACGTCGACGCCGGCAGGGATTTCAATCGGCATTTTTCCTATTCGTGACATATTGTCCTCCTGCTCTTAAGATTGGGGGTCCTTGACCCTTTTCAGAGTTCTATTTAGCGGCTCCTCTTTGAGCCTGAATCATCAGATTCGATTTACCAGACGTAAGCCAAAACTTCTCCGCCTATACCGGCGCGGCGGGCGCTGCGGTCGGTCATGACACCTTTAGAGGTGGAGATGACTGCAATACCCAGACCGTTCTGGACTCGCGGAAGATTGGCTGCATCAGCATAAACGCGCAGTCCGGGTTTCGAAATGCGGCGTATACCCATAATGACAGGTTTGGAGCCGTGATAGCGCAGAGTTGTCGTTAAGACTCCCTGCTTATTGTCGGCTTTGAATTCTACCTTTTCGATATACCCTTCCTCAACCAAAATATCGGCTATGGCCTTTTTCAGGTTTGAAGCGGGTATTTCACAGGACTTATGACCTGCACGACCGGCATTGCGGATGCGTGTCAACATATCAGCTACTGTATCAGTACTTGGCATAGACTAATCCTCCTTACCAGCTGGCTTTACGTACGCCGGGAATTTGGCCTTTATAGGCCAGTTCACGGAAACAAATACGGCAGACGCCAAATTTTCTCAAGTAAGCACGAGGGCGTCCGCATAGCTGACAGCGATTGTGTTCACGAGTACTGTACTTTTGCTTTTTCTGAGCTCTAACTATTTGTGATTTTTTCGCCATTTATTCTTCTCCTATTTGCGGAACGGCACGCCCAATGCCTCAAGCAAGGCTTTGCCTTCTTCATCGGTTTCGGCACTTGTCACGATGACAATGTCAAAACCTCTAATCTTATCAATACTATCGTAATCAATCTCGGGGAAAATCAGCTGTTCACGAGCGCCCATGGTAAAGTTGCCATGGCCGTCAAATGAATTTGGATTAATTCCGCGAAAGTCACGTACTCTTGGCAGAGCTACGCTGATGAGTTTGTCAAAGAAGCTGTACATGCGTTCACCGCGCAGTGTTACTTTAGCTCCGATAGGCATACCGGCACGTAACTTAAAGTTAGCGATGGATTTTCTTGCATAAGTAACTACCGCTTTCTGACCTGCTATTGTTGTTAAATCTTCAATGGCATTGTCAATTGCTTTCGAGTCTTCTTTGGCATCACCTACGCCCATATTTAAGACAATTTTCTGCAGCTTGGGCACTTGCATGACCGAGCTGTAGTCAAATTCCTTCATGAGCGCGGGTATAATTTCTTCTTTATATCTTTCTTCTACTCTACTCATAGCTCACCTTATTTCTTAGCCTTGCGGATAACATAATTCTGTTCACCGCATGCTTTACAAAAACGAACTTTATCACCGTTGTCAAGGAACTTGACTCCGGTCTTAGAGGGACGTTTACACTCACTGCAGACCAACATAACGTTTGAAGCGTGAATTGGCTGCTCCTGATTGATCAGTCCGCCCTGTTGCGTACGAGTGCGCGGCTTGACGTGGCGTGTAACTATATTGACGCCTTCAACCAACACACGTCCGCTGGCAGGAAATACTGCGATTACTTTGCCGGATTTGCCGGCATCTTTCCCGCTTAAGACATAAACACGATCGTTAGTTTTTACATGAACTTTTTTAGCCATCTTGCCCTCCTACAATACTTCCGGGGCGAGCGACAGAATCTTCATATACTTCTTTGCTCTCAGCTCGCGGGCGATAGGTCCAAAGATACGGGTTCCCTGAGGATTGCCGTCGTCTTTCAGAATAACCGCTGCGTTTTCGTCAAAGCGGATTACTGAACCATCGTTACGTCTTACTCCGGACTTTGTGCGAACGACGACTGCTTTAACCACATCGCCCTTCTTTACAACGCCACCCGGAATAGCTTCTTTTACTGAGCAGACTATTACGTCACCTACGTTGGCGTAACGTCTACCACTGCCACCTAATACTTTTATGCACATCAGGCTTCTGGCGCCGGTATTATCAGCGGACTTCAGCCGACTTTGTACTTGAATCATAATCTTAGTCCTCCAACACGCTCTTACTTGGCTTTCTCAATGATTTCAACCAAGCGCCAACGTTTACTCTTGGAGAGCGGACGTGTTTCCATGACACGCACACGGTCTCCGATGCGGCACTCATTGTTTTCATCATGAGCTTTGAGCTTGTAAGACTGTTTCATATATTTCTTATAAAGAGGGTGACGTACATGCTGTAAAACTTCGACTGTAATGGTTTTATCCATTTTGTCGCTGATCACTACGCCTTCTCTTTGTTTGCGATCATTGCGTTCACTCATGCCTTCATCCCTCCATCGCTAAGTTCTTGCTGACGCATTACGGTTTTAACACGGGCAATGTCACGCTTTACATTCTTCAGCTGCAAAGGATTTGCCAGCTGATTGGTTGCGTGCTGAAAACGAAGTTTAAACAACTCTTCCTTGAGTTCATTCAACTCTTGTTCAAGCTCTGTTTGGCTCTTTTTTCTTAACTCAGTTGCCTTCATCTGCTTCAACCTCCCCGCCTTCATCGCCGTCGGCTTCTTCGCCTTCGACGCCTTCAGCATCTTCACTGATGATGCCTTCTTCGATCATTTCGTCCTCAGTCATCATTTCCTCAGGAATATCCAGGACCTGAACTTCGGCGAATTTCGCGATTTCTTCTTCACTAAACTCGCGTTCGTTTTCGACCAATTTGGTTTTGCACGGCAATTTATGTGATGCCAAACGCAAAGCTTCGCGAGCATGAGCTTCGGTTACGCCTGCTACTTCGAAAAGCACACGGCCGGGTTTAACTACTGCAACCCAGTACTCAGGTGAGCCCTTACCTTTACCCATGCGGGTTTCGGCAGGTTTTGATGTAACTGGCTTGTCCGGAAAAATCTTAATCCAGACCGTACCACCACGACGGAAATAACGGTTGATGGCAATACGCGCTGCTTCTATCTGGTTACCGGTAATCCAGCAAGGTTCAGTTGCCTGAAGACCATACTGACCATAGGTGACCTTGTTGCCGCGGGTCGCTTTGCCCCTCATGCGGCCACGATGTTGTTTTCTATATTTTGTACGCTTAGGCATTAACATCGGGGTTGCCTCCTTCTTGAGCTGCTTGCGTTTTCTTCACAGGGAGGACTTCACCCTTGTAGATCCACACTTTAACGCCGATCAGGCCATATGCAGTGTGGGCTTCTGCGAAACCGTAATCAATGTCTGCACGCAGTGTATGTAGGGGGATGGTACCCTCGTGGTACTGCTCGGAACGAGCAATTTCGGCTCCGCCTAGACGACCCGATACCATGGTTTTAATGCCTTTAGCACCGTTCTTCATGGCGCGACCGATAGACTGTTTCATTGCACGTCTGAATGAAGTTCTTGCTTCGAGTTGACGAGCTATGCCTTCAGCTACTAATTGCGCTTCAACGTCTACATTGCGAACTTCTTTAACATTGATGTAAAACTCGCTTTGAAAACGCTTTGCCAGCTTTTTCTTTAATTTTTCAATCTCTGCGCCCTGACGACCGATAATGATGCCAGGTTTGCCGGTAGTAATTGTTACTACGGTCTTGTCATCACCTTCACGCTCAATTTCAATCCGGGATACTCCGGCGCGTGATGTCTCAGAGAACACGAAATCACGAATCTTTTTATCTTCGACGAGGTAGCGGGCAAAATTTTTCTTATCCGCATACCAGCGCGAATCCCAGTCTTTGATAACTCCTACACGTAAACCATGTGGATTAACTTTCTGACCCATTTTATGCCTCCTCCTCTTCTCTTTCTCTTAAAACAACATTTACATGGCTGCTACGCTTTAAAATCCAAGAAGCTGCACCTTTTGCCCGTGGGCGAATGCGCTTCAGTGTTGGACCTTCGGTCGCATTGATCTCTGCAACGTAGAGGTTCTCAGGATTCAAACCGTTGTTGTTTACTGCATTAGCTGCAGCTGAGTTGAGCAACTTTGTTAAAGGTTGTGCTGCTGCGTTAGAGGAATATTCTAAAATAGCCAGTGCTTCCCGCAGTGATTTGCCGCGGATAATGCTGGTAAGCAGATTTACCTTTTTTGAATTAATACGCAAATGCTGAACTGATGCACGGCCTTCGTCGCGACCAATACCGAGATACTTCCGCTCCTTCTTGGTTAGGACAGGCGTCTTCTTATTACGTCTGGTCTCTGCCTTATGGGCTGCGATGAGTTCCTCTCGGCGCTCTTCTAATTCAACTTTACTCATTACTTTTCTTGACATATATTATTCTCCCTCCTCACTGCGATCAGCGAACAGTGGCTCGTCGTTCTGACGAGGCATGTCCTCTGAAGGTTCGCGTGGGAGCGAACTCACCTAGTTTGTGGCCGACCATTTCTTCTGTGATATAAATCGGCACATGTTTTCTGCCATCATGAACAGCGATTGTGTGGCCAACCATCTCAGGGAAGATCGTGGAGGCTCTAGACCATGTTCTAACAACACGATGTTCATTCTTTTCGTTCATTGCTTCTATTCGCTTCATTAGAGCTTCTTCAACATAAAAGCCCTTTTTAGTAGAACGACTCATCCTTATCCTCCTATTTCTTGCGTCTTCTTCTGACGATCATTTGATTAGATTTCTTGTTACGATGACGTGTCTTATAACCGCGTGTTGGTTTACCCCAGGGTGTGACAGGGCTAGGCATTCCAATTGGCGCCTTACCTTCACCACCACCATGTGGGTGATCAACAGGGTTCATAGCAGAACCACGTACATGCGGTCTTCTGCCCATGTGACGCTTACGTCCGGCTTTACCAATGTTTACAATACTGTTTTCAATATTGCTAACGGTGCCGATGGTCGCGCGGCAATCTTGCAGCACGAGGCGCACTTCCGTGGAAGGCATACGCAAAGTGGCGTAACGACCTTCTTTAGCGAGCAACTGAGCTGACGAGCCGGCTGAACGAACAAGTTGTCCGCCCTTGCCGGGATGCATTTCGATATTATGAATTTGTGTACCGACCGGAATCGAGCTCAAAGGAAGTGCATTTCCGATTGAAATATCAACTTGTTCACCGGACATGACGGTATCGCCGACTTTGAGGCCGTGTGGGGCCAAAATGTAAGCTTTCTCACCATCTACGTAGTAAAGCAATGCGATAAAAGCTGTACGATTAGGATCGTATTCAATTGCTTTTACTCTTGCCGGAATATTATCTTTGGTACGCTTCCAATCAATTCTTCTAAGTTTTCTGCGATTTCCGCCCCCACGATGACGAACTGTGATTCTGCCATAGTTGTTGCGACCGCTGGACTTCTGCTGCGTTTCAAGCAAACTTTTTTCCGGAGCTGCTTTTTCTGTCAATGCAGAATAATCAACTCTCGTCATCTGCCTTCTCGCGGGCGAAGTCGGTCTATAACTTTTTGCCATTATAATTCTCCTTCTTACGCGTGAACGGCTTATTGGCCGAACCCGAACTCTTCAATCGAAGTCTTGTATTTTTTCGACTTAGTACCTGTTTTGCCACCCGGCATCTGATAGGACTCTGCAACGGGCTCGGTATCTATCGTGATAATCGCTTTCTTGCTAGCAGAGGTCATGCCTTTACGTCCGGAACCGACACGACGTTCTTTTCCACGTAAATTAATGGTATTTACTCCTGTAACTTTTACTTCAAAAAGCGCTTCAACTGCTTGTCTTATTTCTGTCTTGCTGGAACGGCGGTCAACTTCGAAAGTATATTTGCCGTATGCAGCGTCCATCATGCTTTGTTCAGTAATGATGGGACGAATAATAATATCGTGTGGATTCCTCATGATGCGTATACCTCCTCGATTGTACTAAGGGCTTCGCGTGTTACGATGAGCAAATCTGACTTCAACAGATCCAACACTGAAAAGGCATTAACTGCAGCTGTTTGAACGTGAGGAATGTTGCGTGCGGAACGCACTACTTCCACATTGCTGCCGCTTGTAATAATCAGTGCGGATGATGTAACACCCACATTCTTCAAAATGTCGGTCATTTCGCGAGTCTTATGCGTTTCCATGTCCAGTGAATCCAGAACAAGCAGCTTCTGATTGGCTACCTTGTCGGACAAAAGTGAGCGCATTGCCAAACGTCTGACTTTCTTGGGCAGACGAGTTCTAAAAGATCTCGGTGTAGGACCAAAAGTTACGCCGCCACCAACAAAGATCGGAGAACGGTTTGAACCGTGACGTGCACGACCTGTCCCCTTCTGACGATAGGGCTTCCTGCCGCCGCCGCGAACTTCTGAGCGCCCCTTTGTTTTGCTGGTGCCCTGTCTGCGATTTGCTTGCTGAGCAAGCATCACGCGATATATGACGTCGCGGTTTGGTTCGATTGAGAATACGCTATCTGCCAAATCCAGAGTATCTACAACTTCGCCTTTAATATTTAAAACATCAACTTGCATTTATCAGTTCCTCCGTCCTACTTTCCCTTAACGCTAGTCTTGATTTCCAGCAGACCGCGCTTGGGACCAGGCACTGAACCGCGTACTACCAAGATATGACGCTCTCCGTCAACCTGTACTACTTTAAGGTTCTGTACTGTTACACGTTTATTTCCCATCTGGCCGGGAAGTCTCTTACCTTTGAAGACTTTGCCCGGAGTTGCAGAGGATCCCATGGAACCGGGACCACGATGGTATCTTGAACCGTGCGACATGGGACCGCGGGATACGCCGTGACGCTTAATTGCGCCCTGAAAGCCTTTACCTTTGGAAATACCTGAAATATCTACAAAGTCACCTTCAGCAAACATATCGGCGACAGTCAGTTCTTGTCCTGGTTCGAATACTTCGCCGTCTTCTGCTGTAAACTCACGGATATGGCGCATCGGAGCGACTTCAACTTTTGTAAATTGACCGCTGTGAGGACGCGTGGCCTTCTTATAATCTTCGTAGCCAACACGTGTTGCGATATAGCCGTCTTTCTCTTCGCTTTTGTTCTGTATGACCTTTAGCGGTCCACAGGAAATGACTGTTACAGGAATGGAAATCCCCTCTTCGTCAAAAATCTGCGTCATACCAGCTTTTCGGCCGAGCATGAATTTTGCCATCTTTCTATTACCTCCTGGTTATTGGTTCACTACTATGGTGAACATTGACCAATAATTTATAGCTTGATCTCTATGTTTACGCCTGCGGGCATCTCTAGTCTCATCAGAGACTCAATGGTCCGCTGAGTTGGCGAGAGGATATCTATCAAACGCTTGTGCGTACGAACCTCGAACTGCTCACGTGAATCTTTGTCAACGTGCGGCGAGCGCAGTACGGTAATGATATCTTTCTCTGTCGGCAAAGGTATCGGACCCGACACACTTGCTCCGCTGTTCTTGGCTGTTTCAACTATACGTTCGGCACTCTCATCAAGAATGCGATGGTCGAAAGCTTTTAGTCGAATTCTAATTGTCTGTTTAACTGCCATTGTTTCCTCCTATGGCTACGTTTTAATCACTTTTTCAATAATCACTATCGACTCGGGTGTGTCTTGCTTTTTCGTTTTTAAAACCCAGTCAAAGTGCTGTGGCGCTTACGCTGGGTGCTAAGCTGCCGCGTGATTATCGTCCGAATCCAGTCGGACTGCTCTAACGAAGTTACCTTTCCAATCCGCAGCGAACTGAAAAGCAATCTCCGTCTTCCTTGCTAGCCTTTTTTACACACAGACAGAAACGCCCATGAAAAAGGCACAAGGAAAAGTATAAAGTATCAAGGGACGGAATGCAAGTAATTTCTAAAAGGAATTGCAAAAAGTTGAATATATTACGCTTTCCTGACTCGAATCATAAAAAATCATTGTCAAAAGCTGAGATATATGCTCATAATATGACCGTTATGAGTTTACTAAGCCTTAATAATATATCAAAGACATATGCAAGAGTAAAGGTACTTGATGCCGTTGCTCTCGACATCATGCCCGGAGACCGCATCGCTTTAATCGGCGACAACGGTGCCGGGAAAACAACTTTGCTGCGACTGATTGCAGGGAGTGAAACCGCAGATCCCGAGTCCGGCCATATTCAGCTTGCCCGCGGTACAGTGCTAGGTTATCTGGAACAACAGTTAGAGCACCTGAGCAGCAACAGTGATTTTGCTTTAGAAGACCCGGAGCTTACAGCAGTTGAAGCAGAACTCCGCGAGCTACAAAGCCTGCTCGAAGACGCCACTGATGACGATGAGCTGACGGACCTCATGAATAAATACGCGAAGGCTCACGACCGTCATGAAGCCATGGGTGGCTTCAGTTTTCGCCAGCGGCTCACTGCAACACTTAACGCTTTTTCACTGGACGAAGCTAGTATCCGACGCCCCTTAGAGCAGCTTTCAGGCGGAGAGCGTATGCGTGTTGCCCTGGCTAGACTCTTACTACGCTCCCCTGACCTTTTATTATTAGACGAGCCGACCAATCACCTGGATCAAAACGCGATCGACTGGCTAGAAGATTATTTGACTAAACAGTCTTCCGCCGTGCTCTTCGTTTCGCATGATCGCGCTTTTATTAATAATGTTGCGACCAAGACCGCTGAGCTTAACGCGGGTAAAATAAGAATTTATTCAGGCAATTACAGCAATTTCCTCGAGCTCAAAGAACTAGAAGAAAAAACTCTGGCGCGCCGCATCGATAAAGCAGAGAAAAGACTGCAACGCCAAGAAGAGATTACTCAGACAATGCTTTCGCATCGTAAGATTACTCAATATCACAGCAGCGAGAAGAAAGAGCTGCGCATTAGCGAAGAGCTGTCAGCTCTACACCAAGAGAACAGAAGTTCGCATAAGCGTATGAGCTTCAGAAGCCTTAAACAACCTGATTCTGTACGATCACGAAGAGATCAAGTGGCACTCGAGGCCACAGAGCTCTCCTTACGTTTTCCCGGAGAAACTGAGCCTCTTTTCGCAGACCTTTCGTTCAAACTACTCAGAGGTCAACACATTGTTCTGGTGGGAAAAAACGGTTGTGGCAAGACCAGCCTCTTGCGGACGCTGATGGGAGAACTGCCCCAAACGCAAGGAAGCGTCACAACAGCCTCTAATTTAGTTTTCGGCTTCCTGGGTCAAGAAGCTAATTTTGACAATTATGATCTCACTGTACTCGAGCAAATGCTGTACCTGCAGCCTCGCCTCAACGAAAATCAGGCTCGTAGCGAGCTGGCACGTTTCGGCTTCAGTGGTGATGCAGTCTTCCAAAGGACCGGCAGTCTCTCCGGTGGCGAGCGCTCACGACTCTTTCTCTGCGCCCTGCTTCAAGACCAACCTGATGTATTGTTTATGGACGAGCCAACCAATCACCTCGATATTTTTTCGCGCGAACTTCTGGAGGACGCCCTGAATGAATTCTCAGGCACAATCCTGGCTGTCTCACATGACCGTTATTTTGTATCGCGTATCGCTGATGAGGTTTGGGCAATGCTCGGAGGCGGACTTGAGACCTTCCCTGATTTCGATAGTTATCGAACTGCCGAACGCCAAGCCGATGCGCGGACTGATAATAGGCCCGACAGACCCGAGCTCCCGGAAGTTGCTCGTGAGGCGGAAGCCAGAATGCCTGAATGGGACGAAAAAGCCGTAGAGATGTACCCTCTCTTAGCTGATTTGCAGTTCTATCCACAAAATCGAAGCGAACGCCGCCGTCTGGTTGCTGACGTTAATACAGTTCTGCGGGAAGTAGAAGCCAATCTCTCACGACATGAGCGAGAAAAATCTTCTCTAGAAAAAGATTTCACCCAAGTCGACTCGGGTGAAATCTTCCATCTTTATGCTGAGATTCTTGAAACTCTTGAAATTGAAGAACTGCTCTACTTACAGTTAATGGAAGTCTTTGAAGATCTGATGAAATAATCGATCTTCTTAAGACTCTTCCCTACCCTTAGAGCGTTCTGAAAACGAACTTGCCCTTAGTACCTTCTTTAAACTCTCCGTCCCAAATTACCCAACGACCACGACTCATTGTTGAAATAATCTCGGTATTGACCTCAAGCCCTAAATAGGGACTGTCATCGGCTGCCGAGTGGATCTCGTCGATGTGTCTTTTACCTTCACGGTAAAGAATCAAGTCAGCATCACTACCCGGAGCGAGCACGCCCTTTTGCGGGTAGAGACCGAATAATTTCGCAGGCTTAACAGTCAATTGCTCAATGACTTCGTTACCATATAAAGAGTGCATCAGCGGAAAGAGGTATTCCATTCCGCCCATACCCATCGGCATAAGTGCAAGATTTCCCTGGGCACTCTTTTTGGCCTCTAAGGTGAAAGGACAATGATCAGTGGCAAACACACTGATCTCACGCCAATTTTCCCGCAATGACTCTCTTTGCTCCAGGGAGCGCAAAGGAGGAGTAATTGTATAACGATAAAAATCGTCAGAGTCATAAACAGATTCATCAAAAACAAAATACTGCGGAGCGCTTTCAAGGTAAATATTCTTCTGTAAAATATCCCCATATTCCCGCTTCAGCATCTCTATGGTCTCGCCACAGTTAACATGGACAATATACGAATTGCCCTGATGCTGTCTAGTCCACTCAGCGATCTTGCGCACTTCTTCGATTTCGCATTCAGGCGGACGACTCAACGGCAAACTGCGTGCATCTTTATTCTCATGATTTATCAGCTCATCGTCTTCTGCATGAATTATGATTCGCACATCGCCTTGTGCTGAGCGCTTGATCATAGCTTCCACGGTTTCGGGAGAAGAATAGATACCTGAAGGTTTGTATGTCGTATAGAGTTTAATGGAAGGAGTGCCTTGAGCTACCGCTTGATCGGCCATGTCTGCAGCGCTGTCTTTTAGATCTTTAGCTGAAGCATGCCAAGCGTAGTCGATCAAAGCTTCCTGAGCAATTTCACTCTTAGCACGAGCAAAATCTTGCATTTCTTTGACCGTCGAGGCTTCGCCCAAAAAATCAATAAAGGTAGTTACACCGCCGTATGCTGCAGCAATACTACCGCTGCGATAATCGTCACAGGAGAGATTTCCCCCAGTTCCGGTGAGCGAAATATGAACATGGGAATCGATCATGCCTGGAGCAACTAAGAGGCCATTTGCATCTGTGCTCTGCTTAGCAGGGAGCTCTTCCGGAGAGATTAAAGCAATCTTCTCGCCATTTATATAGACATTAGTCTTCGTAAACTCACCCTCTTGATAGACCTGTCCCCCCAGTATTCTGTGATCAAACATGCAAATTCATCCTCCTCTTCGCATTTTGCTTTTTTAGGCATCAAGCCTTTCTAGCTGTATCTACTTATTTGACACGCTCTTCTAAAATTTCTATGGCCTTGGCTAGCTGAGTATCTTCTTCAAGGCTTAATTGATTAATAGATTTAAGGGCGACTTCTTCATCCAAGATGACTTCCTCGTCCGGCACAAGACCGATGCCATTTATCGATTCCCCTTGAGGCAGGAAATACTCAAAATTGCTGATCTGGACTGCGGAGTCATCGGATAAGGTCCAAGTCAAAGTGCCCACACCCTTGCCATAAGACCTCTCCCCAATAAGCGTTGCCTTGTCCAAGTCTCGCAAGACGCCTGCAAAAAGCTCACTGGCACTGGCAGAATAGCGATTCAGAAGAATGGCATACGTCATATCGTCCGGTACCTGTGCCGGTTTTTCAGTTTTCCATTCCTCAGTATAATCTTTACCCTCGGAACGTCCCTCCACTGTTGCTACCGTTTGGGGCGGTAGCAAGACATCCAGCATATCAATGCACTGATAGGCATAGCCGCCTCCGTTGCTGCGCAAGTCGATCACCAAGTGTTGCGCTCCTTGATCCATCAGATCGAGGACCGCATTTTCAAAATTCTCTGCAGCATGTGCGGAAAATTCGGTCAAGCGGATATAACCTATGCCTTCCTCCAGCAATTCGTAGCTGAGTGCAGCATTAGTTATTTTTCTACGCGTGATCTCCTGAACTACTTCCCGGTTTTCAGAAGGCCGGAAAAAGGTAATGCTTACTACAGTTCCATCTTCTCCACGAATCAAGCTCGCCAGCTTCGAAACGTCATTGATCTCGGCAGTTGATTCGCCTTCTATCGCTACAATTCTGTCTCCGATAGCGACACCCGCCTCCTCAGCAGGGCTGTCCATGACAACGTCATTGACGACAAAAAAGCCGCTTTCGTCCATCATAACGATGGCTCCGATACCGCTATACTCACCACTCATTGAGTCTTGCGCTGCTTGGTTATCATCAGCACTCAAATAGTAAGTATAAGGGCTTTCCATATTGTCCACGAGTCCCTGCGTCAAGATTTCAATTAATTCTGCATGGGAATGCTCATCAATATAGTTTTCGTAAATCAGACCATAGACATCTTTCAGTTTCTCTAGGGCATCCTCTACACCTGCTTCGGCAGGAAAACGCAAGACATAAGAATCCTCGTCTGCCTCGTCATAGAGAAAACCCAAGCGATTGCCGCCAAGCTCTCGAATAGCATCGCCATAAAGAGCGAAGGCAATTCCTGCTGTCAGAAGAAACGTAATTGTAGCGGTCAAAAACACCGCCAAAAAAACCCTCCAACGTTGACCGCGTTTGCGAGCTTTCTTCTCCTCTTCACCCTCTTCCTGCGGAAAGCGGGGTGGATAAGCTCCAAAGCGGTTCACCGGGAATTGAGGTTCTTGTAGCGGATTTTGTGAATACGGATCGTTTTGATTCTGAGAATATGGATCTTGTGGTTGTTCTTGCATGATTTACCTCATTTAAAGACGGCAAGGTCGGATACTTCCGACCTTGTTATTTTAAGAATCTAGTAAATATAATGATATATGATTTTCTAATAATACGATAGAGGATTAACTGTGCTACCGTTTCGGAGGATCTCAAAATGCAGGTGAGGCCCGGTAGATCTTCCGGTACTACCGATAAAGCCAATCACTTGTCCCCTAGAAACACTCTGGCCATAAGAACAATTGTAAGCGCTGAGATGGGCGTAGCGCGAAGTGAAACCATCTCCGTGGTCGACAATAATCAGATTGCCATAAGTACCTAACCAGCCGATATAAGAAATTCTACCACCACGAGCTGCAACAACGTTAGAACCCATTCCCGCAGCAATATCTATGCCAGCATGCCAACTAGAACCGCCGAAAATGTTACGCCAACCGTAATAAGACGTTATGTAAGAACTGGAAGGCACAGGCCAAGCAAAAGAACCGTTGTTTGCCGGTGGAGCCGGAGCATTTGTAGCTGGCGCTTGTGTTTGCTTAGCTGTAGTCGTCTGCGGTCTTGTAGTAGTCGTTGTTGTCGGTCGATTTTCGTATTCGTACTGCACAGCATAACGGTCTACATCTGCTTTTGCATCCTGTGTCTTAGTGCTCAGATTTTGTTCTTTCTGCCGATAAAGACTTAAGGAATAGGCAGCCTCGTCCAACTCAGACTGTGTCATATCTTGATCAGCCTTAATTTCCTGCAGAACTTCTTCGGCTTCCTCTGTTAAGACAGTTAATTCATTATATGAATTCTCTGAACGAAGTCGCATTGTTTTAGCTTCTTCAGAGGCGCTTTCCAGCTCTTCCAAAGCTTGCTCGTCAGCGTCAGATACAATTTTCATAAAACGGACTGTAGTGAAAAAACATTGCAGACTGTCAGATGCCAAGAGTATTTCCAGCATACTCTTGTTATGCCACTGGAACATCTGGCTTAATCGTTCTCCATACTGTTCCTGTTTGTCGGCGAGTCTCTGTAGAGAACCTTGATAGGCTTCTTCATCTAGAAGCATGATTTCGTAAGCGGTTTCCTTCTGCTGCAAAGCATCTTGATAAACCTGGTTTTGCTCTGCACTACGAGTTTCCAACCAAGTCAATTCGTCAGAAAGGCGTGCCTCTTCTGATCTCAACTCGCTCAGTTGTGCTTGGGTTGATTTATACTCTGCTTCCAGCTCACTAAGATGCTTTTTCGCTGCATCCAATTTTTGCTTTGTTGTAGAAGCGTTTGCAGAAATAGGCATAAAT
>DIRG01000085.1:0-1620 GCA_002427475.1 Mageeibacillus sp. UBA5442
TCAGATAGAGAAAAAGGGGGCTCATCGGGAACTACCAGTGGCAAATCAGAGAATCCCTCACCACGGTCAACGATTATGATCGTATTATTCATTACTCCTTGATCGTTGAGAGGATAATAATCCATGAAACGATCACCGCCATACGTATTAATCCGACCCAACTCAGGCTTATTGTCTGTTATGCCTACAACTACAAAGGAGTCTGGAGGCTGTTCCGAGTAGGTTTTGTAGTCCCTAAAATCAATTTGCTTAAGTTCTAGGCTACGGTAAATAAGTGTATCGTATTTAGAATAGCCAAATCTTTCACGATCCATAGCAGCTACTACGCAAGGCTCATAAATTAGTCCGAAGTTTAACGTATCCCCCACCTCAATGTTATACTGCTCAGCCATGGCGCTGGAGATGAGGCAAGCAGATTCATCTGTTGATTTTAAAAGCTTACGCATTCTTAACTCGTCTTTGACAAACACAAATCCATCTGAGAATTCAAAGATCAGTCCCGGTTCCTTTGTCACGATGGCAGAAAACTGTCGTGCTGGTAGTTGGATGTAGTATCGTAATTCATCAAACTCCTCCTCCTTACGGGTCAGTTCTTCTGCTGTCAGTTCCTCACTTAGATCCCAGATGGGATAGTATATATCTGGCAGTATAAACGCAGTATTAACCTTATCTGCAGGAAAACCTAATGGCAGACGTTCTATTACCTCGCGCGCTATCTCTTGTCGTCCATAATCTTCAAACCAGGAGATAGAAGTGTCATGTGAATCCATATCAATTAATTCAATGCGCTGATCAGAATATACCCCGAGCGGTGAAGCGTATAAAGCGTACTGTGGTTCAGGATCAATCTTGCTTAGTGCATCAGTATTATCAGGAAATCGGAAAAAAACACGACCATGAGCCGCAATATTGTAATCGTAACCCTCTTGAAATAGCGGATTACCGGCCTCATCTAGAGAATACAAAGTCATCTCCATATAACGCACTTCGTCACAAAGAGGATCCAGCTCGGAATTACTGTGGTCTATTTCAAAGTAGGCTTTATATTGCAAACTATCATCCGGCTTCAACTCGCCGGCATTCGGATCAAACCTCATACTAGAAGGTTCAACATAAACGACCTTGATACACCTAGCGCTTACGATACCTCGCAAGGGTGTTTCATGTTCGACCTGTTGGTGTGCAGCCAATACCTTGTCTACATCCATATCAAAATAATCGGACAAGCGGAAGAGGTCATCGGATATGGCCGTCAACAGTCTTCTATTATCGAATACTAAAACCTCATCACATTTTTCATGAAATGAGATTAACTCTTCTTCTAAGCCCGGAACGATAAGCAGCTCAGGGGCTCTATCCGAATAGTCCCACTCCCAATATGTATCGGAAGAAAAGAGAGTGCGGTTTTCCAAGTGCCTATCGTTAAGTTTCACTGTTGTGATGTAAAGCTCTTCAGAACGCCTAAACTGTTCTCTCGATAACCTATACTGACTGATCCCAAAGAAAAGGAGCACGTTAATGGACACTAGCAACAAAGTTAGCAAAATACTGCGAAAGGGAAAACGACTAAAAAAACGATTAGTTAACCAATTCATATAGCACCTCTATAAGCACAGTGCC
>DIRG01000085.1:1846-5409 GCA_002427475.1 Mageeibacillus sp. UBA5442
TCTTCGATCTGCTTGTGTGACCATTCGTCCATTCGACTAATTTCTGCATGATTCAAAATTATTCCAACAAAATCATCCATTTTTTGCTTAACTAAGGAAAGTCGATTAGTTGCATCATCGTTGATAATATCTCTCTGATAATAAGGTTTGACAAATTTTTGAAAACTTCCTTCACCAGTTAGTGCCGATTTAATCTTCCATTTATCGTCTTCCTTACTTAAGAGGACAACATAATTGCCTTTAGCACCTGACTGAATGCTTACCTCTCCATCAAAATAAATATTTTCTTGTGAATCAAAAATGTACATTGCTTCATTTTCTTCAGACCAGGAGGCAACCTTTTCTAGTGTTATATATAAAGTTACTCGTTTGAAACCAGACAAGTTGCGCCGTTTCTTAATTTGGGATGCACGACAATCAAGCAAATACTCCAGTTCACCACTATCTGACGAGAAGTCCGGCCATTTTTTTAATTTACTATTACAGGACAAACTATTGCTAATGAAGTCGCGCGCAACTACCTCACTTTCCGGCATCTGATCTATTTCTTCGGACTTGCTAAGATTAATTAATCTTTGGTTTTTCTGTTCTGCATAAGCTTTCGTATTTTGTTCGAATTGCTCATCCTTTTCCCAGCTTCCTTTTTCTTCAATCACCTCTTCTAGTTTCTGAGTTTCACTTTCCTCCAGATTTGACCCGGCTTCATCTTGATCACCGGTATTCTCAGACAAACATGAAGTAATGAAAGTTGCACTCATAAGAATCAATATAAAAAGAGCTAAGAAACGCGATGTTTTGTTATTCTTCATTATGATCTTCTTTATTCAATATATGTGCCTTTAGTTTCTACAAAAAGCATTAACTACGTTCTTGAAAGACCTACCTGTAAATCTCCTTTCTCTATTCTCGAGCTTAACGCTTTGCTTATTCATCGTTCATCTCCTTCTTCACTTCAAGGATGAGACTCTTATTTTTAACAAAAACAAGCGATATGTTACTACCGACAAGATAGATTAAACCTAGAAGGGCGGAAATGGCTGTGCGGCGCGGATCTAAGTCAACATTAGCCACAATCAAAATGAGCAGAGCAATGATAAAGGCGATGAAGAGCAAGCTCAATGATTCGAGATTACTAATGAGGAAAATCGTCTCACTCGGCGTGCCTAGCGTACGCATCAAGACCATTTGTCTTCGGCGTGATAGTTGTAGCAGTAAACTACTGACAATCCCCACAAGTAGGCTAGTAACGATCAGGACGGGGAACAACACCTCAATGTATCCTTGATGTCGTTCAAGCGAGTCAATTTGCTCCAGATAATTGGCGTCTTGGATAATCATTTCGGCTCTGAGCATACCCGTATCCGGATGGAAATAACGATCTCCTTCCTCGCGCAGCTCCTCTATTTTCAGGTTGTTGACGACAGTGAAAGAAAGCGAATCTGTATTGAAGGGCATCCCAGGATACCATGTATGCCACTGCTCTCGTAAGGCTTTCCAACTGCAATATAGTGGCCCGGTCTGAGCCTCATACGAACCGGCGATTTGAAATGTAACAGGCTGCGGCTTAGCGTCCTTGTCAACCGACGCTATATAAGCTCGTGAAGGCGAAATGGATATCGTCAGCGTTTCCGCATCTTCCGGCAAACTAGCCTCTAAACCTTTTGGGATTAGAAGCTCGGTCAAGTCTTCTGAGCTAAACATCTCCTCGGACTGAGGTGAGCGCCAAGTTATTTTATCTTTAGTAGCTGCTAATCTCGCCGTGGCCTCAAGATCAGTAATGCCGTACAAACGTAAGTGTTCCTTCATACCTTCAGGCAAAATATAAGGCTCACCATCAACTAAGACGGAATCTTGCTTGTAGAAAACGTAACTGCAAATCAGTAGATCCTTGACGAAGGGAACTAAATCACCATCAACAAACACATAAACCGGTGACCAATCCAAGGGCTGGTTCTTCGACTGCGGCAGCAAAAAGCCCTCAACTTTAATAGCAGTCTGAGCTTCAATTTTCTTTTCTTCGATTAAGGGTAGGCGATGTAGAGCATATCCGAGGAGACTAAACAAGAAAACCAGCAAAATTAATATGACAATGAATTGCCCTAGCTTGTCTTTTAATTGACTGCCAATCAGACGAAGCAACATTGTTCAACCTTCCCGGCAATGTACAAAAGTACGGCAGATGCACAACGTCATACTAACATAATAGATAATATGAATCATCTGAAATTTATTTGTGTAATTTAATATCAACACACAACTAATATATTTTATTTGTTTTCTAAAAAAGCCGCCCCTTACGGGACGGCTCAAAGCACCATTGCTTTATTATCATGTTTTAGTCGAATAAATTGCTAAAGAAATCGCCGATGGCCTTAAATAAGTCACTAAAGAAGCTGGACACATTAGTCCACCACCCGCTGTCCTCTGCACCTTCCAGAAAATCCATGGCCATGCCCCAGGTATCTTCGCCGAAGGTTTTGAGCTGATCCAAGACTTTCTTAATGTCTTCAGCACTGAGTGTGTTCTTGTATTTTTCCAATGTGGCAGCTAGTTTGTCGATATCAGCTTGAGAAATATTAATTTCATACTTGTTCAGGACATTGTTGATGATTACGGTGATTTGCTCAATCGTAATATTATCTTTGCCTTCTTTTTCGACTAGCTCCGCCAATTCGGCCTTTATTTCAGTTAAGGCTTTGGAGAAGTCTTCCGAATCAAAGTCTTCATTATTTGCATTGTTGTCTTCGATTACACGTACGGTGATCAACTCATCATTGCCGGCAACGAGCTTGTCTTTATCTAGGTCTATGCCGTAGACTTCTGCTGCCTTGTACACGCCAGTCAGCGCGGATTCACCGGTAACGGGCCGAATTGCTGCGACGGTAATATGACAGTCGTAAATGCCTGCGGTTATGGCAGCATTAGAATACTGATAATCAATTATTTTGGTTATATTCTCTGGATAAACAATCTCTGAACTGACACCGCTGCCCTCGTTTTTAAATTCAACCATGACGGATGAAATCATGTCACGGTCTGCTATTGTAGCGTCGATAAAGCGACCGGCGTCTGTACCATTTACAATGTCGACCGTTATGTCTTGTCCCGAGTCTACTTTCAACTGCTCAAGTGTAGCTGTCCTTTCGGCTTCATTTAGTCCCGAACCTAAGATGGCGACCTTATCGCTCGTATCGGCTGCCTGAATAGTCTGTCCTCCGATAAAGGTAAAACAAAGTGCAGCCAGCAAGAGCAAGGTGCCTGCTCTTATTTTTCTTGATTTTTTCATATACATATAGTTAGCCTCCTAGTAGTCCTAATTAAGTTACCTTCATTTTACCGATATAAAGTGAACAAATGCGAAGAAGCTGCGAAGAATTCTTACCGTCCTACATCATTTAGTTTGATTGATCATGTCTGAAATAGGCCACTACTAATTGAGTGCGATCGCGAAGATCAAGTTTATCCAAAATATTTGACAGATAATTTCGTACTGTGCCCTCGCTAAGGTGAAGCTCTTCGGCAATCTCCTTATTGTTGCGACCATCTGCCACTAGCTTAACTAA
>DIRG01000085.1:5643-11013 GCA_002427475.1 Mageeibacillus sp. UBA5442
AATTTGCCTGTCGCTTAGTAATGGCGACAATCTGTCAACTATTTCACCCCCAAACACGTACTGCCCGCGCTGGATAGCGTACAGAGCAGGCAAAATATTGTCCACATCAGACTTCATTAGATAGCCCATCGCACCCATGCGCAAAGCGGCAAGGACGTACTCTTCATCTACAAAGGTTGTTAAAAACAGAATTTTCGCCTTCTCGTCTGCTGCCAAAATATGTTCGCCAGCCGTCAGGCCGTCCATTCCCTCCATGCGAATATCCAGCAAGAGAATGTCCGGACTAAACTCGCTGTATAGGTCAATCGCCTCGTGACCGTCAGAGCCCGTGGCCACTACTTCGATCGCCTCATTCTTGTCACGGCGCGAGCCGAGCTCTATAATCGACTGCAAACTCTTACAGACTATGGGATCATCGTCAATAATTATTATTCTCATCTCTCTCCTTGTGGGTGTCACGTTAGTTCCTCAACTTGTATACGTCGGCCTTTATGTTTCCGTTTCAGGCATGGCATCGCTTTTTGCGGGTAATCTGGCAAAAATCCTATAGCCGGACTGTCGGTTCACATTTAACGTACCGCCGATAGCTGTGACGCGCTCCTCTAGGCTCAGTAGGCCGATGCCATCTGTCTGGGGTTTTCCGCCAATCGTGTAGCCGTTATCTGCTAATAATAGTTGGTAATGGTCTCCCCACTGTTTTAATGAAATACTGACTCTACTGGCATTAGAGTGTTTAGCAGTGTTGTTTAAGCCCTCGCGGCAAATAGCTAGTACTGTGTAAAAAAGCGTGGGACTCAGTTGATCGTTAATTTGCACACTGCAATGCAGAGGGCAGAATTTGAAGTCATGCGCCAGCTTTTCCAAGGCTGTTTCAATCGACAAAGATTCGGTATGAATGTCGTGGATACTGTTTCTTATCATTTCCATTGCTTCAGATAAAGTCTCTCTCAAAGAACTGTACTGCGCCTGCTCGTCAGCGGCCAGCAAATCGAGTTCAGCCACCTGCAAGATGGCACTCGTCAATTTATGTCCGACATTGTCGTGAATTGACCGGGCAATGCGATTTCTCTCGGCTAAAATATCTGAGGCGCGGTCTAACTCTCGCTGAGCCATCAGCTGGTGATTCAGCTGCCTTTGCCTGCGCAATAGTTCTGACGAAGTGTCTACATAAGAATAGTGAGATTTCTCCAAGCTGTCTGTCCGTCTTGTCCAATATCCGAGGAAAATAGCAATGAGTGTTACGCCGTAAAGTAGAGCTATCTGCAAAGCAGAGATCTCTGCGTTCATGAGAGGGATTACTGTCAGCAAAAGCGGCCAGTTCCGTTTCCAATCGCCTACTTGGTAAGCCACTAGAGGTAGTCCGAAGAGCACGCCCGGCAAGAAAAAGCCCACAATGAGCAGCGTCAGATAAACGACTTGGCACAAAAGGTCGCTTCGCTGCTTGATTTTTTCCTGTTTGGAATATGCAAAGAACAAAGGTAGTGAAGCCAATAATACAAATATGAGAACGCTCAACACCAGCAAGAGCTGCGGCTCCGAAACAAAGGTGAGCGCTACGCACAAGGCTGTGATTATGGCCAAATTTATAATGTGTGCCATTTTTACTCCTTGCCTTTTTGAAAACGATGCTTGGTCTGAATGTAAAGTATGACACAATTCTATTCATCTTCTTGGATATTAGCAAAGAATTTACATTTGTCATTTATAACAGTGACAGTACACACTACTGCGCTAGTGCACGCAACGCTATATTAACTATGGCAGACTCAAGATAGTGCTGCCGTGAGAGGAGAATAAGATGCCGAATAATTTGGTGAACAATACATTGATCGACGTTGAGGTCAAGGATCTAGTTAAACGCTACAAAGAGTTGGTGGCCGTTGATCACCTCAGCCTTAACATTAAGCGAGGAGAAATATTCGGTTTGTTGGGCCCGAACGGATCCGGTAAATCCACTCTGATTAACTGCATCCTAGCGCTACTGCGCTTTGATCAAGGTGAGGTGAAGATCTTCGGCGAGACTATGACGCCGCAATCATATGATATCAAGCAGCAAATTGGACTCGTCCCTCAGGAAATTTCAGTTTATAAAGAACTCAGTGTTTACGATAATATAGATTATTTCTGCGGACTATATGTCGAGGACAAGGCTACGCGTCGGCGCTACATTTCTGAAGTCCTTGACTTTGTTCAACTTAATGATTTCAAAACTTTCCTTCCACGCAAGCTCTCGGGCGGTCTGCTGCGCCGGTTGAACCTAGCCTGTGGCATCGCCCATAAACCGCGCCTGATCTTCCTAGATGAGCCGACGGTAGCAGTTGATCCGCAGACGAGAAATCGCATTTTGGAAGGTATTAAGCAGCTGCGCAACGAGGGTTCCACCATCATCTACACTACGCACTATATGGAAGAAGTTGAATTCCTCTGTGACCGCTTAGCGATTTTAGATCACGGCAAAATCCTAGTCAGCGGTAGCAACGACGAAATAATTGCCATGTCTTCTATCAGCGAATCGATAAAGATTGTCGTCTACAATCTGCCGGATAGCTTAGTTGAACGGCTGCAAAGCAATCCGAGCGTGGACTCACTCTCTTATCAGGAAGGCAATCTCAATCTGACGATGAAGCAGGGCGGCAATAACCTCTTGGCTGTATTGCAAATCCTGACTGAGGCCGGTTTCACACCTGTAAGTGTCACTAGCGAAAACCCGACCCTCAATGATGTCTTCCTTGAAATTACAGGCAAGGAGCTACGTGACCATGCTTAGACATCTGCTGAAATATGGTTTTAAAACTTACGTTCGCAATAGACCGAACTTAATCTGGAATATAGTCTTCCCCTTTGCCTACCTGGCAATCTTCTTTATGGCTCTCTTTTCCTTATCGGATACGAATTCCGGCCTTGACACTATTCACTTGGCTCTGGTGCCGGGGCACGCTGCGGTCGAACGGAGCGAGGTCGATGGGCTAAAGACCTTTCTAGCTTTTGCCGGTGAAGAAGGGAGCTGGCAGGATGAAGAAATCATCTTTTCGAATAATGAGGAGTCACTATTCGTATTTGTCGAGGGAGAGGAAAGTGAAGCTACAACTTGGCTAGAAGAAGACAAGATTGATGCAATGATCCTAATCGATGAAGAGCTCAGTTTCAAAGTCAACCCAATCCGTCGAATAGCGGCTACAGTTCTACATGAAGCACTGTCATCTTATGAACGCATGAGCACAACCCAAGAGGTTTTAACTGCCGGCTATGCTGAAGGTAAATTTACGCCGCCAGCGGATGTCGCAGAAGTTGAGGCTAATCGCTTTTTGGGTATTGTTAAAGAAGGGCGCAGCAAGGCGATCTTGTCTGAGTTTATCTTCTTCTTCGCTGCCTTAGCTTATGTATCTTTCTTCCCTATCAGTAGCGGCACGGACGTTATCGAAAGTATCGAGCCTGGTCAATCTCCTCAGGCGCTGCGCAAAGCTGTAGCGCCGCTCAGCAAGTGGACTCATTTCTTCGGGGCTCTAATTCCGCGTTGGTTGACACATCTACTTTTGGTTGTTTTGGCTTACGGTTTTACACAGGTGTTGGGCATCGATTACGGCGGTGATCATTTGCGCATCATAGCGCTACTCCTCTTGGGCACAAGTGCCGCCATCTTTACCGGCACCGCAATCGGCTCCCTCGTCCCCACAGGACAAGGACCAAAAGTTGCGCTGTCTATTAGCTTACCGCTGCTCTTCGCTATGGCCTCCGGCATGATGGCCAGTGAACTGCACACTCTGGTTATGCAATATGTTCCTTGGCTACACAATATCAATCCGCTGGGACGTGTTACGAATGGACTGCACGCTCTGTATGCCGGAACGGACTTAAGCCGCTATATTGCTCAGCTGCAGGGTTTGGGCATCTACATAGCTGTCTGTTTCGCCTTAACTCTACTTGGAATCAGGAGGACGCGCTATGAAAGTGTTTAAGCATTTTCTCAAGCTCTTATATAGCTATCGCAGCACACTCATACCTTATCTTGTGATTTTTTTAGTAATCTTTGCCTCATTAATAATGAGCGTCTCGCCTGATCTGGAGCAACTCAGTCTCTATGAGCCGAAAATCGTCGTCTTTGATCATGACGATTCCGCACTGTCGCGACACTTTACGAGGTTTCTCTATAGCAAGAATGAAAAGGTAGAGATTGAGGAAGACGCCACTGTGATCGGCGATGCCATCTTTGAAGATCGGATCAGTTATGCAGTCAGCATCCCGGCTGGTTTTGAAGCCGCCTTTGGCAATAGTGGCAACTATGCCGACCTGACCACTTATACCAATTATAGCGACGGCTTAAACCAGCTAGTCGACAGCCAGATAGAGAGCTATCTTATGACTTGGGACAATTTCCGCATTGCATACGGCGGTACTGTGCCGGCAGCAGAGGCTGAGGCTACCCTAGATTTGGTCGATGAAATAATGAGCAGCGAGGTCGAGGGTACTATTCTGTCCACAGAGAACGGCGGCGACGTTGCTATCGTTGCCACCTACCTGCGCTATCTCAACTACATACTGCTGGCCTTAGGTTTCATGACCGTGGGTCGTGCCATAACAGTTGTGGAAGAGCCGACGCTTAAGCGCCGCGATCTTGTCAGTGGTTATCCGGGAAGGAAGCGGACGATGTGGCTTTTCATCAGTGCCTTTATTGTCATGCTCTTGATTTGGATACTGATGGCCCTGGTAATGATGCTGCTTACCGGTTTTTCAGTCATCGGTGAAACTAGCGTCCGCTGGATGCTACTCTCGAGCCTGACTCACGTCTTGTCGATTTCTACTCTGGTCTTGCTCTTGACGCACATTTTTCCCAGCGAAGGAACGACTTCTTTCCTGGGCACAATCATAGCGCTGGCCACGGCCTTCGCCACCGGCATTTTTATTCCTCGCGAGATAATTTGGCAACCATTGCAAACAGCCTTTTCTTTCCTCCCTACTTATTGGGACGTATCGAATCAGTACATATTGGAAGAGGCTGCTTACACGCAGACAATTGATTTGACGAGTGTCTTGCAGAATATCGGGATTATGTTGCTGATGGCGCTGGTCTTCTTCAGCCTGACTTTGATCTTACGGCGAGTACGCGAAAAAGAAACTATATAGTTCTAATTTCTACATTCTAGAAGCCGAGGTGATTTCACCTTGGCTTCTAGTAAAGTTTCGTGCCTGGCACCAAATGTGAATTCCTTGACAGAAACAAAAAACCCCTACAACTTTCGTTACAGGGGTCTTGGAGCCTTCTAAGGGAATTGAACCCTTGACCTCATCCTTACCATGGATGCGCTCTACCTACTGAGCTAAGAAGGCACTTATTGTTTCTCCGCTCTTTGGAGCGGGTGAGGGGAATCGAAC
>DIRG01000108.1:0-9683 GCA_002427475.1 Mageeibacillus sp. UBA5442
AGGCGAAGGATCCGGTGCCATTTGTGACATGATCCAGATCTCCAATCAGGTTACGCTTGGATTTACTGAAACTGATATCGTAAAAGGACTAAGTCAGCTCAGCCAAGGGCTGATCGGGCAGGAACGAAAGTTCCGTCAGGATCTGTACGATGAAGATCCTGTCGGTCTGGAGGACGAAGTTCATCGTGCTTACGGCCTACTCCGTACAGCAAGGCGAATCAGTTTCGATGAAACGATGGACCATTTGTCTTCTGTACGTCTGGGAATTGCCTTAGGCATACTAGAAGATATTGACTTCCAGAGCTGGCAGCAACTTTTTATCGAAAGCGGTGCCGGCAGCGTCCAGCGCCGAGCGGGACAGGAATTGGGTTTGACAGAGATCAACGAAGAGCGGGCTCGGTTTATACGCGAAATTTTAGATAAGAACACACATCAGGAGGAATAATTATGATGATTAGATTTACACGACGCGCAGGAGAAGTTTTAGCTTCTGCATGGCAGTCAGCTCGTTCCTTCAATACTTCATATATTGGAACGGAGCATATTTTATATGGCATTTTGGACGAAGGTGGCGGTCAGGCTGCTCAGGAACTAGAAGCCGCCGGACTTAGCGCTGAGCAAATGCAAAGAAATTTAATTGCACTTAATCAGAAAGAGCCGGTCGATGTTGAAAAACTTGACACTTCGGACGTGGACGGCAATCAGATCATTTCGATGATGACGCCACGCACCCGCTTAGTGATAAACTTGGCGGCCAGAGAAGCGCAGTCTGCTCCCGGAGGAGCAATCGAGCCGGAACATCTCATGTTAGGGATTTTGCGTGAAAATGACAGTGTCGCTGTCCGTATTCTGCGTGAGACAGGGATCTCGACACGAGATCTCTACGACAGTTTATCCACTTCGATGAAGACTGAAAGTTCCACGAGAGCTCAAAGTGGATCTGCCGAAAACCATGCCTCTGCGGCGCCCAAGAAATCTAAGACAGACACACCTAATCTGGATAATTTCAGCACGGATTTGACCGAGCTGGCACGTGAAGGACGCTTCGATCCTATTATCGGTCGTGAGCAGGAAATAAACCGCGTCGAGCAGATTCTCTGCCGCCGCACCAAGAATAACCCTGTTCTCGTCGGTGAACCTGGCGTAGGTAAAACCGCCATCGCCGAAGGTATCGCTCAACAAATCGTTGCGGACGACGTGCCTGAGATTATGAAAGACAAGCGCCTGGTCTCGTTAGATTTGACCGGTATGATCGCAGGATCCAAATATCGGGGTGAGTTTGAAGAGCGCCTCAAGCAAGGTATCGACGAGGCGATTGAAGCCGGCAACGTCATCCTTTTTATTGACGAATTACATACTTTAGTTGGTGCAGGTTCTGCGGAAGGATCCATGGATGCTTCCAATATCCTGAAGCCCATGTTAGCGCGGGGCGAAGTCCAAGTTATCGGTGCAACGACCTTGGATGAGTATCGTAAATACATTGAGAAAGACTCAGCCTTGGAGCGTCGCTTCCAGCCGGTCACCGTAGGTGAGCCGAGCGAAGAGGACGCGGTTCAGATCCTCTACGGATTGAGATCGGTCTATGAAGATCACCACAAGGTGAAGATTTCCGATGATGCGATAGAAGAAGCAGTGAGATTGTCCATCCGCTACATTATGGATCGCTTCTTGCCGGATAAGGCGATCGACCTAATTGACGAGGCGGCTTCCCGCTTGCGCATTAATGTCGGCACCAGCAGCAACAAGACACAGATCGCTGAATTGAAAGAGCAGCTGGCTCAGGCCGAAACTGATACGGAAAAAGCTGTCACCGAAGAGGATTTCGAAAAGGCAGCTGAATTAAAGACTAAGCGCGAGAACATAGAGAAAAAGATCGCAGAGCTGGAGGACACTGAAGTCGATGAAGATCCTTCCGAGTGGCCCGTTCTTACCGCTGACCATATCGCAGATATCGTTTCCAGCTGGACCAATATTCCGGTGCGGAAACTGACAGAAGACGATGCAGATCGTTTGCGCAACCTCGAAGACGAGCTGCGGAGACGCGTTCTCGGTCAAGACGAGGCGGTCACCGCTGTAGCCAAGGCCATCCGCCGCGGGCGTCTGGGACTTAAAGACCCGAAACGTCCTACCGGATCCTTTATCTTCCTCGGTTCAACCGGTGTCGGAAAAACGGAGCTAGCCAAAGCTTTGGCTGAAGCTATGTTTGGAAACGAAGATTCCATGATCCGTCTCGATATGTCGGAGTACATGGAGAAGTTCGATGTCTCGAAATTGATCGGATCTCCACCCGGCTACGTCGGTTACGAGGAAGGCGGACAACTTACTGAGATGGTGCGTCGTCAGCCTTATTCGGTCGTGCTTTTTGATGAGATAGAAAAGGCTCACCCGGACGTTTTGAACGCTTTATTGCAGATTTTGGAAGATGGTCGTTTGACGGATGGACAGGGTAGAGTGGTCAACTTTACAAACACCATCGTGATCATGACCTCCAACATCGGCGCCCGCTTCTTGACTGACGGTCGTACACGAATCGGTTTTGCTACCGATGACACCTTGGGTGTAGATTCATCGAAGGCCTCTGAAGCTTTCGGCGGCAGGACTTACGAGCAAGCGCGTGATCAAATCATGGAAGAGCTGCGTCGCAACTTTAGCCCTGAATTCCTCAACCGTGTCGATGAGATTATCTTCTTCCGCATGTTGGACAAAGATGTTATGCGCAAGATCGTCGACATCATGCTGGGGCAGGTAGCTGCCCGTGTCGCTGACATCGGCCTCATGACCGAGGTAAGTGATCGCGCCAAAGACTGGCTGGCAGACAAAGGTTATGAGCCGCAATACGGAGCTAGACCCTTACGTCGTTTGATTCAGTCCGAAGTTGAGGATCGCTTCTCCGAAGCGCTTTTGGACGGGATTGTCAGAGAAGGAGATCTTGCTTATGTAGATCTGGATGAAGATCTTGATCATCTAGTAGTAAGCAAAAAGATTTCCGACACTACTCCGGAGGCTATGGCGGAAGTTGTGGAGAGCGCAACGGACGCAGGAGCTGACGCTGATGAAGGCGGAGCAACTGAGAATTCCGGCGCTGCAGAAACAGACGAAGCTGGAGATACAGAAGAATAAGTTTCTATTTATGTGAAACAAGCAAAAGGCGGAGCCGGATTAAAGGAAGGCTCCGTCTTTTTAATGCGTAAAAAATCTATTAGGCCAGTTGTTCGGGGTCGAGCACCAGTTCCACAGGGCAGTGGTCGCTGCCCATTACATCTGAAAGAATGCTCGCGCTTTTCACTGCCGGTAGCAGATCCGGTGAGGTTAGGAAATAGTCAATTCTCCAGCCTGCGTTGCGTTCGCGTGCTCTGGTACGATAGCTCCACCAAGAGTAGGCGTCTTCAACGTCGGGATAAAAGTGACGGAAAGTATCGACGAAGCCGCTGTCCAGCAGCTGCGTGAACTTCTCGCGCTCTTCATCGGAAAAACCGGCGCTACGGCGATTGGTGGAAGGGTTTTTCAAGTCAATCTCTTTGTGCGCGACGTTGAGGTCGCCACAGACGATGACCGGCTTTTTTGCCTTCAGGTCATTGAGATATTTGCGGAAAAGATCCTCAAAGACCATGCGTTCATCCAGACGTCGCAAGAGATCTTGTGAGTTGGGGGAGTACACGTTGACCAGATAGAAGTTGGGGAATTCCAAATTCAGCACGCGGCCTTCACTGTCGAAGACATCTTCACCGATACCCTTGCTGACGGAGAGAGGCTTTTCTTTGGTCAGCGTCAATGTGCCTGAGTAGCCTTTGCGTTCGGCGCTGTTGCCATAGACATAGTAGGGCGAAAAATCCGCTTCGACCTGATCTTTTTGAGCTTTGATCTCCTGCAGGCAGAGGATATCTGGCTTCTCCACGTGCAAGTACTCTTGTTTAAATCCTTTCCTGAGGATGGCCCTTAAACCATTGACATTCCAGGAATGTAGTTTCATTGATTATTCTCCTTATGTAAAATTATTTGTCTTTAAATATATTGAAAGTTACATGCTGACGACGCTATAGTCCTCGTTAACAAAGGGTTTGATCCCTGCGTGTCCGGACATATCAGCGAGCAGTGGCAAGCCTACTTCCTTGTTATCCTCGTAGACGCCGAGAACTTTGGAACAGGCCAGGCAGACGCCGGCGATGAGTCCTTTGTCTCGGGCTTTGAGATAGAGGGGGTTTTCTTCTTTGTGAAATTGTGGCAACAATTTCACCGAGGCGCCTTCAAAAATGATCTTTACTTCGTAGCCGGCTGCGTCCAGATCGAGAGCGTTGAGAAAAATGTGTTGGAAGCACATCTTTTCGCCGGTCATACCGTAAAATAATATTTTCTTCATAAATTTCCCTTCCATTCAGAGTAGACGATATTTCTATCTTTTCACTGTTTTGAACTCATAAGCAATTATACATTAACTAGCACAGAGGGTGAAAAGTCTCCTAGTCGAGGTACGAAAGCGGCTTAAGTGGAGCGGATTGTGTTTTTTTATACAATAAAATTACACTAAATCAATAAATTAATGATACAGTGATTATATGTGCGAGTAAGATTTTGATGACATATGTTCCGGGCAAATGTAAGAAGTGGAAGTAGAATTTGTCAAAAGAAGAATCGGCCGGAATGATTTGGTCGAGTTGGGAGGATGAAATGGCTAGCAAAATTTGGGCACATCGAGGATCGAGCAGGAGCCAGCCGGAGAATACCATGGCTGCCTTTGAACAGGCTGTGGCGGATAAGGCCGAAGGGATCGAATTGGACGTCCAGCGAAGCCGTGACGGGAAGCTGCTTGTTTTTCATGATGAAAATCTTAAGCGTTTGACGGGGAAGGACGCCTATCTGCCGACCCTGGAATGGAATGAGTTGAAGCGACTCAATGTTGCTGCTAATAGGCCGGACGCCGGCGTTCACCATATGCCGCTTTTGAGCGAAGTTCTTGATTTTATTAAGGGCACGGATCTCGTGCTGAATATCGAGCTGAAAAACAGCAATATTTTCTATCCCGGTATGGACGATGAGGTCGTGGAGCTGGTGGAGAAGATGAAAGTTTTGGAGCAAGTGCGCTTCAGTTCGTTCAACCACATGTCCATGAGTTATTTGGCGTCTAGGGGTTATGGGGAAATGTCGGGTATGCTGTATTCGGAGATTCTCTGTGATCCTTGGGTTTATGTTGGCGGTTGCGGAATGGGTGCGATCCATCCGATGTTCAATAATCTGCAGGTGCCAAATTTGGTGAAAAATTGTCATGACGCAGGGCTGAAGGTGAATGTATGGACCGTTGACGATGAGGTTTTTATTAATGCGGCCTTACTACTGGAAGTGGACGTGATTATGACGAACGTGCCGGAAAAGGCTGTCGCCTTGCGCAATCAATATATAAAGGATGGCGGTCTGTCGGCTTTGCAGACGATGAAGGGTTCCGGATTATTAGATTTAATTGGCTGAGGTGAGGAGATCTCAGCCTTTTTTGTTGGTGAAAAAATTAATAGAGAGGTGTTAAATGACGAGTAAAACTTCAACAGCTAAAGCTGGGATGAAGCTGAATTACAAGCAGATTTTCCTGATTGGTTTCGGTTTCCTAGCTTCTAGCTTGGCCTGGAGCATCTACAATTCTCAGGTGCCGCTCATTCTCGAGCAGCGCTTCCAGTTGAGCGGGGTGCTGATCGGCACGATCATGACAATAGACAATTTCTTCGGAGTGATTTTCCAACCGCTGGTGGGGGCGGCCAGTGACCGGACGCGGACGCGGATCGGTCGGCGCATGCCCTGGATCGTGATTGGTATTCCAGTTTGTGCTTTGTTTTTCTCGCTGGCGCCGCTGCAAAAGACTCTCTGGGCTTTCATGGGAGCGATCATAATTTTTAACTTGGTCATGTCGCTTTGGCGCAGTCCGGTCATTTCACTTATGCCTGACGTGACGGCGCGGCCTCTGCGCAGCAAGGCCAACGGTGTTATCAACATGATGGGCGGGATCGGCTCGATCTTAGCCTTTTTCTTCGGCGGTATGCTGTCGGATATTAGAGAGGATAAGTTCTTTGCCTTTTTCATGGCCTCTGTCGTCATGGTAATCGCTTTGCTTATTTTGCTGAAGTATGTGCGCGAACCTGATGCTCTTACTTTCAGGGAAGAGCGCAATATTCCGATTCGGGATACTGTTGCTAATCGCTGGGCTTATGAGGCGCGCGAGGTTTTGGCGAATGATCCGCATGCTAAAGATGAGGAAGAGGCAGAAGCCGAGACCGGTAAAAAGCATAGCTTTGCCGCGTTTTTGAATTTGCCCGCTGCGGAGAAGCGTAGTTTGCTTTTGCTGCTTTTGGCGGTCTTTTCTTGGTTCATGGGCTTTTATGCTATTGAGGCTTTCTTTACGCTCTTTGCAACGAATACATATGGAATAACCGGTGGAGCGGCGACCATGATGTTGGCAGGCTTTTCGTTGACCTTTTTGGCTTTCGCGATTCCGGCCGGTATGCTGGGTCAGAAGATTGGACGCAAGCGCACGATTTTAATAGGGTTGATCGGGATTTGTCTGCTGTTCTTGCCGATTTTGGCTCGACCCCAACAATGGCTAGTCCAAGCACTGTTGATTGCCGGAGGGATTTGCTGGGCTTTCGTCAATATAAATTCCTTGCCGATGGTTCTGGAGTTCTCTTCTAATAAAACGGTCGGAACGTTCACGGGTTACTATTATTTCTTCTCGTTTACGTCTGCTATTGTCAGCCCGATCCTTTATGGTTTCATTCAGGATCTGCTGGATAGCCACGCTTACCTCTTTGCCTTCTCGGTTATCTGCTTTGCGCTGGCCTTTGTGTTCATGCTATTTGTAAGACACGGCGACAACCTGGAATTAGCTCAAGCTGGCATTAAGGAAGCTGACGCTTAGAATGTTTTGATATAGGAGAAAACTTCTGTTATATTATATGACATAAGTAGATCTTAGTTTACTTTTTTTAGTGCCCCCTGTTCATCCTTAATTCTTTGTTGGCAGGGGGCACAAAAATGTCAGTAGACAGAGTTTTTTTATTGGGGGGAGAATGCTGCGATGTGTGGCTCTGCTAGGGAGCGGATTCTACTCTCGCTGCTTCTGTTTAAAAATAAATTTCAGGCGCAAACTTGTAGAGGCGGCGTGCAGTTTCGGCTAAGGGAAGCCCCATGACGGTGAAGAAATTTCCTGTTATGGAGTGGACGAAGAACGCTCCTTCGTCTTGGATGCCATAGGCTCCGGCCTTATCTAAGGAAGTGCCGCTGTCCACGTAAAAGTCTATGCATTGGCGTGTGAAATCATTGAGTGGGTAGAAACGGACTTTTGCTTCAGATGAGAAGCTTTCGGATGCTTCTTCTGAGAGGATGTGGACACCGGTGAAGACTTGATGTTCACGACCGCTCAGGCGATAGAGCATGTCGTGGGCTTCTTTTTTGTCTCGGGGTTTACCGAGGACTTCTTCGTCAAGAACGACGATCGTATCAGCTGCGATGATGATTCTGTCTGCGAGTGGAGTGAGGGTTTCAGCCACGGCTTGGGCCTTGGCTGATGCTAGAGCTTGGACCATCTGTCCTGCGAGACTATCGTAGTTGGAAAATTTATCTCGCTGGGAGAGGAAGGTATCGCAGATCTTTTCCTCATCAACATCAGCGGTAAGTACAGTGAACTGCTGAGTAATCAACTGCAGTAGTTCCTGCCGCAGCGGTGATTTACTTGCTAAGATAATTTTCTCGGTCTTTTCGGTCTTCTCGGTCTTCTTCATAGGATGTTTAATTCACTTTCCGTGCCAATTCACTTTTCGTGCCAGGCACCAAACTTGACTTCTTTAAGTACTAAATATAATAGCGGCGCTTGCCACGACTGGCGCGTCCGTATTCGATCGCTTTCGTAGGACAATGATTGATACAGGCCATGCAATGGGTGCAGTTGTCGTTCCATTGAGGGCGTAGATTACCGTTCTTATTAATTTTCATCTTAATATTGTTGAGGGGGCAGATTAGTTCGCAGACTCTGCAACTGTCACATTTGTCGTCAGCATAGAAGGCACTACTCCTTACGAAAAAGGAATAGAAAAGTGGATTGATAACGCTTGATAAGAGGAAGGGAAATTTACAGAGGTCAGGATCAGGTTTGATAAGTTGTCCCGAAGAGATCGCTCGAGAGACCTCCTCTACCTTCTCTTGTCCGCCTTCTATTAAGTGTTCCGCTTCGGCCTCATCCGGAATAGCAAACATGGCAGTATAGTTTTCCGGCATAAGGATTGTTGCTAAGCCCATATATTCTGCAGCCACATCTTGGCATAGGCGACGAAGGAATTTTTCGCTGCCGCCGAAACCTGAGCCTGCAGTTGCGACAAAATACAGCTTGCGTCCTTGCAGCTGTTGAGCGTTCGCTGCCAGTAAGGAGGTCACGAGTCGCGGCTGGCGCCAGCCATATGTGGGGTGGACAAATATCAAAGGCTCTGTCTCATCAGTGGGAACAGGAAGGACTGTGGTGCAATCAAGTAGCGTTCTGCCTTTGTGAAAGTTACAGTTATTCTTCATAAATCTATTTAGGCTGAACAGTTTCTGCCCTGTCTCTCGGGCAAGCACCTTCGCTAGGTGTCTGCTGTTGCCGCTTCCGCTGAAATAATGAATCATTCTGTATCCTCCGTTGCGTATTATTTTAGCAGTAAGTGGGAGCGGAAAATACCATCTGGTTGATTTTCGTGCCAGGCACAGATCTGAACTTGTCGAACAAGTTAACTTTCGTGCCAGGCACGAATATTTCCTTAATTGTTCACATCAATGATCAAAAATAGTCAAGATTCTTAACTATACTTAGGAGTGAGAAATTAGACTTATTAGTCAAAAAATATAAGGAGGTAAGTTTTATGTTTTCTATGGTTCCATTTGGACGCAGAAGCCGCCGTTTGCCAGACATTTATGGCCGTAATTTCGACCGCTTATTTGATATGTTTGACAGTGGCATGTCTACCGACATCGTCGATCAAGGAGATTGTTTTGAGTTAACTTCCGAGCTGCCCGGCTTAGATAAGGATGACATCAAGATAACAATTGACGACAATTACTTAAGTATCGATGTTGACCGCAAGGATGAGCGCGAAGAGAAGAAGGAGAATTACGTTCTCCAAGAGAGACGCTCTTATAATTACAGCAGACGTTTTGATATACAAGGCATTGATAAGGATAAGATCAAGGCCAAGTATAAGAACGGCATCTTGAAACTCGAACTTCCTAAGCTTGAAGATGTGAAGGAAGAAAAAGATTATCTGGACATTGAGTTCGAAGATTAATTAGCATACTAGTCCAGCAAATATAGCCGGGTCAAAAAGGGGTATCTCGTCCGAGATACCCCTTTAAATCTGTCAAAGAAGTCAAGTTTCGTGCCAGGCACATATTTTTACTTATTCTGGAAATCTGTAAATTCTTCTTTGTTGAGGAAGGCCTGCATGGCTCCTTTTTGGTCGGAACTGTCAAAGCACTCTGCGAAGAGCTCCGCTTCGACTTCCATGCCTGTATCTAGATCCAGATCCAAACCGCTCCACAGCGCTTCCTTCGCCATGCGGACAGCAATGGGCCCCTTAGCAGCGATGCTTTCGGCCACTTTTTTCACCTCAGCCATCAAGTCTGCAGCAGGCACGACGCGATTGACGACGCCCTTATCCTCGGCCTCTTCCGCTTTGATG
>DIRG01000108.1:9986-12004 GCA_002427475.1 Mageeibacillus sp. UBA5442
GCCGTGTCCGCCGCAATTCTAATATCGCAAGCTAGAGCCAGTTCGAAGCCGCCCCCCAAAGCATAGCCATGTATTGCAGCAATGACGGGGCAGGGGAAGGTAGCTAAGTTCGAAAACACCTCTTGACCGAAAAGAGAAAAGTCTTCAGCCTCATCAGCTGTCATCTCGGCCATCTCGGCAATATCGGCGCCGGCTACAAAAGCCTTTTCTCCCGATCCCGTTACGATCAGACAACGTAAGTCGTTCTTTTCACGCAAATCATCCAAGGCAGCGCTTAGCTCACGCAACAATTCAGAATTCAAAGCATTCAATGCTTTAGGACGATTGAGCGTTACCACTACGATCTTATCTTCGAGTTCAATATTAATTAGTGTCATTTTTTTGCTCCTTCAAGGTGAATCAGAAAAAGGCGGCGGAACCGAGATCAAAGCCGCCCTTTTCGTCTCCCTAATTATTCTACGTAGCGCTCTACTAAGGTTGCGACGCCCATGCCGCCACCAATGCACAAGGAGGCCACACCTAATTTCGACTCGCGCTTTGCCATCTCATGCACAAGCGTGACGAGTACGCGGGCTCCGGAGGCGCCGATAGGATGTCCTAAGGCAATAGCTCCGCCATTGACATTCACCTTCTCGCTATCTAGGCCTAGTTCTCTCACACTCGGTATCGCTTGAGCAGCAAAAGCCTCGTTAAGCTCGAAGAGATCGATATCATCCACAGTCAAACCACTCTTTTCCATCAGTTTGCTAACGGCGTAATATGGACCCATGCCCATAATCGCAGGGTCGAGCGCAATACTGACACCGGTGCGCAGGATCGCCATCGGCTTCAGACCAAGCTCTTTAGCCTTATCCAAGCTCATGATCAGCAAAGCGGCCGCACCGTCGTTTATGCCGGAGGAATTGCCAGCGGTGACCGAACCGTCTTTCTTGAATGCAGGTCTCAGTTTCGCCAAAGATTCAAGGCTACTGTCGTGGCGAGGGTATTCATCCTGATCAAAGTCAAACTCGCGTTTCCTCTCTTTAATGTGAACGGGCACGATTTCTTCCTTGAAGCGATTCTGCTCCTGGGCTGCCTTCGCCTTCATCTGGCTCTCGTAAGCGAAAGCGTCCTGCTCTTCACGCGTCAGTCCGTATTTTTCGACCAAATTTTCGGCCGTGATGCCCATGTGATACTGGCCGAAAGCATCGGACAGCCCATCTCGGATAATTGAGTCGACCAGAACACCGTCGTTCATACGATATCCTAAGCGAGCGTTCTCCAGAAGATAAGGTGCTGCGGACATGTTTTCCATACCGCCGACCACCATAACCTCGGCATCGCCGTTGCGTATCATAGCGACTGCGATGTTTACGCTTTTCAAGCCGGAACCGCAAACATTATTTACAGTTGAAGCTACAGTGCTTTCCGGCAGGCCGGCTTCAATCGCTGCTTGTCGCGCCACGTTTTGTCCCAAGCCCGCGGTCAAAACGCCGCCCATGAGAACTTCATCCACCTGATCGGGCTCAATCTGCGCTCGCTGCACAGCCTCGCGTATTACAATTGCTCCTAATTCAACGGCAGATATATTAGCAAGGGTTCCGCCATAATTTCCAATCGAAGTACGGCAAGCTGAAATAATTGCTACTTCTGTCATTATTAACCTCTTTCTTATGAGTAGGTGTAAAAACCTTTTCCACTTTTACGTCCGAGATCACCGGCGCGCACCATGCTCTTTAGCTGCAGGCTCGCACGATACTTGGGATCTCCTGTTTCCTCGTAGAGGATGTTCATGATATCTAAAACTACATCCAGGCCGACCAGATCGCCCAAGGCCAACGGTCCCATCGGATGATTGGCACCGAAGCGCATGGCAGTATCGATGTCTTCTGCTGAAGCCACGCCTTGATAGAAGAGATCGCAGGCTTCATTAATCATGGGAATCAAAATGCGATTCACGATAAAGCCCGGCGACTCCTTGACTTCAACGGCTTCCTTGCCGATCCCAACGGCAGTTTCCTTGGCGCGCTCAATGCTTT
>DIRG01000039.1:0-283 GCA_002427475.1 Mageeibacillus sp. UBA5442
CCGCACGCAAGGAACGTACGACCTTCATCAAGTGCTCACTCTCCTGCCCGGACAGAGCGCCGGTCGGCTCGTCCATAACAATCAGTTCAGCATTGAGCGAGAGCGCCTTAGCTATCTCGACCAGCTGCTGCTCGCCGACGGAGAGGTTCTTCACTTTTAATCGCGGATTGATAGGCATACCCAACTCTTGCAGTAAACGCGCTGCCTCAGCCTCCATATCTTTGATCCGAAGAAAGCCCGCCTTATTGCGCAGCTCCCGCCCTAAAAAGATATTCTCGGCCAC
>DIRG01000039.1:563-11617 GCA_002427475.1 Mageeibacillus sp. UBA5442
CCCTGCCAGTAAATCTCACCCTCGTCCCGGGTGTAGACACCTGTAAGTATCTTCATCAGGGTCGATTTTCCAGCCCCGTTCTCCCCTACCAGAGCCATAATCCTGCCCCGGTAGACATTGAAATCTACGGCATCCAAGACTTTGTTGCCGGAAAAAGATTTGTGAATATTTTTCATTTGCAGAATCGCTTCAGCCATATCTACTCCTTAAACCGGATTCCGGATCGCAGAGTGATATCGCGCTGGCCGCGCGCTTTTTTTGCGTCGACCTTACACTCTGCGTTTAACTTTTATCTAAACGACGCTCCTCATACCAAGCAGCAAAATCCGCCATCTCTTCCTGAGTCGGTAGCGATGGCTGCGCCCCAGCCCTCGTCACGGAAATCGCCGACGCCTTCATGGCGAAATGAATAGCATCATGTATGGATGAACCATTGTCCAAGGCAGCGACTAGCGCCCCATTGAAGCAGTCACCCGCTGCTGTCGAGTCGGTCATTTTGACCAAATAGCTCGGATAATGTTCCGCTACGTCACCTTCCATATAGAGGCATCCTCTAGAACCCAAGGTGACAATGAGTGACTTGACGCCACTCGCCATTAATTTTTCACCCGCTGCCGTACACTCTTCCATGCTACTAGTGCCCATACCGCTTAAAAGCTCCAACTCCGTCTCGTTAGGGGTCAAAATATCTACATCAGCCAAGAGTTCAGCGGGCAGCGCTTGCGCCGGAGCAGGATTCAAGACTGTCAGACAGTCGTGTTCTTTCGCCAAAGACAGCGCTTCAGCGACCACATCCAGCGGGCATTCCAGCTGGGCCAACACAACTGATGAGCGCGCAAAGAGATCCTCATCCTGACGAATGTCGTCCACATTAATATCAAAATTAGCTCCCGAAACCACAGTTATAGAATTATTCCCGGCGGCATCAACCAAAATCATGGCCATGCCACTCGGCTCAGAGCTCAGTTTAATACGGGAAATATCGATCTCGTCTTTCTCTAAAGACGCCAACAGTTGTCGTCCCATGTCATCTTGACCAACAGCGCCGATCATCTTGACATCTCCGCCCAAACGAGCAGCAGCCACGGCCTGATTGCCGCCTTTGCCACCTTCAATCTGATTAAATTCTCCTCCCAGAACCGTTTCACCCACACGCGGGATTCGTTCCGTTTGCACAACCAGATCCATGTTTAAACTGCCAACAACTGTAATCACATTCGCAACCTCGCTTAATCTAATAAGCCTATTATAACAAATGAAAAGCCCCCCTTTCGAAGATGCCTGCGTCCTTTTTTCCAATGATACCGTTTTGCACGACGCGGCCAGAGCGGTCACGTCCGTGGTTTTTGACGCAGCCAAGCCTATATCGCCCTGTATACTGTTAGAAGGAAAGATTGAGGAAGGAAGTGATTCACTGATGATTCTCGCACTTGATATGGGCGGAACTCACGTCGACGGCGTTTTACTAGAGGCAGGCCAGCTACTGAAAGCGGTCAAACATGAGGTACAGAGAGACGACCTCTTCGCCTCCATTTGGCAATGTCTGCAGGAACTGCTGCAAGATCAAGAAAAAGACGACATTCGTCGCATCCAACTGAGCACTACCGTCAGCACCAATGCCATTGTCGAAAACAAAATCGCCAAGGTCGGCGTCATCATCCAAAGCGGTCCCGGCATTAATTGGGGCTATGAGCGCATGGGCACTCAAGTCCACAAGCTCTCCGGCAGCACCGATCACCGCGGTGTCGTTGTTGATCCTTACGATAAGAATGAGCTCAAAAAAATCCGCAGCAGCTTCCAAACAGAAGGCGTGGAAAATCTCGCCATCATAAGCAAATTTTCGCCTCGCAACCCGGACACCGAGCAAGAGATCGCAAGCTTTTTCGCAGCTGCTTACGACGAAATCACTCTTGGGCATAGCCTCTCTGGCAAGCTGAACTTCCCACGCCGCATCGAGACAGCCTATCTCAACGCAGCCGTATCCACCACCTTCCGCCAGTTCGCCGAAAGCATCCTAACCGCACTCAAAAAGGAAGGCATCAACGCCCCCGTTTACATACTCAAGGCCGATGGCGGCACTCTCGACCTTGACACTGCCCTCTTGAGGCCGGTCGAAACCATCCTCTCCGGACCCGCTGCCAGCTATGTGGGTATGAGCGCCCTTTTCCCTACGGAAAAACACGACGCCATACTCCTCGACATCGGCGGCACTACCACTGACATATTTTTCTTAGCAGAAGGAGAACCGCTCTTCGAACCTATGGGCAGCGAAATCGACGGTCGTAAAACGCTAGTCCGCGCTATCTACAGCCATTCGCACGGTCTCGGCGGCGACAGTTACATCAGACACGAAGATGGCTGCATCAAGATCGGGCCCGAGCGACGTGGCTCGGCGGTAGCCTTCGGCGGCGAAGAGCTCACACCCACAGATGCCTTGGTCGTCCTTGGTTTAATGGAAGCTAAATATCCGGAAAAAGCCGAGCAGGCACTGAGTCAATTTGCTGCCACAATGGACCTGGATCGCACTGCCTGCGCCCACCTGATTGTCGAGCATTTTTGCGAACGCATCATGCAGGTAATTGCCGAAAAACTGGAACAAATCAACAGCAGTCCCGTCTATACCATCAAGGAGCTTCTGCACGGACAGCGGATCGAGCCCAAGTCGATAAAGGTGATCGGCGGTCCGGCTAGGGCCCTAGCCGGCCACCTAAGTGACGCAGCCGGCATGGAAATCTCTTTCCCGGAAAACTACGAGATCGCCAACGCACTCGGTGCCGCCCTCGCCAAGCCGACGAGCGAAATCTCCTTGTACGCCAATACGGAGCGGCGCATAGTTTCTATCCCAGAACTACAGATCTACGAGAAAATCGATAAATCCTTCGATCAAGCGGACGCAGAAGAGTATGCCCTGCGTGCCGTGAAAGAAACCGCTCAAGCTATGGATTTGTCGGCCGAAAAGACCGAGGTCGAAATCACGGAATCCAGCTCCTTTAATATGGTCCGCGGCTTTATGGGTCGGGAACGTAATATTCGCGTCCGTGCCCAGATCAAGCCGGGCTTACTTTATGACTATCAGTCGCAGAAGCAAGGAGGCACGGCATGAAAGCCAAAAATTCATTAGCCCTAATTTTCTTTCCGGCCTTTGACTGGGCCATTTCTCCCACCCATCCCGAGCGCGAAGAAAGGTTGCTCTATACGCAGGATCAGATTTTCGAGGAAGGCGTTGAAGACATCGCAGGGATTCGGTTTTTTAATCCTGATCTGGCCACTGCTGCCGATGTGGAACGAGTGCATTTCGCCTACCCGGATGTGGACTCCATCGTGACGGAATCGCATCTGATCGCAGCCGGCGGCATGATGCGTGCGCTGGATGCTGTAATGTCGAAGGAGACGGATAAGGCTTTCGCCATGGTGCGGCCTCCGGGTCACCATGCCCAGCGTGTGACCTATGGGGATAGGGGTTTTTGCATCATCAACATCGAAGCGGTCGGGCTGGAATATATCCGGCAAAAGCACCCTGATCTGCGCGTGGCTATTGTGGACACGGACTGTCATCACGGTGACGGCACGGAGGATATCTACTGGAACGACCCCGACACGCTGTTCATTTCCTTTCATCAGGATGGCAGGACGCTCTATCCCGGCACCGGCGAGCAGAGCGAACTGGGCGGGCCTGCAGCTTACGGCTACAATATAAATATTCCGCTGCCCCCTAACACGGGTGATGAGGGTTTTCTGCACGTGCTGGACAACGTCGTCTTGCCAATTCTCGACGACTATCAGCCGGATCTGATCATAAACTCCGCCGGGCAGGATAATCATTACACGGATCCCTTAACCAATATGAATTTCTCGGCCCAAGGCTACGCTCTTTTGAATGAAAAGCTCAATCCCGACGTGGCTGTTCTGGAAGGCGGCTATTCGATTGAAGGCGCTCTGCCCTACGTCAATCTGGGCATTGTCCTGGCTATGGCGGGGCTGGATTATTCCGGCGTGCACGAACCCGACTACCATAAGGGCAAGTGGCGCCAGAGTCTTCGTGTAACACGACAGGTAGAGGAAATCTCGGCTCAGGTTTTGAAAACATGGAAAGAGCGGAAGCAGCTGGCGGAGAAAGAATTCAAGGGCAAGGACAGGGTTTCGCGACAGAGGCAGGTCTACTACGATACGGCCGGCATTATGGAGACGCAGCGCCAAGACTTCTTTATCTGTGGCGACTGCCCAGGGGTCAACGTGATCCATTCCACGAACGACCGCTCTGCCAGTCTTCTCGGAGTGCAGATTCCGCGCCAAGCCTGCCCTAACTGCCAAAAGCTCGGCTACCGCCTCTACGAAGAAGCGGCTCAAATAAAGGTGAAACGCAAATTTCTGCAAGACCAAAGCAGCGATCAGTTCTTCCGTGCCTGATCATTTTCTGTGCCTGGCACGAAATGTGAATTGTGCGACAGCCAATGACAGAAATTGATCGATTTTACCTGAAAAATTTGTAGAGAGGTGTATAGAGCATCCCGTGCTGCGTGAATTCGCTTTTGAACAAGACGATGTTGGTGAAATTGGCGCTGGTCTCAGCTAGCGGTAATTGCTCTTTCACTTCCTGCCAAGGTGAGGCGAGCTGAGTTCTGCGGGCCAGCGTCACGTGGGTTTTCCAAGGACGACGATCGACTTCAAAGCCCTGCTCTCGTAAAAGCTCGCCCAGATTCTCACGCAAGCCCAGCAGCTCCGTCGACACTTCCAGATCCGCAAAGACCAGCAGGCCGTCGCGGCGCTTGAAGTAATCGTAAGCCCGAAGCCGCGAAGTCAAGCGTTCTAATGGCGGCAGTTCCACCTCTGCCAGCGCGAGCAGCAAACGTTCACAGTCGCTTGCCTCCGTCTCACCCAGAAAATGTAAGGTCAGGTGTAGATTCTCCGCCTTAGTCAAAGAGAGTTTCTTGCTCTTACAGCGCAAAAGCCCCTGCGCCTCTTCCAGAACCTGCATCTGTTCCGTCGCCAAACTGGCCGCGATGAATAAACGCATGACCTAAACCTACCACTCCGCCAGACGTCGATCGCCTTCCAGAGCCTGCAATTCCGTTATGTCTTGGCTCACTTCCAGCACACCTCGGTAAGTCCCATCCGCATCACGCAGAGCGAAATATTCGATCAGAAGCTTTCGCCCCTTGACGGCGATCCAGAAGCGGGCATGACTTTTGCTGCCTTCGCGGAACGCATCTACAATCTCCTCCACCTTATCCAGCGATTTTGGCGGATGGCAGTTCTTCACCTCGCGCCCGATAACAGCCGGGCTCCGCGGGAAAATCCTGTGCGGCGGATTATTAAAATAGAGAACGCGATTGTTTTCATCAACGACGGTGAAGTCTACCGGCAGATTATTCAGAACCAAGTTCAGCTGTTCGAAATTCAAACTACCGGTCAAGCTGCTGAACTCCCCTACTGGTGCATCTTCCTGCAAGCGGCCGAAGTCAATATCCTCTACTTCTTTGCGCACATCGAAGGCGGTCGGATAAGCGCGGGACTGCTGGTACATCGCTGTCCAGTCCTCCTCCGTTAAGAGATCCTCCGCCACAGCGAAGAGCAGCCGCTCTTCTTTAAAAGGCATGCTGGCGTAGGCCGCAAAGAGCTCGCCCGCTAATTTGTGCAGCTGACCCGTCTTTGTCTCGGGATTAGAAAAAGCTGCCACAGAACGTTCCAGCGTCTCTTCCGCAGCGTCATGCCAGGCCCACAAAAGCGCCAATCCCGACAAGGCCTCGGCCTTTTGCTCCAAAGTGGGGAAGAAAATATTCTGCAGACGCACAAAATGTGTTTTCATTTCACGTAAGACCTGCATAATCTCGACGATCTCGCGATCCCTCTCGTCCGAGCGCTCTTCCCGAAATAAGGGCCGCAGTTCTCCCAAGAGATCCATCATGGCCTGGTTTTCGGCGCGCAAATCTTGCAAGAAAGGATCATCCTGCCGCACTTCCTCAAAGTCATCGTCACGTTGCGTGGCGAGGATCACGCGCGGCACCACTTCAAGTATTTCATCTGCACTGTGGCCACGCTCCATAACCTGATAAAAAGCCTGAAACATCTCCAGACTCTCCAGTCCTCCAAAGCCATCACAATGTCTTTGGTAGGTCTCTCTGACGTCGTCTTCATTAAGAAGGCATTCAATATATGAAATCAGGTTTTCAACTCTTTTTTCCGAACTATTATTTGTCTGCATGGCTACCAACCTTTAACTTATATTATTGAGATTATAATAGCATTAGTTTCGGAGCCTTAAGCTGTGGAAGCTAACTCTATAGGCCATCTCGATACGAGCGTTCCGTAACGGCTATTGCTGACAAGATTATGAGATACTTATATTCTATGGTGAAATTACGATTGGTGATAAGACGATGAACGAATCAGAGGACAAAAATTTAAACAATACTAACGGGCGTTTTTCCACCCTAAACGGTCTGCAGGAAAAGCTGACAAATTATTCTGAGAAAAAGACTTGGGTCCAAACGTGGAAAGAACGCCTGCAACGCTTTTCCTCGCTCAAAGTCGGAATCAACTCGGCAGCTTCCGCCTACTACCTGCTCTTCTCCATCTTCCCCTTAATCGTCTTTGTCTTCAGCTTGCTGGAACTGCTAGATCCGGGTTTGGCGCTGAGATTTGAACAGGCGATCCCGCAGATGGGAGTCGTTATCCCTGAAGCGATTTTGAATGTATTACAAAACTTCTTGGATTCGGTTGAGCGCACCAGCAGCGTTTCGCTTATCTCGCTGACCGCTGTGGGCCTGCTGTGGGCAGCATCGCGCGGCGTCGGTAGCACGGTAACGTCCTTGAACAAGATCTATCACTCAGAATCCAAATACAATTTTATTTTGAAGCGCTTTTTGGGGATCATCGGCATCTTCATTTCGAGTTTCATCTTAATAATCATCCTGCTTCTGCTGGCCTTCAACCGCTTTTTAATTGGTTTCTTGCAGCAGTTCATCACCCTGCCGGACTTCATCCTGCGAGATCAGTTTGATATTTTTACGAATCTAACAGCCCTTTTAGTCCTCACATTTATCTTCGCTGTCATTTTCTCTTTATTAAAAAGGCAGCGCAGTTACATCAGACATACCCTCATTGCAGCTGCTGTGACGGCCCTAGGCTGGATCGTTATTTCCTACGGACTCTCCTTCTTTATTTCCAATCAGTCCAATTATTACCTCATGTACGGCAGTATCACCGGCATAATCTTCTTGATGCTCTGGCTGTACTTGGCCGTCTACATTGTGATGATCGGTGCCTTCATTCACTCTGAATTGATTAGACGCTATCCCCGACCCGACAAAGCCCTTGAAGCTAAACAAGAGGCCGAGGAAGAAGCTGAGGCAAAAGCCGAAGAAGGATCTAGGGAAGAAACTACCTAAAAATTTTTCTAACATTTTTCACCTTCTCATTGTCGAATCGGATATTAACTTTCAGGAAAGCAAAATCCATGTTAAGTTAATATTAAGGTATTCTTTTTTTGGCATTTTAAAATAGGTGAAATAATTAATGAGTTATTTGAATGTTTTGCAGTTAATCGGTGGCCTGAGCCTTTTCCTTTTTGGAATGCAGCTCTTAAGTGAAGGTTTGACTTCTGTCTCCGGTGGCCGAATGGAACAACTTCTTGGACGTTTTTGTAGCACAAAAGGAAAAGGAGTTCTGCTGGGAACAGCTGTTACTGGAGTAATCCAATCTTCCTCTGCGACCACTGTCATGGTCGTGGCCCTTGTAAACTCAGGCGTAATGTTGCTGCGACAAGCGGTTCCTGTCATCATGGGTGCGAACATCGGCACTACCGTAACCGGATGGCTCCTTAGCATGACGAGCATCTCAGGCGACGGTTTCCTGATTAATATGCTCAAACCCAGCTCTTTTACACCGATCTTAGCCATGATCGGGGTCATCATGCTTTTCCAAGCCAAAACCGAGGTGAAAAAGTACAAGGCCTATGCTTTGCTTGGTTTCTCTGTCCTGATGTTCGGCATGGATGTAATGTCGGGAGCTGTTGCCCCCCTACAACACGAACCGGGCTTTATTAGTCTTTTCCAGAAATTCAGCAACCCTTTATTGGGCATATTGGTCGGCGCCGTGACAACTGCTGTGATCCAATCTTCTTCTGCTTCTGTGGGAATCTTGATGGCTCTAAGCTCAACCGGTGTAATACCTTTCGCTTCTGCCCTGCCGATCATAATGGGACAAAATATCGGCACCTGCATCACTACCATTCTGGCTTCAATCGGAACTAACCGAAACGGTAAGAGAGTCGCTGTCATTCACCTTAGCTTCAATATAATAGGCACCATTATCTTCATGTTTCTCTTTTATACAATTCATTCAATTCGCCCCTTTCCGTTCATGGACAGTATAGTCACGCCGGTAATACTGGCTATCGTGCATACAACGTTCAACATCTTAACAACTGGGGTTCTGCTACCTTTCACAGAACAGCTGATCAAACTGTCACGAAAGATTGTCCCCGTCAAAGAAAGCGAATTAAAAGAACTGGAAGAAGATGTTCAGCTAAAGCTGCTCGACCCTCATTTTCTTGATCGCCCGGCCTTTGCCTTAGAACAAGCCGCCACAGTGACTCACTCGATGTTGGTAATTGCCAACACCGGCATGGATCTGGCGCTTGACCAACTGCACTTATTCACTGAAGAAGGCTATCACCGTGTCGAAAAACTGGAACAGCAGGCCGATGAATATGAGGATGCACTATCTGAGTATCTCGTAAAAATACCCTCAGGTAAACTGGACGTGCGCGATGGACGCAAACTTACACTCTTGATGCATGCTATCAACGATATCGAACGCATCAGTGACCATTCAATCAACCTGTCGGATCTAGCCCGGAAAAGCGCAGGCAAGGTCGCCGAATTCTCCGATGAAGCCAGAAAAGATCTGGATATATACATATCTGCGGTGCGAGAAATATTGCAATTGACCCTAGTAGCTTTCGATGAACTCGATGCCGATTTGGCTTTCAGAATTGAGCCTTTAGAAGATCGAATCGACGAGATAAATAAAGTCTTCACCAACAATCATATTGAGCGTCTGAAACAAGGTTCTTGCAATGTCGAGCATGGTTTCATTCTGACAGAAGTCTACAATGTACTGGAAAGAGTGTCGGATCATTGCTCCAACATAGGCATCTACATCATGCAATATCAATTAGATGACGGCATGCGCGTGCATGATTATGCGCATTCCCTGGATCGCAGTGACAAGAAGTATGAGGCCATCTACCAACACTATGTTGAGAAGTATCCCACCAACAATGATGTTGATAATGGTGTCGTAAATCACGCAGTTGACGGTATTCCTGATTTCGAAACCGGATCTCAGTAAGCACAGCAAAAGGCCGCTATTGACGTTAGAGTGTCCCCCCAAAAAACTTGGACCATAAAACAGGATCCGAGGGGCCAGCTCAAGCCAATAACGGCCTTATTCTTGGAATTATTTTTTTATAAAAAAACTAGTCCATCAAATCTATGGCCCATTCTCCGTTTTCCAAAACCATCCTGCTGCTGCCGTCTTTGTAGTAGCCGGTCACATTGAGTTCAGGGCCGCCCACCATGAAATCCAGGTGAATCATAGACTCGTTAAAACCGAGCTCCGCTCGTTCTTCCCGCGTCATCTTCTCGCCGTCGATGATTGCTTCTGCGTAGGCTTTTCCCAGAGCAAAGTGGCAGGAAGCATTCTCGTCAAAGAGGGTGGATTTGAATGTTATGCCCATCTGCGAAATAGGAGACGAATTCGGCACCAGTGCTACTTCACCTAGGCGCCTCGCTGCCTCATCCATATCGAGTTGCGTTTCCAGAACGTCGCCGTTCTTGCCGGCGTAAAAGTCCACCACTTTACCGTCCTTGAACTCAAAACCGAAGTCTTCAACAACTTTGCCGGAGATCGCCAGCGGCATGCTCGACTTCAACTTCCCCTCAGCTCTCTTCGCATGCGGTGTGCTGAAAATTTCTTCTGTCGGCATGTTTGCCATGTAGCGCACGCCGTCGGGGGTGAGTGAGGAGCCACCGATCCATCTGTGTTGCTCTGCCAGGCCGACCTTAAAATCGGTACCGGGTGCTTCATAGTGGAGGTAGTCGAAGTTCTGCTCATTGAGCCAGTTCTCATAAGCCTTAAGCTTCGCATCATGCTCTTCCCAGGCAGTGACAGCGTCCAGCTCATCGCTGATACGGCAGGCTGCGAATATTTTCTCCCAGAGCGCATCCATCGCTTCATCCACAGGCAGCTCAGGGAAAAGGGACTTGGCCCAGAGTTCAGATGCTGCTGCAGCCACAACCCACTTAATGTCGCCCACATCCATGTAGCGCATAATCGGTTCTGTTGCCTTATTGGCGCTGATACTGAAGCGGCGCAGACGATCCGGCTCGACGTCCTGAAAAAGATCTAGGCGCGGTGCGCTTACTGAGATGCGATGATACTTGAGCTTCATGTGGTTTTCAGAGTAATCGACTTTGAACTGCGGATAGTGGTCGAAGACCTCCGACTTGGCTTCTTCAAAGCGTCCCAAGGCCATGTCGTTGTCAGAGATAATCGTGTCGACGTCCGCCGCTCCGGAACGCCAGCAAGCACGAACTATTTCACGTGCTAGTTCCAGGCTGTCCGTGTCCGTGTTGACCACAATATTGTCGCCATCCTGTACATTAACGCCGATGCGCACGATGGCTTCGGCATATTTCTTTAGTTTTCCTTGATCCATAATTCACCCCCTAGGAGATTTCTTGCTTTCAGTGTAGCACTAGTCGTGAATTTTGATGATTTTTTCCGAAAGTGCTTGCCAGAATATACATTGTGCATTTATACTATCTATATAGAAATTACCCATAATTTAATAGTGGATTAGAGGAGCGATAAGTGGGTAGGCCACTTCCTATGCCCGGGATCGGGTGAAGTAGCTGAAGTACTTGTCGCCGAAGAGATGAGTCGGGATCCTCCGTCTTGCCTCTGGTGAAGCGGACCAAGGACGTTTCACTGTCATGCATTGCATGGAGCGCTATGTGTTTATTTACACATGGCGTTATTTTTTTTAG
>DIRG01000022.1:0-1646 GCA_002427475.1 Mageeibacillus sp. UBA5442
AATGCAAGCGACACAATGGTCAATTAGTTGACCTTGAAAAATTGATAACGTATACTATGTTCTGTTGTAGATCAAGAAGGTTTGCACAAAATACACTGCGAGGGGAGTTGATTATAGTTGGCTGAAATTCGTGTCAAGGACAATGAATCCCTGGACAGTGCATTGAGGCGTTTTAAGCGTTCGTGTGCTCGTTCAGGTGTTCTAGCTGAAGTACGCAAACGCGAATATTACGAAAAACCAAGCGTAAAGCGTAAGAGAAAATCTGAAGCTGCACGCAAGCGTAAGCGTTAAAGCATTTGAATGCTTGTGAAAGATAGGTTCGCCGAATAGAGGCGAACCTTTTTTCTTAAAAGGACAAATATGGCAATGTCGGAAGAAGAGAGAAAAAATCTACTGCGCTGGCTCGAGCCTCAGCCATGGGAGCTTAAAGCTGAGCGCGAAAATCAACTCTGGGAAGCGCTTTTACAGGCAAGGGGCCTGAGCGACCCTGCTGTTGCTGACTTGTTTTTTCAGCCTGAGCAGATTAAGTTTAATGATCTTTTTCTCTTCCGTGACATGCAAGCTGCCTGTGACCTAGTTGCAGAGCTGATCGAGTCGGGGCGAACAGATTTTTTGATTTTCGGCGATTACGACGCGGATGGTTTCTGTGCTACTGCCATCCTGCAGCGCTATTTCACTGCCATTGGGCTAGAACCGCGCGTCCTCATTCCCGAGCGGCTGACTGAAGGCTACGACCTCAATTTGGAACAGGTAACAACTATCTTGGAAGAGTCTCCCGATTTGTTGATTACTGTTGACTGCGGTACCAACGCAGGCGAAGCTGTAGCGGCTCTCTTGCAGGCAGGTGTGTCTGTAATCGTAAGCGATCATCATCAGGCACAAGACTTGCCCGATCGCAGCCTCTGTCCCTATATTAATCCGGTCCTTGAAGATGAAAGCTATCCTTTCCCATACTTGAGTGGAGCAGGTGTAGCGCTGAAGCTGGCCTTAGCTCTGGCAAAATATTACCCTTGTGACCGGAGGACAATCGAGACACTCTACACCTTAGCTGCCGTCGCCACGGTGGCGGATATTATGCCGCTTCAAGATGAGAATCGACATCTGGTCTGGCGGGGTGTCCAGGTTTTCGGCGAAGCTGCTCCGGTCGGTTTGCAGCTCATGGTGCAGGAACGAGAAGTTGATAGTCAGGCTTTTGCTTATCAGGTCGGGCCGCGACTTAATGCAGCCGGCCGCATGGGTGAAGTGGATGTTGCTCTCGAGCTATTGCTAACGGACAATCCGCAGCGGGCACAGCTTTTGCTGGTGCAGCTGGAAGGGCTAAATAATCAGCGGAAAAGTATTGAAGAGAAAATCTTTCAAGAAGCTAGGCAGCAAATTGAAGCCGAATATCGAGAGAAAAAGCCTGCGCTGATCATTGTTGCAGGCGACGAATGGCACTTGGGAGTTTTGGGTATTGTTGCCAGCAGACTGGTACAGCAGTATCGCTGCCCCGCCATAGTTCTGTCTCGAGAGGGAGATATCCTCAAAGGTTCAGCACGCTCTTACGGCCGTTTCAACCTCCTGGCTTCTCTGGAATACACGTCAGACAAGCTACTGCAGTTCGGTGGGCATAATCAGGCTTGCGGTTTGCAGCTGGAGACGGACAA
>DIRG01000022.1:1878-2339 GCA_002427475.1 Mageeibacillus sp. UBA5442
CCTTTAGTGGCTGACTGCATTATGGAAATAGATGAAGTAAATCTCGACATAATTGAAGAGCTGAAAAAATTCGAACCCTCCGGTCAGGGCAATCCTGCTCCGCGCTTCATGTTTCCCAATCTTTGCGTGGAAAACATCTCTGCGGTCGGTCAAGACAAGCACTTGCGGCTCAGCGTCAGCTCGAATTATTCTCCCGAGCGAAGATGGAATATGATCGGCTTTAACTTGGCGGGTGAACTTCCTTACTATAAGGTAGGCGATAGTATCGACGTGCTGGGCATACCGGAGATCAACGAATATATGGGTGTACGTAGAACCCAAGTGCGGATTGTGGCCATCAGGCCCGCTGATGAGGAAGATATTAACGCTACGGCTATCCGCGAGTGGATGTCTTTTCTTAATTTACGCGAAAACGGCGGCTGCATTGAGCCGCAGGCGACGAGCGCTCATGTTTTTCCGGA
>DIRG01000022.1:2569-6020 GCA_002427475.1 Mageeibacillus sp. UBA5442
ATCTTTAAACCCACGCGTCTGGCGCGTCTGATCCGGGAAGAGTATAATGTAAGATCTTCAGAATTGTCTTTGTTGCTGGCTTTATCTATTCTGGAAGAGGCCGGCTTAATCAAGTTAATGCTTGAAGAAGATGCTACAACGCTTTTAATTTCCAAAGGCATACCTGAAGAAAGTAAACCCAGACTGCGAGAAACCGGCACGTGGTTGCTGCTCGAGCAGTGTGGAGGGCTTAGGGAATGAGAGAAGTTAAAGAAAACGAAAACAGAATAACTGATCCTCCGTCTCTAGATGCAGATGCTTTTATTGCTCATGCAGACAAGGAAATGCAACACATTATCGAGGTGTGGAAGTCCTACACAGGCAGCGATGACGCCTCGCTGATTTCGCGCGCCTATGAATTTGCCAAGAAGGCTCATGCGCATCAGAAGCGCGCTACAGGTGAGCCCTATATAATTCACCCGGTGGCAGCTGGCAAGATTCTGCTCGATTTGCAATTGGACGACAATACTTTAGCGGCAGCTCTCCTACACGATACGGTAGAAGATACGGATACGACTCTGGAAGATATCAGGGATAATTTCGGCCAAGAAGTAATGCATCTGGTTGACGGTGTAACCAAACTATCTCGTATTTCCTATTCCTCTCAAGAAGAAGAACAAGCGCAGAATTTCCGCAAGATGTTCTTGGCCATGGCTAAAGATATCAGAGTAGTGCTGATCAAGCTCGCTGACCGTCTGCACAATATGCGCACAATGAAATATAAGGATCCCGATAAGCAGGTCTCTACCGCCAGAGAAACTCTGGATATTTACGCTCCCTTGGCGCATCGCCTAGGTATTTACAAAATCAAATGGGAGCTGGAAGACCTCAGCTTGCGCTACCTTGATCCGGACGCTTATTACGAACTAGTCGGCAGTATTGCGCAACGCCGTGGTGACCGCGAACAGTATTTGATGGAGATCGTCTCCGAGTTGAGTGATCGCATTTCGGATATGGGTATTGATGCGGATATTGAAGGTAGGCCGAAACATTTTTACAGCATTTACCGCAAGATGAAAGCGCAGAAGAAGGATATTGACGAAATCTACGATATCTTTGCGACCCGCGTGATCGTACCTACTGTTGGTGACTGTTACGCAGTTTTGGGTTTGGTGCACGAACTGTACAAACCCATGCCCGGACGTTTTAAAGACTATATTGCCATGCCGAAGACAAACGGCTATCAATCGTTACACACTACTGTTGTCGGAAGTCGCGGCATACCCTTTGAGGTTCAGATTCGCACAGACGACATGCACTATACCGCTGAGTACGGTATCGCCGCTCACTGGCGCTACAAAGAGGGCAAGCAGGATCAGAAGGTGACTTCGATCGAGATGCGTCTTAACTGGCTGCGCCAGCTGACTGAGTGGCAGCACGACGCACGCGACGCCTCCGAGTATATGGCGACCTTGAAAGAAGGTCTGATCACGGATGAAGTCTTTGTCTTTACTCCGCAGGGTGACGTTATCGATTTGCCCGCCGGAGCTGTGCCTGTAGATTTCGCTTATCACATTCATAGTGATATCGGCAATTCCATGTACGGAGCCAAGGTCAACGGACGCATGGTGCCTTTAACGTATGAATTGCAGAACGGTGATATCGTCGAAATCCTTACCTCGGATAAAGTCCGCGGTCCTTCACGCGACTGGCTCGGTATTATTAAAAGCGGTACAGCCCGTAACAAGATCTCTACCTGGTTCAAGCGTGAACGCAGGGAAGAAAACATGGTGCGCGGCAGAGAGGTTCTGGAGCGCGAGATTAAGAATGCCGGTTTTACTCCGGCCGAACTATTGCAAAAGGATGTAATCGCTCCAGCCTTAAAGCGTTACTCGTATAACACTCTCGATGATATTTATGCCGCAATCGGCTATGGCGGTCTTCAGGCCAAGCGCTTCATACCTCGCTTGCGTGACGCCTACCTGCGCACACTGCCTGAGGAAAAATTGGCCGATATGGGCTATACGATCACCAGTCGTGGGCAGGTCGTGTACAATCCGGATCAGATTTTGACGGAGGAGAAGCTGCTGAAAGGTGGCGAGGCCACTGTTATCAGCAAACCCAAGAAGAAGGCGGACTTCGATAAGGAAATCCCTGTTAAAGTTCAGGGCTTGGACAACGCTCTGGTTAAGCTTTCTAAATGTTGCAATCCGGTCCCGGGTGATGCGATTATCGGCTTTGTTACGCGGGGACAGGGTGTAGCTGTCCATCGAATGAACTGCAGCAATATTCGTCACATTTTGGAAAAATTCGATCGTTCGCAGGAAGATGCTGAGCGGGCAGCGCGCCTGATTGATGTATCTTGGATCGACAGCAGTGCCTATAGCACTTATCCGGTAGATATCCAGATTATTGCCCGCGACCGCACGCGCTTGCTAGCTGAAATTTCAGCTGCCATCGCTGAAGAACATGCATCTGTTCAATCTGCATCAATGTCTTCAGCGAAGGATATCAGTGCCAATATTTTAATGACGGTAAATATCGAAAACCAAGAGCAATTTGATCGCCTCGTAGGGCGAATTAAAGCAATTGACAGCGTGGTTAGAGTCACACGCGGTCATAACGCTTAATCTCCATTCAAGACGTTGATTGAAATTATCACGACCGGGCGCCGGCGTGTGTAATCAAACAGCGCTTTTTGGATTTGATTTCTTATATTTTTCTCCGTTAAAGCGAAGACTAAGGGTTTGTTGCGTTTTTGCTGTTTTGCAGCCATTTCGTCCAGGAGTTCCCGGCAAATATCTACGATATGATTCATTTCGCTGGAGTAGATAAAGCCGCGCGCTTGGATATCCGGTTCACCCAGAATTTTATCTTTTTCTTTATCTAGAGTTAGCGCGATTGTCACTACGCCGTCGTCAGCCAGCAGTCGACGGTCGTGCAAGACGTGTTCATCGATATCGCCCATTCCGGATCCGTCGATCGGGATGCCTTCGCCTTCAGTAAAGCCGGCAAAAGACATGCGATCTGAGTGTAGTTCGAGTATATCTCCGTTTTTCAGTATCGCAATATTGTCGGAGGGCGTGCCCATATCATTAATTAATTTGGCGTGCGTATAAAGCATACGGTACTCGCCGTGGCCGGGAATAAAGAACTTTGGACGCACCAGACGGTTTATCAGCAGCAGTTCATCACGGAAAGCGTGACCGGAGGCATGGACATCCGCTAGCGTTTGATAAATTACATCAGCTCCCTGACGGAAGAGGGCATCGATTACCTTGAAGATCGCTTGTTCATTTCCGGGAATCATGGAAGAGGAAAGCACAACGGTGTCTCCTGTCATGATCTCAACACTGCGATGCTCGGAAAAAGCCAGTCTGGTCAGAGCAGCCATAGGCTCACCCTGACTGCCGGTGGTTAATAGCACGAGCTGCTCGGGCGGGTAGTTATCCAGCTCATTCATGTTGATTAT
>DIRG01000022.1:6394-8363 GCA_002427475.1 Mageeibacillus sp. UBA5442
ACTTTTGATTCGGACATAGAGTGGCCTTCGCGTTCAATATTAGTGCTGTCTGAGATTAGTGCCAGTACTCCTTCATTGCCCAATTCGGCAAAAGCACCCAAGTCGATCGGTTCTCCCTTGATAGGAGTGAAGTCGACTTTGAAGTCGCCGGTGACAATAACTGTTCCAACCGGGCAGCGCACTGCGATTGAGGTGGCATCCGGCACTGAGTGGTTGATGTGAATAAAGCGCGCGGAAAACTTGCCCGCATCCACTATGTCTCCAGGCTTAACTTGGCGCAAATCAGCCTTAGCCAGCAGCTTTTTGTTGCGGCTTTCCAGCTTGATTTCAATCAATCTCTTGGTGAGCGGTGTTGCGTATACGGGAACATCGAATTCATCTATGAACCAAGGTATAGCGCCAATGTGGTCTTCGTGTCCGTGGGTAATAAACAAGCCCTTAATCTTATCGCGGTTTTCTCGCAGATAAGTGAAGTCGGGAATGATTACGTCGACTCCCAACATGTCATTGTCCGGGAAGCCCATGCCGCAGTCGACGATGACGATTTCGTCTTCGTACTCGAAGACTGTCATGTTTTTGCCGACTTCGTGCATGCCTCCGAGAGGAATTACTCGTAAAGGACTTTCTTTTGATGCTTCGTTGGCATCCATTCCGTTGCGATAAGGGCGTGTCAAGTTTCGATTCTTTTTCTTTCGGGAATTTTGACCCGATGATTTTGTCATAATTTCTCCATATTTCTATTGTTAACGAAATCTGCATAAAGCAGAAGATCGCTTATTTGCTTCAACTCAATATTATGGCATATTTCAAACCTATCTGTCACAAGTGTTTCGGGAAAAGCTCATTGACTCAGATAAACTCTCTAATGATTATGAAAATTTTGTTCAAGGCTTGAAATGCCTGCGCCGGTCGTGATACAATGCCCTGTGTTTCAAAGAAATAGGAGGACATGCTGTGCCTAACATTAAATCATCAGAAAGACGCGTTCGTTCCAACGAGCGTAAAGCAGAATATAACAAGAGAGTAAGATCTGAGCTGAAGACAGTAGTTAAGAAAGCTATCAGCGCACAAGAGCAGGATCTCGTCAACAAAGACGATATCGTCAAAGTCGCGCAAAAGAAACTTGACCACGCCGTTAGCAAAGGTATTATTCACAAGAATACTGCCGCTCGTCGCAAGGCTAGAATTGCTAAAACTCAGCCTGTGGTGGAATAAATCAATTTGTCAGTCTTCCGGAGTTAACACGGAAGACATTGCCTTGTAGCGCAATAGACCCTCAAGAGGGTCTTTTTTGCGCTTTTTTTAACATTTACAAACATGCTATAATTGCCTCATGCTTTCGTGCTTAGAATGGAAGGTGTAAACGGATGAAAATAAGTAAAGGGTATATAGTCAGCGGAACCTTGCTCGGCTTAGCCCTAGCATTGGTTGTGTTTGTCCTCGGGTACTCCCTGATAATTTTGAACAATATATCGTATGACGAACCGGGCAAAACCATCCCGATCGAGACTAACCTTGATCAAATTGAAGCTCCTTCCAACATGAAGGAGGGTATGAGCATACCGGTTTTCCGTGAGGACAAAGTCTGGAACGTGCTCTTAATCGGATCCGACGCTGCCGCTGATGGCGCCTTTGGACGCTCAGATGCCATGATCTTGATGACTGTTAATGAAAAAACCGGCAATATCCACTTAACATCTCTGATGCGAGCAATTTATGTCAGTATCCCAAACGAACCGGATCCGCGTTATGTCAACAACTATACACCTAACTATATGCTTAACGCTGCCCACACTTGGGGTGGCCCTGAATTGTTGCTCAAAACCGTACAAAGGAATTTCCGTGTTGACGTTTCTAAATACGTAGCAGTAAATTTTGAAGGCTTTGTCGAAGTCATTGACGCCATCGGCGGTGTTACCATCAACCTTACACCGGCCGAAGCCAATCATCTGGGCCTGGCTTCAGGTGC
>DIRG01000119.1:0-9157 GCA_002427475.1 Mageeibacillus sp. UBA5442
ATCATGAAGGATTTGCTCCTTCAAACCGTCAAGAGAATCCGGGAAGACGCGCTGACAGACGCCGAAATCCAGCATGTCCGCCGCTGTCAACTTCATAACGCTGGCAGCCTCCTCGGCTCGATTACTGTCTTTCCAGAGAATAGTGGCGAAGCCTTCAGGAGAGAGGATGGTATAAACTGCATTCTCGAGCATATATAATCTGTCAGCACAGGCTAAACCTAAGGCGCCGCCACTCCCTGCTTCACCTGTAATAACCGTGATAAATGGCACTTTCAACTCAGCCATTAGAGCTAAATTTGATGCAATTGCTTCGCCCTGACCGCGCTCTTCTGCCCCAACTCCGGGATAGGCACCGGGTGTGTCAATGAGCGTCAAGATGGGTCGGCCGAACTGCTCCGCTTGGCGCATCAGACGTGCGGCCTTGCGGTAGCCTTCAGCCTGGGGCATGCCGAAATTATGATAAATCTGGCTGTTGAGATTGTCGCCTTTTTCAATATATAAATATGTAATCGGCACTATACCCAAGCGCGCCAGCCCCCCGCGCAGAGCTGGATCATCGGCGTAAGAGCGGTCTCCTTTCAATTCGACAATGTCCGTACACATCTCTTCCAAAATCTCACGAGGTTTCTTGCGCTGAGGATCGCGTGCTAAACGGACTCTGTCAAAAGGGTTCAGCTTTTCGCTTGTCTCGGTCAGCGCACTCGCTGTAACCTCCGCGTGCTCCAGAGTAGCAGATCCGTCTGCCATATCAGCACCTTCGGAGCTAGTCCGCTCTGTCTCAGCACCAGACGTCGCCTTATCGTGCAGGCGCAGGAGACGGGCAATCTCGGCCCTTAATTCCGTGCGCTCCACTATGCGGTCGACGAAGCCGTGCTTTTCCTGAAACTCAGCAGACTGAAAACCTTGAGGCAAATCGCACTGTATGGTTTCTTTAATGACACGTGGCCCGGCAAAGCCAATGAGCGCTCCCGGTTCAGCCAAGATGATGTCTCCCAGTGAGGCAAAGCTGGCAGTGACTCCTCCGGTAGTCGGGTCAGTCAAAACCGAAATGAAGAGGCGTCCGGCCTGGCGGTGACGGCTGACTGCCGCAGCAGTACGTCGCATCTGCATCAGACTGACAATGCCTTCTTGCATGCGAGCTCCGCCGCTGCAAGCCACGATAACTACGGGTAGATCTTTTTTTGCCGCTAAATCAAAGGCTGCAACAATGCGCTCGCCGACGATCGAACCCATAGATCCCATCATGAAAAAGGGATCCATAACCCCTAGAATGAGCGGGCTGCCCTCCATACTTCCCCAATAAAAGCTAACGGCTTCATCTACTCCACTGTTTTCTGCAGCTTCCTGCCACTTTTTTTCATAGCCGGGGAAGTCGAGCGGATCGACGAAAGCGGCTGGCGGGCTTATGCTCTCATAGTCGTCATCTAGAAGATAAGGGATTCTCTTCAGGGATGAAATGCGGGTGTGAAAACCACAAACTGGACAACAGCTTTGAGCTTCTTCCCACTGTTTCTTACTGGAAGAACAAGCACAGCTGCGGCAGAGGTCAAACAAATCCACTTCCACAGGGCGCGCCACCGCAGGCTTGCGTAGGCGAGTGAGCTGATCCAGCTTTTTAATTTGCAGCTTGCGCTGACCAAAAGATTTTTGTATCATTCTGTCTCCATCAAACTGGCGTAATCGAGCAATTGCTCCATATTCGTCTCGACATAGTTGGTGTCATAAGTGCCCTTGATCATGTCGTTTTCAAAGAGCAAAACGTAGAGCAGTCCTACATTGGTGTCCACTCCCTCAACGATTAACTCTTCCAGACATCGGCGCATACGGCGCATGGCTTCTCGACGCGAGCTTCCGTGGACGATGATCTTGGCAATTAGAGAATCGTAATAGGGTGGGATTTTGCATCCCGCATACATGGAGGAGTCGACGCGAACGGAGAAGCCTCCGGGCAAATTAAAGCTCTCTATTTGTCCCGGTGAAGGACGAAAACCCAGCGCCGGTGATTCTGCATTAATACGACACTCAATGGCATGCCCTCTCACTTGAACTTCGTCTTGACTGAGAGACAGCTTAGCCCCGTTGGCTATGCGAATCTGTTCGGCGATCAAGTCTATACCGGTCAATACTTCCGTTACTGTATGTTCCACTTGGATGCGTGTATTGACCTCCATGAAATAGAATGACCCGTCGGGCTCTACAACAAATTCCACGGTGCCGGCACCTAGGAAAGAAGCCGCTTCCGCCGCTGTGACCGCTGCGTCGCACAAGTCTTTGCGCAAAGCATCCTGCAAGATGGCACAGGGTGATTCTTCGATTAGCTTTTGACGTTTTCTCTGCAAAGAGCAATCGCGTTCACCTAATTGAATTATATTGCCATGGCGGTCTGCCAGTATTTGCACCTCGATGTGCTTAGCTTTTTGGATCAACTTTTCCAGATAAATGCCATCGTCAGCGAAGTTAACTTGACTCTCCCTCTTGGCTGAGTAAAAGGCCGCTTCCATTTCCTCCGGGTTGTCTACGCGGCGCATACCGCGGCCACCACCACCCGACGTAGCCTTGAGCAGGATCGGGTAGCCGATCTCAGCCGCCAAGTCGAGTGCTTCTTCAACCGAAGACAGCAAGCCGTCGGATCCGGGAATCACAGGCACGCCCGCTTCTATCATCAGCGTTCGTGCGTTGGACTTGTCGCCCAATTGCCTAATTGTCGCAGCCGTCGGACCGATGAAAGTAAGCCCGGCAGCCACCACCAGCTCGGCAAAGTCTGCATTTTCAGACAAAAAACCATAGCCCGGATGAATGGCATCACAGCCTGTGGACAGCGCAGCTTGCAGAATGTTGGCTATGTTGAGGTAGGAATCCTCCGACCTCGGACCGCCGATACATACTGTCTCCTCCGCCAGCTGAACGTGCAAGGCTTCGCGATCCGCCGTCGAATGCACGCATACATATTCTATGCCCATCTCACGGCAGGTCCGCATGATGCGAATTGCAATCTCGCCGCGATTGGCGATTAATATTTTCTTAAACATGGGGTCTGAGCTCCAGCAAGACTTGATCGAATTCAACCATTGATCCGTTTTCGGCTTTAATGCTGTGCACTACGCCGTCACTAGGAGCTTCGATATAGTTCAGCATCTTCATCGCCTCGATAATAAAAAGGGTCTGCCCTTTTTTGACAGTATCGCCGACAGTGACATAGGGTTCAGCCTCTTCTTCCGGAGCGCAATAAAAAGTGCCCACTAAGGGTGCCGTTATGCGAATCAGATCGTCATCATCATCTTCCTTTTCCGTAGCCTCTTCAATATCTTCGAAGGCGAAGTTTGCACCACCGTCAACTGCGCTTGACCCTACAGTAGCTCCCGAAACCAACGGCTGCTCGGCTGCTTCTAAAATCAGCTTGAAATCTCCGTCTTCGAGGGTCATGTGCTTAAGCTTGCTGCTACGAAAGGCAGTCATGAGCTCTAGTATTTCTTGTTTATCCATAATAGAATTAATCCACCTCATCCAAGGATCTCTTGTTTCTCATAGGCCTACTTATTCAAGACCCTCTCCCAAGGCGACCCTAGTTTCTTAAAATAATTATATAAATTATTTTAAGTACCCGCCCAGTATAAGTAAACTGTTTTCTCCTTGTCAAGCGTGATCTGCACAGAAGGTAGAAGCAGCACAAACATTGTTTTATACTTTGAGAAAGATATATGGAAGAAGGTGCAGACATGGGAAAAATCGTTGCTATCGGCGGTGGCGAGATCGCCTTAGGCGAAACGCAAGTAATTGACCGCTACATCGTCTCTTTAGCGGAATGCGAGAATCCAAACCTACTCTTCATACCTACGGCCAGCTCCGACGCCCCGGGTTACATCAAGACCGTCGAAGAAAAGTTTACTGCTTGGGGCTGCAACGTTGACTCCCTCTGCCTGATCAGCCAGGACTATGAGACTGCGGAGATCCGCGACAAGATCCTCTCAGCAGATATTATCTATGTTGGCGGAGGTGACACGGACATGATGATGGAGCGCTGGCGAGACTTGGGCGTCGACTCTCTCTTGCGCGAAGCCTATGCACAGGGTGTCGTGTTGTCCGGCCTAAGCGCAGGTTCAATCTGTTGGTTTCAATTCGGTCATAGCGACAGCATTTCCTTTCGTAATCAGGGGCAGTGGGATTTTATCCGCGTCTATGGTCTAGGTCTGATCCCGGCGGCGCATTGCCCACACTACAATGAGGAAGGTCGCGAAGGTTTCGACGAGATGATTCTGGAAGATCAGACGGTCGGCGTTGCGTTGGAAGACAATGTAGCCCTCGTCAGAATCGGCGACGAGTACCACATAATCAAAGCGGATCAAGCGAGAAAGGCCTATCTCTTACGCGCCGACGGCAGTAAACTGGAGAGAATCGAACTGAAAGAAGGCGCGCTCTCTCTGGAGCAGGCCGCGTACCTACCGTAAAATTCCGGCAGATTAGGACGTTTCGCTTTTGCGCCTTAAGTGTGCCAGTGAGAACAGTAATGTTAGAATGATTTTTGAAGCAAAAAAAGGAGGCTACGATGAAAGAAGCAGGAAGATGGGACCTAAGTCCACTTTACGACAGTTTAGAAGACCCTCAGATAGAGAAGGATTTTGAACGGCTAAGCAAAATAGTAGAAGACAGCCGCACGTTTTTTGAAACAGAAGCCGGTGCCGTGGAGCAGATTAAGGAAGGGGTCAAATTGTCTGAAGAGCTAAGCGAGCTCGTTACCAAGCTGGCTTCGTACCTCGTTCTGCGCATGAACGCAGACACCAGCATTAGCAAAACTATCGCCCTCTTGAATAGAATCAGAGGAATTATGGCCGGTTTCCAACCCTTCGAGGTTGGTCTCAAGCGCCTAGTAGCTGCGCAAGACATTGACGAACTGATTAAAGAAAATGAGCTGCAACACTACGAGTTCATGCTACACGAATCAAAGGCCGAAGCCGGCTTCCTCTTGGACGCCGAACTGGAGGAACTGATCGCCCACCTAAACATCTACGGCGTCGGTGCCTGGGAAAACCTCTTTGATCAACTGACATCCACCGCCAGCGTCGAAATGGACGGCGAAAGCAAAACCTTAACCGAACTGCGCAATCTGGCCTACGACCCTGATCAAGAGTTGCGGCATAAAGCCTACGAAGCTGAACTCTCGCTTTATCCTCAAATCGAAAAATCACTTGCCGGTGCCCTCAACTCAATCAAGGGCCAGGTCAATTATTTGACAGAACGTCGCGGCCACGCCAGCCCTCTGGATGAGTCGCTCTTCCGCAACCGTACCAGCCGTGAAACCCTGGACGCTCTGATCGACGCCCTCATTGAGAAGAAGGATATTTTTGTCCGCTACTATAAAGCCAAGGCGAAGTATTTCGGGCAAGAAAGCCTGCACTGGGCGGATATGTTCGCACCGATCGGCAAACTGCCTAGCGGCTACACTGTCGAAGATTCCAGAGAAATGTTGGTCTCATCTTTTGAAAAACTACACCCGCCGATTGCCGCAGTAATCGACCGCGCCTACGAAGACCAGTGGATCGACTTCTACCCCAGAGAGAACAAAGTAGGCGGAGCTTTCTGCTCCAACTTGTCCATCATCAAGCAGAGCCGGGTCTTGTCGAATTTTGACGGCTCCTTCAGCGCCATCACCACCCTGGCACACGAGCTGGGGCACGCCTATCACGGCGCACGCATCGAAGATCACGCTCCACTCAGCCAAGATTACTCAATGCCGGTGGCAGAAACAGCCTCGACCTTCAACGAAATTCACTTCGCGTTGGAGCAGATTGAAGCCAGCGACGATCCGGAAATAAAGCTGGGGCTCCTGGACAGTCTCCTGATGAACATCGGCCAAACCTGCTGCGATATTCTCTCGCGCTTCCTCTTTGAGCAGCAAGTATTCGAGCGTGTGCAAAAGGAAAATTTACGCTCCGAAGATCTGCAAACAATCATGCACGAAGCTCAAGTGGAATCTTACGGCGACGGCCTAGACGCTGAGAGCCTCCACCCCTACATGTGGGCCTGTAAGGGTCACTACTATTCTGCAGGTCGTAGTTATTACAATTACCCTTACGCTTTCGGCTCCCTCTTCTCTGCCGCCCTCTATGATAAAGCCCAAAAAGAAGGCAGCGATTTCATGGAGAAGTATGATCAGATGCTGACCGCAACCACAGTGTCTACTTCGGAGGAAACTGGCGCACTGGTCGGCTTAGATCTGACGGATAAACAGACCTGGATCAAGAGCGTAGAATCCTTCGAACCCTATGTAGCTGAATTTGAGAATTTGATATCTTAGCACAACGCTAAATCCGAAAAAGCAAAACGCTCGCGGTATTCCCCCGCGAGCGATTTTTTTCGAGAAAAATTTCCGACCGGGCGAAAATCTCTTAGAATACTTTGTGAGTCAACTCGTCCTTCTGGTGTAGGGCAGCACCGATCGCTGTCGCGAACTCCGCTCTTTCCGGCACGATCATCTCGATGCCGTAGAGTTTTGAGAAGGTTTGCAGCGTATTTCTGCCCTGGGTCATGCGCACCATATTGCCTGTGAACACAACCTTGTCCACATCAGCCAAGCGTGCTGACATAACCGACGCAGTGCCGACAGACTGGAAGACGAGATTGACAATGCCGAGCGCCAGATCATTGGGCTGGGCCTTGTCGTTCACTTTACCGAAGTTAGAGGCCGTCGTGTTGGCCGTCAAATTGCCGATGGCTTCGCAGGAAATGTCACCGATGGTAAGGTCCACGTTTTCCAAACTACCTTGATCTGCCATCTCTGCCAAAGAAGTGAAATCCCGCACATTCAGCATCCGATCTGCCAAGCCCAGCAAAGTACCGCCGCCGACCCCGGAGCCGATGATGTGTCTACTTGTTTCCTGATCTGCATAGACGATAGAAGTACCCGTGCCCATGCTTACGACAACCGCGCGCTCGAGGCCAGCCACATAGAGACCGCCGAGTCCGGTCGCATTAAACTCCGGCACCCGTCGCGTCGGACAGTCAAAGAGATTGCCGCTGATAGCCGAAGACCCGACGCCGGTCGTCCTAATCTCCTGCACCTCGGCCAGCTTGAGGTCATTCTCGCGCAAGAATTTGCCCAGCGCCCCATAGGCTGAGGCAACAGGATCGCTCGCCTCAACTAACTTTTCCGTCAGCAGTTCTCCGTTGGCAAAACCTACAATTTTAGTAGTTGTGCCGCCGATATCCAATCCGATGACGACGCCGGCCGTCTGTCCAATCAAATTAATAAAATCAGCATTGTTCATAAAGAGCCTCCAGAGCTTTTTTGAAACTGTCAGTGGTTCAACGTGAGGAAACGTTTAGACAACTTTATGCCTTGTCGCCGCAAAATACGCCAGCGATCTTTTGACATATGGTTGATGATATAAAGGATATTGCTTCTAACGCGGCGATACATAGCACGATCCACCCGCCTCATCCAGCGCCACAGTTTTTCCAAGCGATCGTAATATTCCTCATCTTCCTTTTCCAAAAGCGATAAGGCCGCCGTAGAAACTATGGCCGTCAGGTAAGTGTACATATATTCGCGCTGAGACTCATCGCGCACATCATCTTCTAAACGATATACGTCGTAGAGCATACGGGTAATGCGTAGCAAATCGTCTACCTTATCCGTGATGTCCTCACCGCCTCCGTTTCCCGCAGTCGGGACGGAATAGCGAACGTCATAATTCGCGTAGTAAAGATGCTTAACATAAGGCAAAAGCAAATATGAATAGACATACTCAGCCAGATCCGAACCCTCCGGCATGCGTAGAGGAGCTTTTTTCAAAAGCTTAGTCCGGAAAACCGAGTTGTTCATCGTGAAAAGGCGCGAGCGACTGAAGCGCTTCAATTCTTCCCATTCGTATGGCTTGAAGGCCATGGGGAAAATTCTTTCCAAGGACATGGTCTGCCATTCGTCATCCACTTCTTCTTCCAAGACATTGTAGGCAACAATCCCGACGGTGGCAGGCAAATAATCCGGTCGCAACACGTGTAAGAATTTAGAAAAAGCCCCGGCATTAAGTCTGTCATCGCCCGAAAGAAGCATGTACCATTCGCCCGCAGCATCTTTGATTGAGGAGTGAATCTCACTACCCATGCCCTTGTGGCGTGACTGATACAAACGCATTTCCAGCCCGCGTTCAGTCACGTAGGCTTGAGCAGACTGAGCGAAACCCGTGCTTTCACAATTGCAGATTAAAGAAAGATCTATCTTCTCCCTATCTGCCTCACACAATTCGTCCAGAAAAGAGAAGGCATCAGCAACCGACTGAGCTTCTTCAGTTTTTATGGTCATTATTAAGGATAGTATAGGGTTCATCGCATCACAGGACCATTATATGTCTTTGCTCTGCCGGCGTTGACAGTTCGACTGATAACCTCAGTGGAGAAGTGCCCATCATCAAAGTCAATTCGTGTAGAGCGTGGAGCAAAAACGAAAATATATTGAGAGACCATCTGCAAAATGCCGCCAATCGCATAAGCTGAACCGGAGACAATATCCTGAAAGCGGACACGAACTTCCTGGCTCAGGCGTTCAGTATTACAAATGACTGTGTGGCCGGATTTCACGTGATCGCAAACGGGCCAAGCTGAATCGATATCAACAGCCTCAACCAGCATCACAACGTGTTGTGAATCATTGCGCGCTTCCCTAATGTCAACAACCCGGCCGTCGCGAGAGCTCCGCTTAGGCTGCTGGCGGTTGCTGAGGGGTTCCTCATAGGAACGATTCTCGATTTCATATTCATCGTCGTGATAGTCAAAATCGTCGAAATCATCCTCAGGGGGTTTTCCGAGTATTTTCGTCAGGAAGCTCATACGTTCATCCTCCAAAATTAAGATTAAATTCCATTATAGGTTCGCTCGGACTGAGTTTCAAGAAACACAGGCCTCTTCATTTGTCCTTTATTGCTATAAGTGTACCAGTAATCGGACTTCACTGGTACCTAGAGCCAAAAATCGCACTCCCCACCCGCACCATAGTGCTACCTTCCGCAATGGCCTGATGGTAGTCGTTCGTCATCCCCATCGACAAGTGATTAAACTCCGGCATAGCCAAATTTGAGCTCAGCTCCTCTTGTAACAAGCGTGTCGCTTTGAATATCGGCCTGGTCAGTTCCGGATCCTCATAGTGCGGCGCCATCGTCATCAG
>DIRG01000119.1:9391-9741 GCA_002427475.1 Mageeibacillus sp. UBA5442
TGCTCGCTACTAAAGCCGTGCTTGCTTTCCTCTCCCGAAATATTGACCTGCAAAAGAACCTCAGTAATACAGCCTGCTTGAGCAGACCTTTTCTGAATTTCCTTAATCAGGCGCAAAGAATCCACGGAGTGAATCAAAACCACACGCCCCACAATCTGCCGCACCTTATTCCGCTGCAAAGTCCCAATCATATGCCAGTTCAAAAACTTGCCTTCAGACGAGTAATGCTCAATCTTACTGTTCATTTCCTGAACCCTGTTCTCGCCCAAATCTACGTGCCCCAGCTCCAAAATCGCATCGATATCACTCGGCGCAAAGTTCTTGCTCACTGCAATGAGCTGAACCGCATC
>DIRG01000119.1:10002-10488 GCA_002427475.1 Mageeibacillus sp. UBA5442
TCATCAGCCTGTGAAGCTGTCAAAAGATCATCTTTCAAAAACCTACTCCCTCCACAAATTCGTATTTCATCAAATCATATTTTTTTAATATATTGCGCAAATTTCCGTAAAAAAACGAAAATGCATTCTTAAATTAGTTCGGTCTACTCGAGCAGACTCCCCGGCTCATTAGTCCAAGGATTTAAGACGTAAAGCTCATTCACTAGCGGCGCTTCGCTATCGCCGCTTCTCCCCTCCACAATGGCGTGCGTATCGTCTTGAGCACGCACAAAAACTATCACCTCTGTGCTGACTCCGTCTTTGATTTTCAGCAGCTTGGCAATATTATCCGTCTCGGAGTAATCATATAGGCTTTGCAGCGGAACCTTCAAGCCAGAATGGCTTTTAACGATCAAGTCAACATCGTGCAGAATCGGCACGTCCAAAAACTCCTCAAAAGCACTTGTAGTTTGCAGGACTAAGATATCATCCGCTCCCTCTAGCGGA
>DIRG01000043.1:0-13033 GCA_002427475.1 Mageeibacillus sp. UBA5442
AAAAGAGCTCGCATGCGAGCGATCTCTAAGGCATGATAACGCGGTTTTGTTTCAGCCTTATAAGTGCCTTCCTGCTCTTCGTCAACAACTATGAGGCCTATATTCTCCAGTGGTGCAAAGACAGCCGATCTGGCACCAACCACGATCTGCACTTCTTTAGTAATTATTTTCTTCCACGCCTGATAGCGGTCTGCCGGAGATAGCCGGCTATGTAATATGGCGAGATTTTCACCGAAACGACTGCGAAGACGCCTGGTCATCAGGGGCGTTAAGGAAATCTCCGGTACCAAAATCAAGATCTCCTTGCCGTGGCTCAGAACCTTTTGTGCTGCTTGCAAATACACTTCGGTTTTGCCACTACCGGTGACTCCGTAGAGCATAAACTCTTTAAGTTCATTTGCGTCATTATTGTTTTCAGAAGCCGCAACTATCTGCTCGATAGCGTTCTTTTGTTCTGGTGTTGGAGCTTTTGCTTCCTCAAACTCAAATTCAGGAATTTCACTTTCGTCTTCTCGCTCTACACGAGTGCGAAAGAATTCGAGAATGTCGTTCTTCTCCATTGTTTTTAAAATCGCCTGGCTTACTCCCACTGCCTGGCGGATCTCGCTTAAAGGTGCACACTCATATTCAAGCAAAAACTCGATTACTCGCACATGATTGTTCGATCTGAGTTCATCACCATCCAAGAGATCCATGGCTTGTTCTCTGTCTACAAGTTTGGCCGCCAACGTCGATTTGCTGCCACTACTAAGGACATAAGGAGGAGACATAGTATCAAGGGCTTCTGCAATAGTGCAAAAATAGCGACGCTTCATTTCTCGTGCTAAGATAATTTGCTCCGCTGTTACAACAGCCTCTTTGGTCAATAATGCGATAACGGACTTCACTTTATCCGGCGTGAGACGAGCGGGCAATTCATGGAGAATTTCGGTGACATAGGCTCGTTGAACCTTGCTGCGACTGGCGAAAGGCACCTGAACGACCGCCCCCACTGTAATCTTGTCCTCAAGATTCCGAGGGATTTTATACGTCCAGGCAGAATCGAAATTGCGATTCGCATTTGCAAGATGAACATTTACGAATAAGCTCACCGGTCAACTCCTTCTAATCATCTTATCTTATTAGATTCTAAGGTTGATCAAGTAAAGAAAACAAGTCAATTTGTGTCGATGTCGGCAATCCGTCCAGTGCACCACAGAGACGTAGTTCTTCAGTCACCGCAGAATTTACTCCTGCTCTCAACTTGAGATCTTCTACACTAAGGAAATCTCCCTTTTCTCTTTCTTCCACGATCGGTATAGCAGTCTTCTCACTCATACCCGGTACTGAAGCCAAGGGCGGCCTCAGCTTGCCATTTTCTTCAACTATGAAGTTTGTGGCGTCAGAGTGGTAAAGAGAAATCGGCAAGAAAGAGATACCACGTCGTAGCATTTCTCGTACCAGTTCCAGGGTGTAGTAGACCTTAATATCTGTGGGCGAAGAGCGCAGCTTACCGTCGGCGGACAAAGCGGCGAGCCTTCTTTCAATCTCTTCCTGTTCATCTAACATATAACTGGCGTCGAACGCTCCGCGAATAGTAAAGGCGGCTGCGTAATACTCTTCCGGATAATAGACCTTAAACCAGGCGATACGTAAAGCTGAAATGGTATAAGCGACCGCATGAGCCCGAGGGAACATATATTGAATTTTGCGGCAGCTTTCAATGTACCACTTGGGCACATCACAAGAAAGCATTAATTTCTCTTGTTCCGGAGTCATACCACGGCCTTTGCGTACGCGTTCCATAATGGCAAAAGCGTCCTCTTTGGGCAGATCGTAGGAAAGTAGCGTGGTCATAATGCCGTCGCGGCAGCCGATAACGTTGTCAATGGTACAGGTACCGTCTCTGATCAAATCCTGCGCATTGCCGGCCCAAACGCCGGTACCATGTGAGAGGCCGGAGAGCTGAATAATGTTGTCGTAGCTCTTAGGTTTGGCTTCCCTAATCATGTCGCGGACAATAAAGGTTCCCATCTCCGGGATACCGATCGTCCCGACCTCGGTTTCGTCCTCACTTTCGATTCCCAGAACTTCCACGCCCTCAAAGAGTGACATTACCTTAGGATCAGGTATCGGAATGGTGGTCACATCAACACCCGTCCAGTCGGACAGCAGTTTAAGCATTGAGGGATCGTCATGACCCAAAATATCCAGCTTCAAAAGCGTGTCGTGCATGGAGTTAAAGTCGAAGTGAGTAGTAATAACTCCCTCTTTCCGTTTGTTCGCAGGATATTGCACCGGTGTAAAGTCATATATTTCGTAGTCATTGGGGACAACTACCATTCCTCCCGGATGCTGCCCTGTCGTTTGTTTGACACCTACAATTTTCTCCGCCAACCTTTGTTTTTCCACAAGAGGTCTGTTGGTATCCAGTTTTTCAAAATACGAGCTAACTAAACCTAAAGAGTTTTTCTCCGCATAAGCAGATATGGTTCCTGCACGGAAGGTATAGTCCTCTCCGAACATCTTCTCAATAAAATCGTGTGCGCGTGACTGGTAAAAGCCCGAGAAATTCAGGTCAATGTCCGGTTGTTTGTCACCGTCGAAGCCTAAGAAAGTCTCAAAAGGTATGTTATGCCCATCACGGTGCAAATTACTGCCACAGTCAGGACAATCTTTCTGCGGTAGATCGAAACCGGAACCATGAGAGTTGTCATCAATCATTGCAAAATAATTGCATGAGGGGCAGAGATAGTGCGGCTCAAGTGGATTAACTTCTGTGATGCCGAGCAATGTAGCTACGAAAGAAGAACCGACCGAGCCTCTGGAGCCTACGATATAGCCGTCATTATTTGATTGCTCCACGACAGCGGCGGAAATGTAATACATGACCGAGAATCCGTTGCCAATAATGGCGTCAAGTTCTCTCTTAACGCGCTTGTCAATCGCATCCGGTAGTTCCCCTTGACGTCCATAGAGAGCCTGTGCCCGTTCATAAGTTTTTTGACGCAACATCTCAGGTGCGCTATCAATTTGAGGCGGAAAAGATCCATCCGGAAAGGGTCTTAAGCCGTCTTCTACAAGAGCGGCAATCTTGGCAGGATTCTCTACCACCAGTTCAAAAGCCTTCTCCTCGCCCAGGTAAGAGAACTCTTCTAACATTTCATTTGTCGTGCGGAAATAAAGTCCGGAATCTTGTGCGTCCTCATCGACGCCAAATTTTTTCGAAACAATAATTTGCCGAAAAACATCATCTTCCGCTTCCAGATAATGAGCATCTCCCGTCGCACATACAGGCAAAGAGACTAGTTCTCCTAAATCTAAGATCAAGCGGTTCAGGTCTTCTAAGCCTTTAACAGAGACGGGCGGATACATTGGATTGTCGCTGCGAGTCAAGAAATGGTTATTGGATCTGGGCATAATTTCGAGATAATCATATCTCCGGCATTTTGTCGGCAAATTAGAGCCGGACAAAGCCTCTTTTGTCTTCTCGTAAGATTGACCATTAGAACGGAAAAGCTGCAGTAGACCTTGAAAGATTTCCCCGGAAACACAGGCCGAACCGACAATCAATTCGTCTCGGAAAAAATCGAGACGCGACAGAGGAATACGTGGCTTGAAATAAAACTGTTCAGTAAGCGAAAGGGATACCAAACGGTATAGATTGTAAAGAGCCAAAGAATTCCTAGCCAGAAGAACAATGTGATTGTGACGATATTTTTGCTGACGGCGCTGCTGGAAATTCACCTCTCCCGCCATCTGATTCAAATAAGACAGCCTTGCCTCCGGTAAAGAATGCCAGAGATCACAAAATGCTCTTAAATTAGCTTTCAGCTCCTCCAGAGTTCTGACCTTTTCAGTAAAAGAGAATTCAGAATCCGAGAAATGCTTCTTGCTAAACTTTCTGATCTCAGGAAGCAAGATATAGGGCATGAAAAACTTAACACGAGGCGCACCGTCCTCGACTGCAAAGCCTTCTTTGCGCAATATACGGATGGATTCAATCCGATCAAGCAGGAGCGTACGTCCGTCGATAAAAGCAGCAATTTCTCTTAAGTTTTTAATTCGTTCGGGATCTGATTGAACGATCTCATATGTCTTACTCTGATTCTCGTCGGAGACAAAGACCAATAAGCGATCCATCTCTGTTTGGACACTTATTGAGACGATACCACTCTCTAAGAGATCAAGCTGATCATCAATTTCTTCAGGCAGTCCATAACAGAGAAGCTGACCGTCATCTACAACATAGCCCTCCATGCCTAGAATCAGCTTAATAGCTTTACCTGCGCGAGCCATTTCTTCACTAGCTTCAAAAGCAGCCGGAAAACCTTGCACCACTCCATGATCTGTAATAGCCACAGCCTCGTGTCCGAAATGCGCAGCTTGGCGCACAATATCTCCGGCGTCGATCAAGGCATCGTCTTCACTCATCATTGAATGAATGTGAAGTTCAACTCTCTTCTGCAAAGCTTCATCACGGCGTCGCTCTCGCGGAGGCAAAAGACGGATACCACTCGCCTTCAGCTCACACTCATTGCGAAAGTGATTAAATTGGGTAGTTCCGCGTACACGTGCCCTTGCGCCTTTCAAGCTTTCTTGCAAACGCTTAGCAGTTTTTTCGTCACAAAAGAGCATCACTCGAACAGAACTTGTTTCATCGCTTAAGGCAAAGGAAACGCGCGCCGAGCCATTTCGATTCATAAATATCTCAAAAAAGCTTACGTCGCCACTAACAACCGCTGTCTTAATTTCAACGCTGATGTTTTCGGCAGGGGTATCCTTACTTCGGTGGCTCCATTCATTACCCCAAATCAGTTTACCTGTCTCGGGCTTTTGCTTAGCTCTACTCTTCGAAGCGGCAGACTTCGAGCGGTCTTTCCCGACTCCGCTAGCAACCTTAATTTCAACATCACACAAGGCTGCAGCATGTTCGCGCAAAAACTCCTGAATGCTCTCTCGGATTTGCTTTGTCTGCGCAGTTTTAGCTAAATATAAGATATAGATATTTTTTTCACTATCGTAAATTAAGCTCTCGCTGTCCATGTTTGCTGGAATAATCTCATTTTGCTGCAAATGAAAAAAGAGCCAAGGCGTAAGTTTTTCGCAATATTTAGCGTAGGCATTCTTGAACTCGCCAGCTTCAACATTTACCGAATGCGAAATAATAACGTGTTCTAACGAATATTCACGAGCGATCAACTGTTCGAAAGAGGTCAACAAAGAAGGATCCGGATAAGTGCTGCAGCTAATCTCTATGATGAGAGAAGTAGGTGAATTAACTTTAACTGCCTGGACTAAGCTCTCGGCAGCTATATCCGTAGCCATGTTTGTGGGCGCAACAAAATCGGCCAAAAACAGGCCCAGCTCATTAGATGCCATTCGACTGCTCCGACTCCTCCAGCAATTTATCTATCTCTGCCATCAGGGCAGGAATTGCATCTTTTTGGCTAAGTTTGGCAATAATATCGCCTTTTTTAAATAAGAAGAAAAATCCTCGGCCACCAGCTAGACCGACGTCGGCCTCCCTGGCTTCACCTGGACCATTGACAGAACAGCCCATCAGAGCCACTGTCAGAGGCGCTTTAATCGGAGCAAGTTTTGCTTCCAATTCCTGCGCCATATTCATTAAATCAACTTCTGTGCGACCACAGGTGGGGCAGCTGATTAGACGAACCCCTTCGTCGCGCAGTGATAGTGATCTGAGGATAGAAATACCGACCTTAACTTCTTGGATCGGATCAGCAGTCAGAGAGACTCTGATGGTATCGCCAATACCATCTAATAAGAGGCTACCTATGCCGATAGTGGAACGGATTGTACCTTCGTTTACTGTCCCCGCTTCTGTGACACCTAAATGCAAAGGATAGTCGAAGTGATCCGACAGCATGCGGTAGGTTTCAATCATCATCAGCGGCGAGGAAGCTTTAGCGGATACACAGATGTCTTCGAAATCGTAATTCTCCAAGGCTTTACAGGCTTCCAGCGCTGTATAGGCCAAAGACTGAGCATTAACACCATCATAGAGATTCCGAACTTCTTTGCTAATTGAACCGGAGTTTACGCCTACACGAATAGGAACACTACGCCTGCGCGCTAGTGTAGCGACTTCGCGTATCCCCTCTTCGTCTCGCATATTTCCGGGGTTTATTCGGATTGCGTTTGCGCCTGCACGGATCGCTGCCAAAGCCAAGCGATAATCGTAATGAATGTCAGCAACCACCGGGATGGGAGAGTGAAGGCAGATCTCTTTTAAGGCTGCAGAGGCTTCTGCATCCGGCACAGCCAGACGGATAATATCGCAGCCTGCTTCTGCAAGACGCGTTATTTCGTTCAAAGAACCCTCAACATCGCGAGTGTCAGTAGTCAACATGGATTGCACCGAAATAGGCGCGTTGCCACCAACACGTACTCCTCCTACCTGAACTTGCCTAGTTTGTCTTCTCTTAATCATCTTAAATTAGAACCCTAACAACCTTGAAGCATCAAGGTAAATTACCAATACGAACAATGCCAGGAATATCACAAGACCGATAGACGTCACCACCCGCTTAAACCCTTCTGATAAGGGCTTGCGTCTAATACCCTCAATAGCAGTAAAGAGCAAATGCCCACCATCAAGGGGAGGAATTGGAAGTAGGTTAAAGAAACCCACCGCTACCGATATCAAGCCGAAGAGCATCAAAACGTATTCGATTACTTGGCGGAAAGTCGTGCTCTGTTGCACGGTCTCACTCACGATACTTACTATACCGATAGGGCCTGCCAGGCTATCACGCAACTCTAACTGTCCGGAAAAAATCATACCGATACCTGCGATGTTAGAGCGAATAATCGACCATGGGTAAGCTAAGCTTTGTTGCACGGTATCTGAGAACTTGTGCGTTTGAGTCAAGTAAAGTCCTAAAGGCATGGCGGATGTAATGATGGAAGGCGCTGATTCAAGCCGCACACGCTCGCCATCGCGGATAACTTCAATAATCAGCGGTGTGCCGACCGAAGAGGAAATCACATTTCCGATACGATCGTGGTCAGAGAAAGGAATACCCTCAATTGCTAGGATCTCATCCCCTGGCAGGAGCACAGGATTCCCGTTATTTGAATCCGGAGCCACATATTGAATTATGAACTTGCCATTGTCATCAAGATAGTTAATACCTATAGCTGTTTGTTCGATAGTTTGCGGACTAAGCTTTGTCTCTCTCCTTGTTCCGCTCTCAGCATCAATATATGTAATCTCCCAGCCTGCAGCCGGGTCACCGGTTAGCTGAGCCATCGAAGCATCTAAACCTGATCGAACACGATAACCGTTAATTGAGACTATTTCATCACCAACGCCTATCTCACCTGATTCAGCCACAACAGTGTTGTCTTCTACAGCGCTAATCTGTGGGATTACGGCACCAGTAAGGTTAAACAGGAGCAAGAAAGCCAAGAGAGCAGTTAAAAAGTTAATGAAAGGTCCCATGAAAACGACAACAGCGCGTCTCCATTTGGGGCGATTGAAAAACAAGCCGGGGTCATCCGACTCATATTTCGGCGCAACCCCTTCTTCCTCTGATTCTTCTTCGCCGGCAAAGCGAACTGAAGCACCGATAGGTATAGCTTTTATATTATATTTAATTCCGTTTTTCTCGCGCTCAAACAGCACCGGTCCCATGAAGATCGAAAACTCTTCAATCTTAAAGCCCAAAGCTTTACCCACAAAATAGTGTCCTGATTCGTGAAGAACCATAATCAGACTCAATATTAAGATTCCAACTAAAATACCAACTAAAGTCATAGCAACTCCAATGAAACTATAATAATAAGCGGCTGTCTAAATCAGGAGCATAGCGCTCAAAGACAGCAGCTAGAATTTTCTCGTGAGCAAATATCATATCATCATATGAACCCGTTTTCACATTGGATAGATTATGAAACTCTTCTAAAGCTTTCGCAACAATTTCAAAGATTGTTACAAAAGATATTCGTTCTCGACGGAACAAGTAGTTAGCAGCTTCATTCGCTGCGTTATAGGCTAGCGGGACTAAACCGCCCGCTTGAAGGGCTTCACGTGCTAGACGCAGTGAAGGAAAACTTGCCTCGTCCGGTCGTTCGAAACTCAGCTCAGCATTCTCTTTCGCCAAAGGATCAAAAGCATAGCTTTCATCTCGTTCCACTATTTCCGGAAAGGCTAACGCTTGATGGATTGGCTGTTTCATATCGGGAGAACCGAAGATTCCTACTACACCGCCATCTACAAAAGAGAGAATTGAATGAATTATACTTTGGGGATGGATAAGCACATCAATTGCTTCTTCTCTAGCGGCAAACAGCCAGTAAGCCTCAATAATTTCCAGACCCTTGTTCATCAGACTGGCAGAATCAATTGTTATCTTGGCACCCATATCCCAAGTCGGATGGTTTAAGGCATCCTTGAGCGTTACCTTCTCTAATTCAGCTCGACTATAGCCTCGAAAAGGTCCGCCGGAACAGCTAAGGTAAATCTTTCTCCATGAGTTTTCGGGACGTCCGAGCATGCACTGCCAGATGGCAGAGTGTTCACTATCTAGAGGGATAATGCTGGCTCCGTGAAGATATGCTTCTTGCATAACTAACTTGCCAGCAGCTACTAGGGTTTCTTTATTAGCTAAAGCAATCTTTCTCCCCAAGCGGATTGCTTCCAGTACCGCTGACAAGCCGGCGAAGCCGACAATAGCGGCAACAACGGTATCAACATCAGGACAAGTAGCCACTGCCCTATTTCCCTCGTTGCCGTGCATTATCTCCATATCATTTCTAACCTTGGCGGAATCACGGAGGCGCTCTTTCAGTTCTGCTGCAACAGTGGCATCGCCAACGCTAACTAGGCGCGGTTGGAATTCCTCAATTTGAGTTAGCAAGAGGTCTATATTTTTATTGCAGGATAATGCTTCAACTCGATAGCCGCATTCTCTAGCTACATCCAAAGTTTGCGTACCAATAGAACCTGTACTGCCCAGAATCGACAAATTACTAGATTTGCGCACTTCCGACTTATAGCTTAATGGTAATACTTCAGACATTTTAGAGGATGCTGTGCGTCAAAAGAGCCAAAATCAAGATGGCCGGCATGGTCCACGTCATGCTGTCAAAACGGTCAGTGATACCACCATGCCCGGGTAGAATGCTTCCGAAATCCTTAATTCTGCACCAACGTTTAATGCTGGACGCAAATAGGTCACCAGCTGTCGAAACGAGGCTCATAACTAAGCCTGCGACAATTGCGAAAACAATTGCTGCCCAGTTATTCAAGCCGAGCTTAGGCCCGAGCAACAAAGGGAAATAGAGGAGATAAAAAATCCAAGTACCGACAATACCTCCAAGAGTACCTTCCCAAGTTTTTTGCTTGCTGATTTTTGTAGCCATTTTGTTCGCACCAAGTAAGCTACCTGTAAAGTAAGAAAAAGTATCCGACAACCAAGGGGTGAATATGGCCAGCAATACCCAGAAAAAGCCATTAGGAATAGCGTAGAAAAGCGTGATCACAGCTGCTAGTGGCACCGACGAAGAAATGACGATAAAGGTTTCAAAAATCGAGAAAGGCAATCTCTCTACGCCCTTTCTCAAAGCAGAAGTCAGAATCCACAGCGCACTGAAGATCAAAAGAGCGGCAGTATAGACTGAGATAAGTGTTGGCGCGACAATCGGCGGCGCCAAAGAAGAGCTCGCTTCCGGAATACCACGGACAAACCAGCCGTCAGGTATTACGAAAAGCATAGGAACAATGATTAATACAGAGGCTATGGCGCTGCTCCTAATATCGATATCAGGCATGCGTCTAGAGACTGCGTTGCCCTTTTCCAAACTAGAGTAAAACGTAATAGCCAAAAAGAGGATCAAAGGAATGAATGGCAGCCAATACCCGGGTATTAAAAAAGCCAGCATGACAAGTACTATTATCACTGCTGTTTTGATACGTACACTTAATTCCGTATTCATAATCTCCTCCAAGGCAAATATTGTTTGCCTTCGCTTAATTAAAGAGCACCAAAACGCCGATCACGCTCAGTATAATCTGCCAAAGCTTGATCGAGAATTTCAGCTGAAAAATCCGGCCAGAGTACTTTTGCAAAATAGAGTTCGCTATATGCACTCTGCCATAATAAAAAATTGGACATCCGCTGTTCACCGCTCGGTCTAATGACTAGATCGGGATCCGGAACGTCAGGCAAATACAAGTAATTCTGAAAAACCTCTTCATCCAGATCATCAAGACTGAGCTCACCGCTTTGTACAGCAGCCACGATCTTTTTGCTGCTATCAACAATTTCTCTTCTGCCACCATAATTGAAAGCCAGAATTAGTTGCAAGGTCGTGCGATCTTTCGACACGCTCTCTGCTTCAGTAATCGTATCCAGAATTCGCTGAGACAAGCCGTCCTTCACGCCCGAAACACGCATTCTGATTCCCTCTTTTTCCATTTCTTTTTTATATTTATGGAAAAAATATACGAACAGATCCATCAGTTGTTCGACTTCATCTGCAGGCCGACGCCAGTTCTCGGTAGAAAAAGCATACACGGTCACGTACTTGATCCGGCGTTCAATGCACATAACGCAAAGATCGTAAAGTTTTTCAGCACCATAGCGATGGCCGGCAGATCTTGCTAGGCCACGTTTTTGTGCCCAGCGACCATTGCCGTCCATGATTACGGCCAAATGGTCCAATATCCCCTGCTGACTTTCTACATCGCTATTCACTCGATTTAGATCTCCATCAATTCTTCATTCTTCTCACTGACAGCTACGTCCAACAGTTCTACGTGTCGATCTGTAAGCTTTTGGATATCGTCTTCTACTGTGTAATAGAGATTCTCCGAGATGTCACTGTCTTTGAGGTATTTCTTGTACAGATCTATGGCTTCACGACGAATATTACGCACCGATACTTTGGCGTCTTCACCCATTTGTGAAACTTCACGTGTTAATTCCTGACGTCGCTCTTCTGTTAAAGGCGGGAAAACCAAACGTAAACTCTGTCCGTCGTTCATAGGGTTGATGCCAAGGTTGGATGCCTGTATTGCACGCTCCAGTTCCTTTAAGACAGTCTTATCCCAGGGTGTAATCACGAGCATACGAGCCTCAGGCACCTGAACACTTGCCACCTGGTTGATCGGTGTCTCTACACCGTAATAAGGAACAGTGATACCGTCAAGAATCCTCGGGTTAGCTCTCCCGGCTCGGATCGTCTGAAAATCATCTTTTAATACGGAAATGGTTTTTTTCATCTTTTCTTCAAATGGAGCTAAAGACTTACTGTTATATTCAATATTAGCCATCTTGCACCTCCTGCTTATGGTACCAATTATTCATATATCCTTTATTCTAACAAATCCATCATTCTTTTGGTATTAAACCAAGCTTGTTATCGGAATCAGTCTTAATCTTCGTTTGTTACTAAGGTGCCGATCTTCTCACCATGTGCAATACGGGATATATTGTTTGGATCATTGAGATTAAAGACAATTAGCCGCATTTTGTTATCGCGGCAAAGAGCGGCAGCAGTTGCGTCGATAACATAGAGCTCGCGCTGTAGCACTTCTCCGTAAGTCAAGCTTGTATACATAATAGCGTCTGCGTGCAGTTTTGGATCTTTATCGTAGACACCGTCTACTAGAGTTGCCTTCAAAATTACATCTGCATTGATCTCGGAAGCGCGTAGAGCTGCGGCAGAGTCCGTTGTGAAGAATGGATTTCCGGTTCCGCCGGCGAAGATTACGACACGGCCTTTTTCCAGATGTCGCACTGCACGTTTGCGGATGAAAGATTCGCTGATTTTGGGCATCTCTACCGCATTCATCACTCTGGTGGCTACGCCTTTTTGCTCCAGAGCATCAGATAAGGCCAGAGCATTCATGCTTGTGCCCAGCATTCCGATATGATCAGCTGTAACTCGATCCATCTTCGGATAATCTCGACCGCGCCAAAAATTACCGCCTCCAACAACAACTGCCATCTCAAAACCCTCTGAATTCAATTGGGCCAAGACTTCAGCAATTCTAAGCAAAGTATCATTATCAATGCCGCTTTCCTTCTCCCCTGCCAAGAATTCTCCGGAAATCTTCAGCAAGATACGCCGGTATTTACTCATAATAATTCCCTCAACTTTACTTTTGAGTATAAAAAAAGAAGGCTCATGTGAGCCTTCTTTTTAAATCATATTTTTACTTTAGCTGCGCTGCTACTTCTTCCGCGAAATCGCAATAGTCTCTCTTTTCGAGACCCTCACCCATCTCAAAGCGGGCAAAGCGCCGTACGCTGATATTTTCACCGATTATCGCAATCAGCTCTTTAACAACTTGGTCGACTGTCTTCGAATCGTCACGAATGAAAGCCTGCTCTAGGAGGCAGAATTCTGAATAGAATTTCTCCACCTTACCTTCAGCTATCTTTTCAATGATATGCTCAGGCTTACCTTCTTTACGGGCAGTCTCCTTAGCGATCTCGAGCTCCTGCTCAAGTACTTCCTGAGGTACTTCTTCTCTTCTGACGTATCTGGGGCTCATTGCAGCAATCTGCATGGCGATATCTTTAACCAGCTTGCGGAAGTCTTCATTCTTAGCAGCAAAGTCTGTCTCAATATTGACTTCTAGCAGAACACCGATGCGTCCTTCGCCATGAATGTAAGAATCAACAATACCTTCAGCAGTAATGCGTCCGGATTTCTTCTCCGCGCTAGCAATACCCTGCTCACGCAGCCACTTTACGGCAGCATCCATATCGCCATCTGTAGCGGACAATGCCTTTTTGCAGTCCATCATCGGGGCGCCGGTCATCTCTCTTAGCTCTTTTACCATTTGTGCAGTAATCTTCATTTTATCCACCTTCAATCTAGATAAACAATACTCTGTATATTATTCTTCGTCTACTTTTTCATCGAGAACGTCAACGTTCTCTTCTTTCGGAGCATCAGCTTCTTCAGCTGCTGCTATCTGTTCTGTGATAGCGTCTTCGCCTTCACGGCCTTCAATCACTGCATCAGCCATCACGCCGGTAATCAACTTAACAGCACGAATAGCGTCGTCGTTGCC
>DIRG01000043.1:13320-15344 GCA_002427475.1 Mageeibacillus sp. UBA5442
GAAAAGACAGGACGGAAGATCGCGCATTTCAGCTACTCCACCCAAGTTCTTCTCTAGTTTACTCAGTTCAAGTTTCAAGTTAGCGATTTCCTTCTTAGGCAGAACTGACCAGGAATCACTTTCATCCATTTCACGCAATTCGTGTAAACGTTTGATGCGCTTCTTAATGGTTTGGAAGTTGGTTAAGGTTCCACCCAACCAGCGGTTGCTCACATAGAACATGCCGCAGCGTTCAGCTTCTTCTTGAATTGAGTCTTGAGCTTGCTTTTTTGTGCCTACAAAGAGAACTTTACCACCGCGGGATGAAATCTCGCGCACAAACTGATAAGCTACTTCGACTTTTTTCAGTGTTTGTTGTAAATCAATGATGTAGATCCCGTTGCGCTCTGTGAAAATATACGGAGCCATTTTGGGATTCCAACGACGTGTTTGGTGACCAAAATGGACACCACTTTCTAGCAATTGCTTCATGCTAACTACTGACATATAAATTCCTCCTGTTTGTACCTCCAGCACGCAGCGATCTAAAGCAAAAATATTAAGCAACAGGAAGCGCGCACTGTGTGTTTTCCGCAAATAAAGATATCACAGATACTGTTTTAATGCAAATATGATAGACTTATTTCAGCAAGTATAAACGCTCTAAGAACGTCGTGTAAACACGCTTTTAGCAAATAAAGAATGTGGCAGGAGTAACATATGATATCAAACGCTTTACTTAAATTCGCAGCAGCCCATGATTGGCATGCAGCGGAAGACGCAGACTATGTGTTCGGCAAGTTCAACGGATACTGTTTTACTGCAAAAACAGAAGATGCACTCAGCAGTTATTTTGTACCTGTAGCAGGTATCGCACCGGAAGATCTGCTTGACTTAAGCAAATACATTGAGGAAGAGCGCTTCCCTTTGAAGCTTGTCGACTATGAAATGACAGACAATTTTCTTTCTGTACGGGCCAAGGATACCCTCTTTAATTCTACTGCCAAGCAAATAGAGCGTTTCTTGACCAAACTTACAGTCAAGTTAGAGGGATATGATCTCAATCCGCAAAACTGTATCATTTGCGGCCAAGCTGCCGAGACTGAGAGCCTATATGTTGGACTCTATGCCTATACCCATCCTGAATGCCTAGATAAAGAAGGAATAGATTACACTGCAGGTTTGAAGAACGTCGCTGATGATAGCGCTGAGTTGATCATCTTAGAACATGATGAAGATAGCGATGACATTCTGGCTTTTGAACTTACGGATGAGGAAGATCTAATGCTGCCCGATCCTGAAAAGCTAAGTGCCCTTGCCGCTGAAATGGACAGCTATAAAGAAGACTTCGTACGCGATCTCGCTGACTTATGCGCCGTCCCTTCAGTTAAAGGCAGCGCAGAAGAGAATGCACCTTTTGGGCAGGCCACAGTAGACGCCCTTAATGTCTTCCTACGTCAGGCCGAAGCGTTGGGTTTCCGCACCAAGAATATCGATCAGATGGCAGGATATGCAGAATATGGTCCGGAAGAAGCTAGCGAAATGGTAGCTTGCGTATGCCACTTGGACGTTGTCCCCGCCGGTGACGGCTGGACCGGTGACCCTTGGGTTTTGCGCCGAGAAGATGGAAAGTTAATTGCTCGCGGTGTTAGTGATGATAAAGGCCCCGCTCTAGCTGCACTTTATGCCGCCAAAGCCTTAATGGACGATCCTGATTACAGCCCGGACAAACGCATCCGCATAATAGTCGGTCTCGATGAAGAGTCCGGCAGCGCATGCATGGATCGTTACGTTGAAACGGAAGAAATCCCACAAATGGGCTTTACTGCAGACGCCGATTTTCCCGCTATTTATGCTGAAAAAGGCATTGCACGCTTACGTTTCACTCTACCGCGGCTCAGCGACGACCACATCGCTACTGCCAAAGCCGGTAGCGCCGTCAACATGGTTCCAAGTAATTGCAGTGTTGAGTTAAAAGATGGTAACGTCGAAGTTTTCGCCGGCGTCACCGCTCACGGCAGCAGACCGGAGCTTGGCATCAACGC
>DIRG01000055.1:0-14782 GCA_002427475.1 Mageeibacillus sp. UBA5442
CTCGATGAATGGAATATCCGGGTATGGATCGACGATTTCCTTTTCTACGATACGAGCGTCAATTATTTATTTTCCAAACTGGAATCGCTATTTCAATGAATCCAATGAGTATGAAGGAGAAAAAGCATGGACTTCAATCCGAAAAAAACCCTTTATAGAAAGCTTGGCGCGGTGGTGCTGCTTATTGCCTTAACATTAGCGCTTTTAACAGGCTGTGACAAAAGCTCGCCTGCCGTGTCTGCCGACCCCAATATCGGCATCTGGAAGGCCACAACAGTTGAGATGTTCGGAGACGAATACGACGCAAATGAAATATTCGACGGCGGCATTGAACTAGAATTTATGGCAGGAGACAAATGTGAGTTTCGTGCGGACGGCAAAAAGGACACCTACAAATGGATGTCCCAAGGAAATACCCTCACCGTCAGCTCAGACGGTACCGATATTATCAGCGCTACGATAGAAGACGGCGTCATGGTAATCGGTGACTTTATGGAAACCGGGATGAAAATAGCTCTGAAGAAGGAAGGCGCTACCACAGACAAACCCGACGCCTCTGCGGAGGCGACGCTTGCACACACAGATAGCAGCGAATCCGACCTTGACGGCTACGCGGGAGATGTCGATAGCGGCACAGCCGAGCAAGGAGCGGACGCGGCTCCGCATTTCACAAGCGCGAATCTTAAGAGCATATATGAAGAGCTTTCGAACGCTTACGACGACTTTTCGCTTAAAGATCTCTCATACGAAGAAGTACGCGACGAGTATTTTGACGGTGTTGACGGAGAACTCGATTACGAGGAAGGTGTTCTCGCCATATACAAATGGTTTGCGACGGACAACGGTGAGGCGTATGTACAGGTGTCATTCCAGGATTATATAGGCGATGGGGATAAAACGGCCGGTGGAGTCGGTTCGTATCTTCCATAACAATGTCACGTTATTGACCATATTCCAATCTAAGCAATGATGCTTAGCCGCGAACTTGTTTCGCGTTAGGCCATTAAGAATAATTTATGGAGGGAAGTTAGATGGAAAGAAAAAGTAATGGATTTCTCAAAGTGACGGGTATTCTCATGATTATCGGCGGCGGACTTAGTATTATTCTAGGTATTATCGCCATGCTGGGCGTGGCTCTGATCGTCTCTGCATTGGGGACGGAGGAGATGTTGGGCTTGCTGATTTTTGCGACCATCCTCTCATTACTGGGCGCAATTGTAAGCTTGGTTGCAGGTATTCTGGGCGTCGCCAACGCAGCCAAGCCGGAAAAAGCAAATATCTGCATCGTGTTCGGTATCCTAGCGGCGATGTTGTCGGTACTGGGGAATGTGCTGACGGCGACCAGCGGCGGCACTTTCAGCGTATTCAACTTGATACTCGGACTGGTACTGCCAGTGCTGTACCTGATTGGGGCATTCCAGAACAAAGCGAGAGTTGTGGCAGTGTGAGACTACGAAGTCATTCAAGGGTTCGCTTACCGAATCCCTGAAATGGATAAGACGCTTTGGGATGGGCGTCTGAAAACTTTGGTGAGGTGATTTGTCTATGTATGAGTAATAAAGTACGATTTGTTTTTGCGGTTTTTGCGGCAATGTTATGCGTGTGCGCACTGGCGGCTTGCAATAGGAAGGAAGAAAACGCTATCCCCCCTTCCACAGGTAATGTAAGTTCTCCGCAAACATCAAGCGGCAGCGAGACTGCGCCTGAACATACACTGCAAACATCAAGCGGCGGCGAGACTGCACCTGAATATACACAAGCGACTACGGAGCAAACGCCTGTTGGCGAGGATATCAAAGAAACAGATACGGCAGAAGAAATGCCCAATATCATGGATATGAGTAATAGCCAGTTGGTAGCATACCTGCTGTCTGAAGTTCCGGAGGCGCAAGAAAGGGTCACCCAAGGTGGCATGGATGCGCTGGTCACCGAGGAGACCACCGAGTTAGGTGGAGTTTGCCGCGACATATGGCTGGGAACAGACCTCGATGGAAAATTCACGCGAGAGATACTCTACACAATCAGTGCATCCGGCCGGATTTATGAATATGATCCATTAGAGGACGCCTGGCAAATCCGAAATAAGGGCGTCCAAACCCAAGTCGCTTATGTGAAGCTGGACGAAGTGGTATCCGACGAATTTGTACAACTTCTTATTGATGGAGTGCAGTGGGTGGATGATAATTCTAAGCCGAACGGCTATGCGATTTATAACGAAACGGAGGATTGGACTTCCTATATAGCCACCATATGGACTGATTGTTATATATGGGTCAATGCTCCGGATGTTGGAATGGAGCTGTATAAAGTCAGCCTAGATAATTTTCTCGGGGAACTCGATGCAAGGGAAGGCATAGTGTTGGCAGACATCACCATCGATAATGAGGGAAGTATCTTGTCCATTTCCGAGCGGTATACGCCGTAATGAAAGCAAATATGATAAAGAAAATAATAAGCTTTGCCGGAATTTTTCTGAACGCTGTGCTGCTTGTCTCTTGTGCGGGGCCGCAAAATCCCCAAAATGGCGGAACCGCTAAAAATATAGCGGATTTCAGCTTCAGTCATTCAGGCTTGTCGAGGGCGGAGATCTATTCCTACAAAGTAAGCAAAACAAATTCGGAAATTCTCGTTCATATTGAATATGGCGCCGGTTATCTTGTCATAGATGAGACAGGCGGCGCATCCGTGCTGGATGCGCTTAACGCGATTGTCGTTAAAAATAATATTGCGGAATGGAACGGCTTCGACGAGGCCAGCCATTCACCGCTGGATGGAAGCGGCTTTGACATGTCGCTGACGCTATCTGACGGAAGTGAAATAACGGCTCGCGGCAACAATCGTTTTCCTCCCGCTTATGATAAGTTTGAAAAAGCTGTAAACGACGTTTTCGCGCCGTTTATACAGAAAGCCGAGGCTGATAGTAGCAAGGAGGAAATGCCCGGAGGCAGAGACGGGTATGCCGACCCGGGTGCGGCGCTCAGCATCATCTCTAAGGATATCGTCAATTTCGAGTGCAGATTCGACTGCTCGAATTTCTATCTTTCAGATGAGAGCCGGAATTACCCGTATTTTTATTGCGTCTTTAGCTTGGAACGGAAAGGCGACAGTGCCCTGTGCAAGACTCAAACCGTTTCAAATCTGGATTTCGAAACGCCACTTGCGGCACTGGACAATCTGCAAGCCCTAATCGACGAATATGACCTTGTAAAGCATAACGGAATATTTAACCACACCAGCGGCTTGCCGGAGGGATATGGGGTGTTTTTCAGCGTGGAATATGCTTCCGGCGAGAAGTTATCCTTCAGAGACAATCAACATGTCATGATCGGGGATAAAGCCACGATGGCTTTGCACGATTTCTTCCAGGACTTGGCGCAGGAAGCGGGACATCGTTTCTTCGCTGATGAAGAAAAGGATATGGACTAACCTGCGCTGATGCGTGGTCACGTTGAACTATGATAAATGCTTTTGCATGAGGAGATTTTGCCTTTGGAGGAAAAAATATGAATGAAACACAGACATTCGAATTTGCATATTTACCGCGCAATGTTGACGAGCTGCAGACTTTGCCGGAGGCGGCGTTATCAACGCCGTATCAAACCGCCGCACTGACGGTTGCGGTGTTGTGCCACTATGGCGATAATCCGCAGGAAGCGGTGGAGATGCTGAATTATCTGAAGGGCCCGCAAGCCCTATCGAATTATGAACTTCAGTTCCTGCGCGATAGGCTGGTCGGGAAGACCTATAAGCCGTTCTCGTTTCTGGGCGGTGCAACGACACAGAACAACTATACGCCTACGCAGCCCTATCAAATCACCATCTTCGAAGGGCCTTACAGTTTTCAGGAAGCGGGTTATGCCAAACTGATGATTCTCTCTTCCGGCGCTGACAACCCGCGCGAAATCAAATTACGTGAGAAGCCAAGCAGCGGACAGTGGTTTTTGTGGGAAAATTACCTGCTGTCGGATATCCGGGAGCCGAAGTCTGCAGACCCATGGGGATAAAAGCAATCCACAACAGCTGATCGGCCTGTGAATAGTAGCTTCCTCTTAATAGTCGAATCGGAATTCGATACGTTAGCAGTTAAATCTTTTCGATATACTAAATAGGGTTCTTGTTATCTTGGAACCTTTTTTGTTACTGAGGAGGTAAATGTCCGATTGCTCGGACAAGGACGTTATGAAGAACAAGTTCGATATTATTAAGAATTTGCCTAAGATGCATTCCTTTTCTGATTGGTATAAGCAAATCTATAGGCCGGACAACGACTTGCCGGCTTTAGATATTCCCGGCCCTAATGGCTATAGAACCATGCTCTACAACGAGTGCCCGCCGATTATTGAAGAGGTAGAGGCGGTCTTGCGACAAAGTGGTCTAGCCGTAGGCTCTTATGTAGGCATAAAGACAGCCACTTCTCCCCAATTCGTTTTCTGGTTCTGGGCCGCTCTCAAAGCTGGTTACAATCTATTGCTGCTCGATCCTAATGCGACAGAGAACCAGATCAGGCATCTTTTAACAGAAGCCGATGCACGCGCTATTATCGTCGATAAGGATGTATTGGATCCGAACGAAGTTCCCGCGACGGTTCAGGTTTATTCCAATATCGACATGGAAGAGCCTCACTCGATCCGTTTGCTTGTAGAAGCCACGGAAAAGTCCAAACACGCCAATTCTCCCATGGAACGCGCAGGTGTCCTGAGTTCGGTTGAGGACTATTTCGGAGAATATGTTGTTTTGGGAACCAGTGGCACCACGGGTGCGGCGAAACTTTACGTTCATAGTGGCGCAAGTCTCAGCAATCAATTTACTGCCTTAGCGGAAATTGTAAAAGAGACAGATCGCTGGCTACGTCCCTATGAGCAGGAACGTTCGATCGCCATCCTGCCTTTTCATCATATTTTAGGATTTGTAGTTATCTTTTTGCTCTGTCAGTTTTTTGAACAAGTTATAGTCTTCCCGAAGAGCAAGGTGCCGGAAACCTGGTTGGAAACATGCCGCGAACGCAGTGTTACCCAGCTGATCAGCGTGCCCCTTCTGTGGAATCATGTTGCGCGCGGTATCAAAGCCAAAGTCAAGGAAGGCGGAGAGAAGCAGGTCGCCAGGTTCGAGAAGCTGATTGACTGGAATATCAGGCTGCAAACGCGCGGACTTTCTTTGCCCTTTTTCCTTAATAATATTCTCAAAGATGTCCGCAGCCAGGTCTTCGGTCCTGAACTGAGACTTTGTTGTACCGGTGGCGGCCGCATCTCAGAAGATACGCTGCGCTATATGAACGGTATCGGCTTTTTCCTTGTTAACGGCTACGGCCTGACGGAGACGGGAATCATCAGTGTTGAGCGTAGTAAAGATATCCGGAGGCGTATCGACGGCAGTGTCGGTAGCAGCTTTATTGCGGAAGGACTGCGTTTGAACGAAGACAGCGAGATAGAACTTCTCACAGGTTATTTGCACGTTGGCGTATTGCGCGAAGGTGAGTTCATTCCTGCTAATTTCTCCAACAATAATTGGTTCCGGACCGGCGATGTCGCTGATCTGGATGAGAACGGTCGTGTCTTTATTAGAGGCAGACTCAAAGATGTCATCATCGGTGCCTCCGGTGAGAATATCAATCCCGACGATATCGAGTACGAGTTGGGGAGCTTCGATTTTTTCAAAAACTACACAATCCTCGGTATTCAGCAAGGTGACGACGAGAAAGTCATTATGCTTGGCGAGCCGTCCGACACTTTCGATGAGCATACAGCGCTCACTCATTTGCGTGAGAAATTCGCAAAACTGAATTTTACATCTCGCCCCAGCAAGATCTTGTTAAGTGAGGAACCCTTGCCCCTCTCCGCCGCCCTAAAGGTACGTCGCAATTACCTGCGGGAGAAAATCATGGATGGAACTTGGCCGCAGCGGGAGCTGCATCTGAGTGAGAGTGCCCGCGAGAAGGCTGCGACTGAATCTGCCCATATAGAGGCAGAAGAGGAACTTAAGGAGACTAAATTAATGGATAAGAAAGTAATAGATAGCGCTCTGACCAGCGATAAAGAAGAAACGGTAGAGAAAAAACAGCCGAGGGAAATTTCGGTAGATCGTATCCGCGAGCTGATGGGTGAAGTGCTTTTGCGCCCGGTAGAGGAAATCAGCGCCCGAGACGATTTCATTCATGATCTGGAAGCGGATAGCCTGCAAGCAGTGTCTCTTTTGGCTGCCTTGGAGGATGAATACGAAGTCACTATTGACGAAGAAAAATTCAGTAATCGCCTGACAGCTGAAGTTATCGCAGATCTGCTACGCGCACATCTGGGTGACGGGCAGGCTCAGGAAAATCTAAACGAGGTACAGCAGGACACTCATGAGCCGGCAGCCTTTGTCGCTAGCGACAGCATGCCTAGTAGAAGCGATTCGTCCGCAGACCTGCTCACTAGTGAAGAGTCAGGGCGTATGGACAGTTTTGAGAAGACTCGTGAATTCAAGGCCTTTGCCCAAAGGGAGCGGAGCCTGATGCCCATCGTTGAGGCTTTAGGTAATCCTTATTTTATTGCTCATGACTCTCCCTTGCTAGATGTCTCGCAGAATCAGGGCAGAGAGGTGCTGAATTTCGGCTCTTACAACTACTTAGCCATGTCCGGTGATCCGGAAGTGAATCAAGCAGCGACGGAAGCTTTGCTCAAATATGGTACCTCCGCCAGCGGCAGCCGTATCTTGGCCGGCGAAAAGAGCATTCATAAAGAGCTGGAGCAGGCTATTGCACGCTGGAAACATACTGAGGATGCCTTGGTTTTGGTCAGCGGCCATGCGACTAACGTCTCCTTTGTCGGCAATTTCTGCAATCAGCACGATCTGATCCTATACGATGTCCTGAGTCACAACTCGATCAGCCAGGGGCTAGAGATTTCCCCGGCCGCCAGCCGCGCCTTCCCCCATAACGACATGACTGTTTTGGAAGGAATCCTGGAACGCAGACGCGATGATTACGAGAAAGTACTGGTTATCGTTGAAGGTGCGTACAGCATGGACGGCGACGTGGCGCCGGTGCCGGAATTGGTCGCATTGAAGAAGAAGTACGGCTTCTTCCTCATGGTAGATGAAGCTCATTCTGCCGGCGTGCTAGGTGAACATGGCGGTGGTGTTGATGAGTACTTTAATCTTGAGCCGAATGATATTGATATAAAAATGGGCACCCTCTCCAAGACCTTGGGAACTTGCGGCGGTTACCTCGCCGGCAGCGCTGCCTTGATCAATTATCTGCGCTACAATCTGCCCGGCTTCGTCTTTTCAGTCGGCCTCAGCCCGGTCTTAGCCGGTGCCGCGCTTAAAGCGGTAGAGATTATCGAGCGCGACAATAGTCGGGTCAAAGCTCTGCAGAGGAATATCGATGTCTTCATGCGTGAAGCAAAGATCAGAGCTTTCGACACTCCTGCTAGCGGTGAAACAGCGATCATTCCGATTGTTATCGGCGATGATGTGAAGGCCTTTAAACTCAGCATGCAGATGTTGGAAAACGGGGTCTTCGTACCACCCGCAGTTTATCCCGCAGTTCCGCGTGGACAGGCGCGCCTACGTTTCTGCCTGACCTCAGCGCATAAAGAAGAGCAGATAGTAGAAGCCCTGGATCTTTTGGAAAAACTGATCATGGCGAAATAAGATTTTCTTACTAAAAAACAAGGGGGGATTGCAGGCCGCAATCCCCTTTTTTGTGGGGCAGATTCTGCCGGCAATAAAGTGCTCGGTCTTTTACTCAGCAAAGATAACTTTCATTTCTAAAAAGCCTTTAAAGCCGGGCAGCCCGCCCTCGCGCGTGTTTCCACTTTGCTTGTAGCCGCCAAAGGGAGCTGTTCCGAAGGAATGAGCCTGGTTGATTTTAACCTGGCCGGCTCGGATTTGCTTCGCTACTTGGAGAGCGGATTCTTTTTCGCCGAAGACTGCTCCTGACAGGCCGTATTTGCTATTGTTGGCAATCCGGACGGCATCGTCCTCGTCTTCGGCCTCGATAATGACCGCCACCGGGCCGAAGATTTCTTCTTGTGCCAGCCGGTCGTTTTCGTCGACATTTGTGAAGATAATCGGGGAGCAGAAATAGCCCTCTGAATCATCGCAGCTGCCGCTACCGATAAGTACATCTAAGCGTTCCTTGCCATCCTGGATGTATTGAGAGACCTTGGCGAATTGCTTGTCTGTTGCGAGAGATCCCATGAAGGGGTCATCTAGCGGATTTCCAGCCGTGTATCTGTTGAAGATTTTTCGAATTTCGGACTCTAGCTGTTCCTTCACACCCTTCACGACGACAAAGCGCGACAAAGCCGCACAGCTCTGTCCGCTATTGGAGAAGATGGAATTGAGTGCGATTTCTACGTGTGTCGCTAGGTTCGTGTCATCGAGGAAGATCGCGGCGCTCTTGCCGCCCAATTCCAGGCTGACGCGCTTGAGCGAATCGGCGGCCAGCTTGCTGACCTCTTTACCGCCTGCCGTAGAGCCGGTGAAGGAAATCATGTCCACCAAAGGATGGGTCGCGAGGCTGTTGCCGACCTCGCTACCACGCCCGGTGACGAGGTTATAGACTCCGGCGGGCAAGCCGGCCTTTTGCAGGGCTTCTACAACGTGGTAGGCACTTAAAGGGGTGTGCTGGCTGGGTTTGTGAACGACGGTGTTTCCGGCGAGGAGGGCGGGAATCACCTTCTTGATGATTTGGCTCAGCGGATAGTTCCACGGTGTTAGGGCCGCAACTACGCCTACTGGCTCGTATGCTAGCGTGTAGCCATCTGTTTTTTGCTCAAACTCGAAAGTGGCAGCGATTTCAATATCGTGGCTGATCTGCTCCAGCTGGCCGCCGAACTGTCCTTGCTCGCAAAACCATGTGGGGCAGCCCAGTTCGCTTTGGATGCTGGCAATGATCTGCTCCTTGTCGGTGCGCAGATAGTCATGAAAACGTTTCATGATGGCAATGCGTTCGCTGACGGGACTTGCCGACCATTTAGGGAAGGCTGCGCTGGCGGCTGCGACGGCCTGGTTTACATCCTCCGCATTGGAACGAGGGACGCGGGCTATGATCTGTTTAGTGGCAGGGTTTTCTACCTCTAGCCACTTATCGGAATTACTCTTGTGATAGCTTCCATTGATATAGATTTGACGACTTTCCATAGTAATTTCCTCCCAACCCCGGCGAAAAACCGGGGTTTATTAGATTTAATTTTCTACTCTAAGGAGGTACTTGTCGGTATCAATTGGCTAGTCGACCTTAATCGATCGGGACAACAGCGCCTTTCCAGGTCTCGTTGATATAGTCTTTTACGGCATCGCTCTTCAGAGCTTCTACTAAGGCTTGAATGGCGGGCTCATCTTCGCTCCCTGCTCTGACTGCGAGTACGTTCTGATACAGCCCGAGAGTTTCATCATCAAGAACTTCAATGGCGAGAGCATCTTCGGGCGAGAGGCCGGACTGGAGTGCGAAGTTGCCATTGATAACTGCGAAATCCACGTCTTCGAGAGAACGAGGCAATTGTTCCGCAGCCAGCTCTTTAATATCAAGGTTTCTGGGGTTGTCTTCGATATCGAGGATAGTGGCGGCGAGGCCGGCGCCTTCACGCAGTTTGATCAGGCCCTCTTGCTGTAAAACCTTGAGGGCGCGTGCTTCATTTGAGGGATCGTTGGGTACGGCGATGGTAGCTCCGTCAGTTAATTCGTCCAAGGATTCGGTCTGTCCTCCGTAGAGGCAGAGTGGCTCGTAATGAATCCCGCCGACCGAGACCAAGTCCGTATTGTTATTGGCGTTGTAGTCGTTGAGGTAGGAAACGTGCTGAAAATAGTTGGCATCGACGTCTCCGTCGGTGGTGACTTTGTTTGGCAGTATGTAGTCGGTGAATTCTTTGATTTCTACTTCATAACCGTCTTTTTCTAACTCTTTAGCAGCTACGCGCAGGATTTCTGCATGCGGGGTCACGCTGGCAGCGAGCGTCAATTTGAGCTCGTCTTCATCCTTAGAGCAGGCGCTGGCGCCGACGAAGATGAACGCAAGGAGCAGCAGGAGGCTGACGATGCGTGTGAGGCTTTTGCTTGTGTTTTTATTTTGCTTTGACATTTATATATTTTCCCTTCATTTCTTATCAAGTTTTTATATTTGTTGCTTTTATCTTTTATCAATTTTGCGGGCTAGCTTTGTTCCGGCTGCCTGAATGATCTGCACCAAAATTATTATTAGGACAACGGTGACAAACATTGTGACGTATTCGTAACGGAACAGACCGTAATTATTGGCAATGGCTCCCAGGCCACCTCCGCCGACAAAACCGGCCATAGTCGAATAGCCCAGAATCGTGGTGACGGTAATAGCTGCACCAACGAGCAGAGAAGGTAGGGCTTCGGGCAACACTACTTTTAGGAGGATATTCTTCGTATCCGCGCCCATTGAGTAGGCGGCTTCAATGAGACCGCCATCAACCTCCAAGAGTGAAGACTCAATCATGCGCGCCACAAAGGGTGCTGCACTGATAACTAAAGGAACAATCGCCGCCGGCGTACCGATTGAGGTGCCGACTATAAAGCGAGTAAAGGGCATAATCCAGATCAAGAGAATCAGGAAGGGGATCGAACGCAGGATATTGGTCACGATGTTCAAGACCCGATTCAGCGTCGGTTTAGGCGTAAGGCCGCCCTCAGCTGTCGTGTAGAGCAAGAGCGCTAGAGGCAGACCTAAGACATAGGCGAATATCGCAGAGAAGATGGTCATGGCCAGAGTTTCCAAAGTCCCTTGCCACAAAAGCGGTATCAGAGTACTAATATCCATTGAATTCTCCTTTATTGTTCTTATCGATGGAGTAGGTTAGGCCTTCGCGTTTCAGCAAGGCGAGAACGCGTTCGGCGGCGGTTTCATCGTCGGGTAAAGCCAGAACCATCTGGCCGTAAGTCTTGTCCTCAATGTTTTTGCTGTCCGCGTAGAGAATGTTCACAGGCACCTTGGCCTCGAGGACGATCTTCGAAATAAGTGGCTCTTCAGCCGAGAGTCCGTCGAAAACAAGACGCAAGCGAGCGCCCTCATAGCTGCGATTGAGTAGTTCGCCCCGCGGATAGATCAGCTTGCGCGCGGCTGAGCTTTGCGGCTTTTTGAAAAGCTCCCGCACCGAGCGCAATTCCACAACCCGCCCCTCGTCCATCACGGCCACACGGTCGCAGATATGCTCGACGACCTGCATTTCGTGAGTGACTACGAAGAGTGTAATGCCCAGTTCGCGGTTGATGTTTTTCAGTAGTTCGAGGATGGATTGTGTGGTGGCGGGGTCGAGAGCTGAAGTAGCTTCGTCGCAGAGTAAGAGTTGGGGATCTGTCGAGAGGGCGCGGGCGATGGCGACGCGCTGTTTCTGCCCGCCGGAGAGCTGAGCCGGATAAGATTTCGCCTTATCGCTCAGGTCAACTCGTTCGAGGAGTTCGTGTGCTTTAAGTCGCGCTTTGTCACGCGGCAGGCCTTGAATCTCCAGAGGTAGGGCCACGTTATCGAGGACATTGCGCTGAGCCAGCAGATTAAAATGTTGAAAGATCATCCCCATCTTGCGTCTAGTGGCATTCAGCTCCTGGGGGGACAGCCTGCCTAGGTCACGGTCCTGCCAGATCACGTTGCCGGTGTCGGGTTTTTCCAAACCATTCAACATGCGCAGCAGAGTGCTCTTGCCGGCGCCGGAGGAACCGATCACAGCCAGGATTTCGCCCTGATATAGCTGCAGGTTGATATCCTTTAGTGCCTGTACCTCACCCTCTTTACTGTAAAAAGTCTTACAGACGTTATTAAATTCCGCTATTTGTTTCTCTTGCATGTGTTTTCCTTTTTTGACAATAAAAAAGCCGCCTTCCCGGGCGGCTAAATCACTGTACTAATCTAAGTCTAGAGCGTGATAAGCGAACATACCCGAGCATGCGCAATGATTGCGTTCATCATCATGGACATTCGCAGAGCGTCAACTGAATTCAATTCGAATTTCTGAATATTATTCACTCTAAACCTCATAATTAATAAAAATGCTATCAGCAGTCTAGGCGAGCCGGCTTGAACTTGTCAAGCCGCTCAAAAGCTTTAAGTGAGTCTTTTGCCGAATCTTACAAAAAAAGCAAAATCAGGCAAAAGAATCTGTCTATAAATTTTTCAGTGGCAGAGCCCTGCCACTGAAAGGCGTTTAAGGTCTAGGCTCGAAGCGAGAATTTCTTGTCGAAGGAACGGTAGGTCAAAAAGGCGATCACTACAGCCAAGAGAATCTGGGTGAAGATGAAGCCGATCCCTATAACTACTTGCTCCGGGTCGGCAGTCAATCTCAGACTATCGAGGAAGTACTTGAGCATACCCTCTGTGACCAGCTCGACATTAACGATAGAATCATTCAAAGGATTCACCGTCATGCGTATTCCCAAGGGAATGAAAACCATGCTGAGCAGTGTCAGAACTTGTCCCACCAGGTAATAGATGAAGTACACCAGTACAGGCCCTCCTGCTCCCAAGCGGTGTAGCTTTGCCTCGGAGCCGACGGTGATCACAAAGATGAGCACAATGATGCTGATGAGCATGCTTATTAGTATGTATGCGCTTACTGCGATGCCCCAACCGCTGGTGAAAACCAATTCGGATAGGAAGATCCACACTATGTTGAAGACTCCGGCTTCTAGGTTTACTTCCAGAACGGTCAAGAAGAGCAAGGTGAAAATGATCAATGTTGCGAGGAAGAAGCTCAGATAGTAGAAAAAGCGTGAGAGCAAGAACTCGCTGCTTTTAGCAGGTATTGAGCGGAATAAATATCCTCGTTTACCCTGGAAGTTATGGTAGTCATTGTAAACAGTCTGTACTATTACATAAATCGAGCCAAAAACTAAAGTCAATATATTTATAAACATACTGATACCGCTAATGGCGGGATTGTTTAATAGTGACAGGAGTGCTGCGCCGGCCGTAATGAAAATCATGAGTGGATAGACAATGCGGGCAACACGCCAGTTTTCGTTCATTTCTAAGCGATATAGTTTTGAAATCATGCGAAAATCTCCTCAAATGCTTCATTCAGACTTTGGCCGCGCTCTGAGCGCATTTTGTCTGCCTCTTCGTGCAGGATGACCTGCCCTCGATCCATGAAAATAATCTCATCCACAACAGCTTCAATGTCTTGAATTAAATGTGTGGACAGCAAAACCAGCGAATGTTGGCTGGCTTGATTGATAATGCCGCGCAGAATGGTTTTCCGAGACGCAGGGTCAACTCCCGAAATGGGTTCGTCCAGGAGATAGATTTTGGCATCACGTGACATCACCAACATGATCTGCACTTTTTCCTGCATGCCTTTCGACATATGTCGCAACTGCTGCGCTCCGTTCAACTTGAAGAACTCCAACATTTCCCGGGCTTTTCCCTCATCAAAATCTGAGAAAAACGTCTTATATAAGTCTATGACTTGGTCGGCCGTCATCCAGTCGCTCAAGGCAGATTTGTCAGGTAGAAAAGAAACGAACTTACGCGTTTCCACTCCGGGCTCATGCCCTTCCAGGCGTACGTCTCCGCGATAGGCCGCGTCAAAGGCCGCCAAAATACGCAGCAATGTGGTTTTGCCCGAACCGTTGGGTCCGGCTAAGCCGACAATACGACCTCCGTCAAGATTTAGATTTAAACGGTCTAAAGCCGGAACATGGCCATAGTTTTTACTTAATCCTCTTATTTCAATTAAGCTCATTTTGAATTACCTCCCTCATTTTTGTCCCAGTTCTCCTTAAGTAGGGACAAGGCGTCATCCAGTTCCAAGTGCTGCTTGTGGGCAGCCCGGATGTAATTTTCGGTTATCTGTCGTGCGGAATCGCGGCGCAATTTGCGGATTGCCTCCAGATCTTCCGTGACGTAGCGTCCTCGGGTGCGCTCGCTCTGAGCCAGATTCATACGTTCCAGTTCACTGAGCGCTCTTTGCACGGTATTGGGATTGACTTCGTACTCAAGTGCCAGTTCACGAACGCTTGTTATCTTCTGGCCGGGATGCCAACTGCCGGTGACAATTTTTGCTTGAAAATGTTCCAGTAGTTGTAGATAGATCGGTCTATGATTGTCAAAGTTGATCGCCACCTCGGTCCTCCTTTTCTATATGTGTCACTGTGTTAGTCGAGTAATACAGTGACACAATAAATGATACATTTTCCTTTGTCAAGCTATTTAACATATATTCTTGAAATGTTTAGTAAGAGGGCTTATACTATGCAAACAAACTAATATCATAATCTTATTAAGAGTGGTGGAGGGACTGGCCCTATGAAGCCCGGCAACCGCGGTAACGCAGCGGTGCCAAATCCAGCAGATCTATTGCGAGGTAGATTCTGAGAGATGAGGTTTTCCTGTAGGCCTCCTCTTGGGAGGTATTTTTTTGAAAATAATTAACGCCGATGACTGAGTGTGCATCAGGCGGTTTTGACGGCTAGGTAGAGGTCTTGACAGGATTTGACGATACTTCCGTCTCAAAGAAAGGATGTAAAAAGTGTTCTATATAAATAAAGACAAGTGGATGTTTAGTTCAGAGTCAGTGACCGAAGGACATCCGGACAAAGTTTGTGATCAGATTTCCGATGCAGTTCTGGACGCATTAATTGCGCGGGATCCGAATGCACGCGTCGCCTGCGAGGTAGTGGCCAGCACAGGAATGGTGATGGTCTTGGGAGAGTTGAGTACAACGGCTTACGCCGACATTCCGCAAATAGTGCGGAACACGATTCGCGAGATCGGCTATACCAACAATATAACCGGATTCGATGCCGATTCGGTTGCGGTATTAACCTCTATCGATGAGCAGTC
>DIRG01000055.1:15043-19824 GCA_002427475.1 Mageeibacillus sp. UBA5442
ACCAGCGGCGCCGGGGATCAGGGCATCATGTTCGGCTACGCCAATAACGATACAGAAGAGCTGATGCCTCTGCCCATAACTCTGGCTCACAATTTGAGCAAGCGTCTGGCCTTTGTGCGCAAGAGCGGCCTGTCGGACTATCTCTTGCCAGACGGCAAGACCCAGGTGACGGTTCGTTATGAAGGTGATCGTCCCGTTCATATCGATGCGGTAGTCGTTTCTACTCAGCATGTTGATAATGTCGAGCTGGAGGAGCTGCGGTCTGAGGTAAAAGAGAAAGTCATTATTCCCGTGTTGAATGATTCTCTCTTTGATGACGACACACGTATCCTCATCAATCCCACCGGACGTTTTGTGGTGGGGGGACCGCAGTGTGATACGGGCCTGACCGGCCGCAAGATTATTTGCGACACTTACGGCGGTTTTGGGCATCACGGTGGTGGGGCTTTTTCCGGCAAGGATCCGACGAAGGTCGATCGTACAGCGTCCTATGCTGCGCGTTATATCGCGAAAAACCTGGTGGCCGCAGGTCTATGTTCGCAGTGTGAGGTCCAGCTGGCCTACGCTATCGGTGTCGCCCAGCCGGTGTCCCTGACTGTGACGCACTTCGGTACGGGCAGTGTGAGCGACGAAGAGATGGAAGCTTTAGTGAGAAGAGACTTGGATTTGCGCCCCGCAGCCCTGATTGAACGCTTTGACATGCTGCGCCCCATTTATCAGCAGGTTTCTAATTACGGTCACTTCGGACGCCCAGATCTCGATCTGAGCTGGGAGAAGCTCGATTTGGCGGAAAAGTGGGCTTAAGTACAAAGTAGGCTCTATAGTTTTTATTTAATTTTAATTGAACCGGCCCCGAGTGAGATTGTTCAACTTGCGGCCGGTTTTGCATTAGCGGAGGAAATATCGCACAATTTTGGTGAGCGGGCTAGAATAGGTGGACGGGCTAGAATAGGCTAGAGGTAAATATGGAACAAGAAAGTTTTCTGGCAGATAATTATGGCAGAGAGGCTGCAGGTAATGGCAGTCGGATTGAAGGTGTTGTCGAGCGCATCATCTTTCATAATGAGTCGAATGCTTTTACGATCATTGAATTGCTGAGCGATCAGGATGAAATTATTGCTACCGGGAAGATGCCTCCCCTTAATGTCGGCGAAACTATTGAGCTGGAGGGCGAGTGGACCGATCATCCTAAGTACGGTCTGCAGTTTACGGTCACGAGCGCGATTAAAAAGGCCCCGCGTTCGGAAGCGGCCATCTTTGCCTTTCTCAGTTCGGGGGCGATCAAGGGAATCGGCGAGAAGACAGCCGAGAAGTTGATTGCTGCTTTTTCTAACGAAACTCTCGAGGTGATGCGAGAGAAGCCGGAGCGCGTGGCCAAGATCTCCGGTATCGGTCGTAAGCGGGCGCTGGGTTTCCAGGAAGCCTTGCAAAAGGAGCGCTCCTATCAGGAGTTGTCTCTGCTCTTGCTGCCGTATGGGATCGGTCCGGCGCGCATTCGTTCTATTTATCAGGAGTTGGGCAACGAGGCTGAGGCGATCATTCGGCAAAACCCGTATTATCTGGCGCAGCGTGTGCGCGGTATCGGCTTTGAGACGGCCGAGCGTCTGGCTGAAGCCTTCGGGATAGCCGGCGACCATCCTCTGCGTCTGCGGGGAGCGCTGCAATATACTCTGCAGCAAAGCTTGTTCCAAGACGGGCATAGCTTTGTTCAGGAGAAGTTATTGTTGAGCAGGCTGTCGCAGCGTTTGGAGGTAGAGCGAGAGAAGTTGAGTGCGGCCTTGGAAGAGCTCGTGGCGGAGGAGCTCTTGTTCCGCTTCGATCCGGAGGCAGAGGATCTGCTCGGAGAGGAAGTTGAATTTACGGGCATAGCGTCGGCTGTTAGCGTGGATCCGGAGCAGGCTGTCATAGCGCTGCGCTCAGTTTTCCTGTTGGAGCAGGATCTTGCTAAGACTATCCGCAGTTTAGCGGACCGGCCGGCCGCTAACTGCGAAATCGACCCGCGCTATGGCGACGTTCTCTATTGTGAACGGGTGATTGCTAAGGTAGCTGCTCAGACGAGTTTTAAATTGGATGAGGATGAGGCTTTTACGCCTGGTCGCGATCAGGTGAAGGCCCTCCAGATGGCCTTGAATGCGCCTTTCTCCATTTTGACCGGCGGGCCGGGAACCGGGAAAACCAGTACCGTGCGCTTGCTGACCAAGCTACTCTTGGCGGACGGGCTGGAGGTGCGCTTAGCTGCTCCGACCGGACGTGCTGCTCGCCGCATGGAAGAGGTCTGCCAGCTGGAGGCGACGACCATCCATCGCCTGCTTGATTTACAGATTCAAGAAGACTATATTCCCGCTATTAAAGAGTTTGAAAAAATCGATGCCGACTACTTGATCATCGACGAATGTTCTATGATTGATCTTTTTCTTTTTTATCGTCTTTTAAAATCGGTCGACAGTTCGACGCAGATCCTCTTGATCGGGGATGCGGATCAGCTGCCTTCTATCGGGCCGGGCCAGGTGTTGCGTGATCTGATTGCTGATGAAAAGCTGCCGCTGACGCGCTTGCAGGAAATCTACCGTCAGGAACAGGATCGGCTGATCGTGCGTAATGCCCATCACATTATTCGTGGTGAGTCGTTGGAGTTCAATCAGAGTTTGGAGTCGGATTTTCTCTTCATTGAGCGAGAGTCGGAGATGGCTATGCTGACCGGGGTGTTGCAGCTGTGTGAGCGTATCTTGCCGGAAGATTACGGGATCGACGGCATCTATGGAGCTCAGGTGGTGTCGCCGATTCGCCGGGGTGTGGCGGGTGTGGCAAACCTGAACCAGAGTTTGCAGGAAGTCGTGCAGGGTATGGATTTTCCGCATGTGGCGGCTTATGGTAAGCGTTTTGCTGTCAAGGATAAGGTGATGCAGATGCAAAATGATTATCAGCTGGCGTATTACGATATTCGCACGAATGAGCGCGGTGAGGGCGTGATGAATGGTGAGCTGGGTGTGATTCAGGAGATTGATCTGGAGAGCAGAAGTGTGACAGTGCTTTTCGAGGGGGAGCATTTGAGCTCAATTTCTTATGAGCAGCTCGACAATCTCGACTTGGCATATGCTACGACGATTCATAAGACGCAGGGGTCGGAGTATCCGGTTGTGATTTTGGTGCTGCCACAGGGGGCGCCGCCTCGCTTTTTGAATCGTAACTTATTGTATACGGCGGTGACGAGGGCTCGTCAGCGCTTGTTTATCTTGTCGCGAAGGCAGACGGTTCAGAATATGATCCGTACTGAAGATGCGAATCGTCGTCACAGTCTGCTTAGCTTTTTTCTTAAATTGACCTAAAGACTAGCCGTGGCGGGTTTGCGGGGAAAACTGGAACGCTTGCTCTACCCTCAGGTCTGTTCTTTTTGCGATGGCCTGATTCCCGAAAAGGGCGATGGCGCACGCCGTTATGTTTGTCGTGCTTGTGAGAGCGACCTGCCTTTCCGTCATAATGATGAAATATATCCGGAGCATACGCCCTTTCTGCTCTTGCTCAGCTTTTATTATGAAGAACCGCTGCAGTTGGCGCTGCGCCAGTTGAAATTTCATGGGCGCACGGATTTTGCGCCTGCTTTGGCGCGGTACCTTTGCCAGACGTATCGTCGCCACCGCTTACTTTGTGATGCTATTGTGCCGATGCCGTTGCATTACAAGAGGCTGAAGCAGCGTGGGTATAATCAGGCGGGTTTGTTGGCTGCTGCTATGGCGGAGCTCATGGATCTGCCGCTCGTGGAGGATCTGCTCTTGCGTGAGCGAGCGAGTGCCCGGCAGAGTGAGTACCGGAGTCGTGAGGAAAAAATGGCGAACGTGCAGGGGATTTTCTGCGTGGATGAGGGGTATTTGGCTGCTCTTTCGGGGCGGCGTGTACTTTTGCTGGATGATATTGTGACGTCGGGAGCGACGATGTCGGCGGCGGGTGTGTGTCTGGAGGAGGTCGGGATTGAGGTAGTGGGCTTGGCTTGTGCCGGTGGCGGCTTGCGGACTGATGAGAGGGGGAGTTAGGATCGGTGGCCGGTGCTGCTGAAGGGACAGGAGAGGCTGTGGCGTAGTAGTGGGGAAAACGCTGCAACACTGTAATAGATCTTCGATTGTAAGGCAGTTATACTGTGTCAGTAAGTGTTTTGATTTCAAGTGGAGGAGATTTTATGCGCAAGAGGGCTCTGATATTGTTGGCTGATGGCTTTGAGGCTGTGGAGGCTTTGACTCCAGCTAATTTTCTACGGCGAGCTGCGATCGAGATCAGCCTCTGTTCCTGTCAGGACGAGGGAATTGTCGTTGCCTCTTCCACTAATATCCGCGTTGAATGTGATTTGCGGCTAGAGCAGGCCGAAGTAGATTCGTACGACATGCTGATAGTTCCCGGTGGCGATCCCGGATACAAAAACTTGATGAATAATGCTGGGGTGCTGGAGCTGATTCGCGACTTCGATGCTGCCGGAAAATGGCTGGCGGCTATCTGTGCCGCACCCTTGGTCTTGAAGGAGGCGGGAGTTCTGGAGGGCAGACGCCATACTTCTTATCCTGATCTGAGAGATGAATTTGATCCCGAGTATTACTCGGAGGATTTAGTGGTCTGCGATGGCAGACTCCTCACTTCGCGTGGCCCCGTGCCAGCAGTAGAATTTTCATTCGCTTTGCTAGCTGCTTTGATGCCGGAGCGTGTGGTTGAGCTCTTGAAGGACAAGACGCTGTATGACCTCACTCTGGATTGGTACCGACACTAAGTTAAGTTTTGTGCCAGGCACGTTTCTTTCC
>DIRG01000055.1:19988-28830 GCA_002427475.1 Mageeibacillus sp. UBA5442
GGCACGTTTCTTTCCTACTTGACATTCCGAAAATTTCACAGCATAATTGGCGATAGTTAAAATAATTGAATAAATTATTTTAACTAATACTTTTTAATGAACTATGGTTTTTTTCTTGGAGGAATGAACATGATTACTACTGATGTACAAAACATTGTTGCAGATCTTTTGGCTGTTGATCTTGATGAGGTTACTTTGGATGCTAGATTGATTGAAGATCTTAATGCCGATTCTTTGGACGCCGTTGAACTGGCTATGAGCTTAGAAGAGCACTTTGAAATCACCGTTGAGGACGATGAAATCGAGCGCATGAACACCGTTAATGATATTGTGAACACGATCACAAAACATCGTCCTGACCTGGAAGTCTAATTTTTAAAACAAAAATCATTTAATGCTGAGTGAAAGTTTTCTCAGATCTTTAGGATCCCGGATTCATAATCTCGGGATCTCTTGATTGAGGTTGAGAAAAAACATGGAAATGAGGAGATTATGAAATTATCGCTGATAAGCAGTGGTAAGTCGTTGGGGCAACGCGTGATCGATAATGAGCACTTTGCCTCTTATCTTGATACTTCGGATCAGTGGATTCGTGAACGTTCAGGCATTTCAACGCGTAGGTGGGTCGCTGACGAGACCACTCTTGATCTGGCTGTAGCGGCATCTGAAGACTGCTTAAGTCAAGTGCCGGATTATGATCGGTCAAAGATTGCGGTCGTGATCTGTGCCAGCGTAACCACAGATGAAGTGGTGCCGGCGATTGCGGCTCGTCTGCAGGAAAAACTGGGCTTATCTACTGATATTCTGGCTTTTGATATCAATGCAGCCTGCAGTGGTTTGGTGTACGCGCTGGAAGTGGCTCGCAATTTATTGCGTGTGCGTCCGGCGGGTGCGTCCGCTTTGGTTTTGGGGGCAGAGATGCTCTCACGCAAGACGGATATGCAAGACCGCGGCAGCTGTTTTCTTTTCGGCGACGGTGCCGGTGCCGGTCTCTGGACGCTAGTTGAGGGTGAAGAGGATTATTTTTCCGCTAAGACTGTGGGAGATCGCGAAATGCTCTCCGTCGGTCACGATAAACCGATCCGGATGGACGGTCGTGCGGTTTTCCGCTTTGCAGTCGGCGAGATGTCAAACTGCATCCGCGAGGTGCTAGCCAAGGCAGGTCTCGAGCCGGAAGAGGTGGATTATTATCTTCTGCATCAGGCGAATCAGCGGATCAACGACGCTATCATGCGCGACCTCAAACTGACGTCGGAGCGTTTCCCTTCCAATATCGCTACTGTTGGCAACACATCATCAGCAAGTATCGGCATCCTCATGGCGGAACTGCAGAGTGCCGGAGATCTAGACGGCAGCAAGACACTCTGTTTTGCTGGCTTCGGCGGTGGTATGTCCTGTGGTGCGCTTTTATTGAAAGGGCATGAGATTTATGTGGCTGAGTGAGACCTTTGATCTAAAATATCCTGTTTTGCAAGGTGGTATGGCTTGGGTCGCCACGGCGGAGTTCGCAGCGGCAGTAAGTGAGGCCGGAGCTCTGGGACAGATAGGTTCCGGTTCGATGACTGCCGAGATGGTGCGAAGCTCCATTCGCCGAGTGCGCGAACTTACGGATCGCCCTTTCGGGGTAAACCTGATGTTGATGAATCCGGAGGCGAAACAGATCGCTCAAGTCCTAGCGGAAGAGCGTGTTCCCCTAGTGACGACCGGAGCGGGTAGCCCGGGCAAGTACATTGAACAGTGGAAAAAAGCCGGCAGTATTGTAATTCCGGTTGTATCTTCGCTGTCATTGGCAGAGCGCATGCAACGTCAAGGTGCTGACGCCGTAATTGCCGAAGGACAGGAAGCGGGCGGACACATCGGTGAGCAGACCTCGATGGTTCTGTGGCCCCTGATAGCAGATAATTTATCGATCCCGATGATAGCGGCAGGCGGCATCGCAACGCCGCGACATATCCGCGCATCAATCGAGCTGGGAGCTGACGGTTTTCAGCTGGGTACACTCTTTCTAGCGGCGGAGGAATGTCCGATTCATCCAGCCTATAAGGAAGCGGTGATCAAAGCCACAGATACACAAGTTTCAGTTATGGGACGTGTAGGTGGAGTGCCTTGTCGTGTTTTAAAAAATCGTTTCTGCCGTGACTACATAGCTTTGGAACGCGAAGGAGCAGATAAGGAAGCTCTGGAGGAAATGTTGGGCGGCTCTCTCCGTCAAGCTGTTCAGGAAGGCGACAGTTCGAAAGGTGCCTTCATGATGGGCCTGGTTGCGGCCAGCATCAAGGAGATAAAACCGCTGGATCAACTCTTAGCTGATCTCTTCGCGGGTGTCGAGCTCTAGAAGGAAGTTTGAGGAGTCTGAACATGGAAGACAAATGGGTCTTTTTGTACGGAGGACAGGGTGCACAGGTTCCCGGAATGGGCTTGGATTTTGCTCGTGCCTTTCCGGAAGAGAGCTACTATAACGTTTCGTATTGTAGCGAGGAAGAGTTGGAATTTCTGCTCGACCCGGAATTCGCGCAACTGGATGAGACTAGATTCGTTCAGTTGGCTTTAACTGTTTTCTCGCTGACAATTACACGGGTTCTGCAGCAAGCAGGAATAAAAGCAGACGCTGCTTTAGGCTTGAGTGCGGGCGAGTTCCCGGCTCTGGCGACGGCGGGCGTCTACACGGATGAGGCAGTTTTGGAAATTATCCGTCGTCGTGCCGATTTAATGTCTCGGCGGATGGAACAACGGCGGCTGGACGGTTTTGCTGACGGCATGATGGTAGTTCTTGGACTGCAAGAAGAGGATTTGGGACAGCATTTGAACCGCTATCCTGATCTGTCCTTAGCTAACAAAAACTCGGAAACGCAAATGGCGGTTTCGGGCACCATTGCTGAGCTGGAGCTGTTACAAAAAGACGTCTTAGCTGCGGGTGCGCGACGCGCAATCTTCCTAGAAGTGGAAGGCTCCTATCATAGCAAGGTTTTTGAAGAAGATGTGCCGGAATTGCGTGCAGTTTTGCTGCAGCACGAGGCAGGGAAGGCAGAAATAGATCTGCCCTTAAACCTGCTCGGAACTTGCGCAGAGCAACTGCCGGAACCTACGCTGCGAACAGAAATGTATGCAGATGTGATGTCACGGCAGATGGCAAACCCCACGCGTTTGGACGATTGCTTCACCTATCTCCTAGAACGAGGCTATAAGAACTTCATTGAGATTGCGCCTAAAGCAGTCTTGTCGCCACTTCTGCGTCGCAGAGATCGCAAGCTTAATCTCTATCACATTTCTGATTTGGAATCTGTCAAGGAAGTCAAGAATCGTGCCAGGCACGAATCTTAACTGGCACGAATCTTAACTTGGAGGAGAAAATGACTACTCAGCAAACTAATAAGCAAACTAAGCAAGTTGTTTTGGTGACGGGTGCGGGGCGCGGCATTGGTAGTGCCATCGTCCGTGCTTTAGCGTCACCGGAACGTTTGATCTACATACATTATTCATCGTCGGGCGACAGTGCCACGGCGCTGGCAGAAGAGCTCGCTCAAGCAGGCAAAGAAGCCCGCACGATACAGGCCGACCTTGCCGATGCCGAGGCTGCCAAGACCCTAGTGAGCGAAATCGTCGCAGAATCAGGGCAGCTCGACATCTTAGTAAATAATGCTGGCTTAACCCGCGATCAACTGACTGTGCGGATGAGCGACGAGGATTATGACGAGGTCATCCGCGTCAACCAGAAAGCCCAATTCATCCTCATGCGTGAAGCCGCCAAGAGCATGATGCGCAAACGCTGGGGCCGCATTATCAACATCAGCAGCGTGGTGGGTCTCAAAGGAAATCCCGGTCAGATCAACTATGCCGCCAGCAAGGCAGCAGTTATCGCAATGACAAAATCGCTGGCCCAGGAGCTAGGCACCCGCAACGTGACAGTAAACTGTGTCGCGCCCGGTTTTATCGAAACTGAGATGACAGCAATCCTTTCAGAAGCGGTGCGCAAGCAGTACCTCGCAGCGATACCCATGCATCGTTTGGGCCGCCCGGAAGACGTGGCGGCAACAGTAGCCTTTTTAGCCAGCGAGGAAGCCAATTACATCACCGCCCAGACAATTTCGGTAGATGGCGGCATGAACCGCTGATCAGAAGACGGAGGATCTAATTAATATGTCAAACAAGAGAAGAGTTGTTGTTACAGGAATCGGAATGTTAACTCCCCTAGGCTTGGACACGGACAGTAGCTGGCAGGCCATCAAACGCGGCGAAGTCGGTATCGCTGACCTTACCCGTGTGCAGCTGGAAGAGGTGGATATCGCCCTCGCTGCCGAACTCAAAGATTTCAAAGTAACTGATTATATTGATGCCCGCTCGGCACGCCGCATGGATGAAGTCACCCATTACGGACTCATTGCAGCCCGTGAAGCCTTCCGCCATAGCAATCTGCAGCTGGGAGCATTCGACAGCAACCGCGCCGGAGTTATTTTCGCAACAGGAATCGGAGGCATCAACACTTTCGAACGCGAGAAACAGGCCGGTCTGGAAAAAGGCTACAATCGCGTCTCACCTTTCTTCATTCCCCTTACGATTGCGAACATGACAGCCGGCACAGTCGCCCAAGATCTCGGTTTGCACGGCCTGTCCACAGCCGTGATTACAGCCTGCGCCGCCTCCACCAATGGGCTCGGCGAAGCCTTCCACAAGATTCGCGACGGCTATCTCGATCTCGTCGTAGCCGGAGGAGCGGAAGCAGCTATCACCCCCATGGGAATCGGAGGTTTTTCCGCTATGCGCGCACTCTCCAAATCGACCGACCCCAAACGCGCTTCGATACCTTTTGATGCCGAACGCGACGGCTTCGTCATCGGAGAAGGTGCCGGAGCCCTCATACTCGAAGAATATGAGCACGCCAAAAAGCGCGGCGCGGAAATATTTGGCGAGATCGTCGGCTACGGCTCCACTTCGGATGCCTACCACATGACCGCCCCCGACCCCGAAGGCACACAGGCGGCACGCTGCCTGCAGCTCGCCCTTGAAGACGCAGATATCAAAGCCGAAGACGTCGGCTACATCAACGCACACGGCACCTCAACCGAACTCAACGACGCCAGCGAAACCCTGGCCATCCACAGAGTTTTCGGCGAGCACGCCCACAAGATGAAAGTTTCCTCAACAAAATCCATGACCGGGCACCTCCTAGGAGCTAGCGGCGTCGTAGAAGCAGCCTATTGCATCCTCGGCCTGAGAGAACAATGGGTACCGCCAACGATGGGCTTGCAAAAGCCGGACCCCGCCTGCGATCTGGATTACGTCGCCAACGCCGGCAGCGACTTCAGCTATGGCTACGCCCTGAAAAACTCCCTAGGTTTCGGCGGCCACAACGCCAGCCTCATAGTTAAGCGTTATCAAGAAGACTAAATAGGCGGCCTTATCCGCACTCAATATGCCTGCAAAGCGCTAGCAAAAAACAAAGCAAAATTTTTCAAAAGCATGAAAAACCAGGAGACCCAATGCAAATCGAATATTCAGACATACAAAAAATCCTGCCTCATCGTTATCCCTTCCTCCTTGTCGATCGCATCACAGCGCTCGAACCCGGGACAAGCGCCGAGGGCATTAAACAATTAAGCGGCAATGAGATTTTCTTTCAAGGACACTTCCCGGGCAAGCCCGTTTTCCCCGGCGTCCTACAGATCGAAGCATTAGCCCAGGTCGGTGGTGTTGCCTTGCTCTCCCTCGAGGAGAACCAAGGCAAGCTGCCGCTCTTTGCCGGCCTCAACAAAGTTCGCTTCCGCGGACTCGTGCAACCCGGCGACACCCTCCACCTCTCAACACAGATCACAAAGAGCCGCGGCGGCTTCGGCTTCGGCACCGGCGTCGCCACAGTCGACGGCGAAGTAGTCTGTGAGGCGGAGCTCATGTTTGCTTTAGTAGAAGACAAAGAGTAATATTTATATAAATATTTTAATAATATTTACTGCAAGGAGGTGGTCATGATGTTGGAAGACAATTTGCATGACATTTATTTAAAGCTCAAACTCTATTATTATCGCCGGATCTTCCGCAAAATCTCTAACAGTGAAGAAGATTCCCTGACGGCCCTGGAGGCATTCTGCGCTGAAGCCATCTACGGTCTTGGCAGCCCGACCCTGTCAGAATTCGCCAACTTTATCAACGTATCCCAACCCAACGCTGCGTACAAGGTTTCCAATCTTGAGAAAAAAGGCTACGTGAATAAAACAGAATCCAGCGAAGACGGACGGATCGTTCATCTCACTATTACAGACAAATTTATGCAGATCTACGGCACCAGCGAACGTTACGTTTCCATCTTGACCAAACGCCTTAAGAAAAAGTATTCCGCAGAGGACGTCGAGAAATTCTCAGAGATCATGCGTGACATCTCTGATAATATGATGACTGAAGTGAACAAGTATTTACGCAACAAAGCTGATCTGCCGGAGGGCGTTATACCCGGCAAAAGCTAGAAAATTTAGGTGATTAGAGAATGAATTCCAAAAGTTTCCTTGACTCCAATGATTCCAATGAGCCCGATAAACCAAAGAAAAAGCTCAACGCATCACAGGTAAAGAAACTAGTAAGCATTCTCCTTTGGCTATCATTGGTCCTCTCCGCGGCCTATTCCATCGTCCGCATTATTATTACGCCCTACGATGCCGTTCCCCCCGACACCCCCAGAACACAGGCCGATTACATCTTGATGTTCGTGTCCTGTCTGGCAGGAATGGTCGTCATGGGCTTACCGAGCATGATCGAAAAAAGATTCAAAGTCATCGTGCCCGACGGCCTCACAATCGCCTATTTCGCTTTCCTCTATGCAGGGATCTTCCTCGGCGAAGTCCGCAATTTTTTTCATCTCTTTCCTTATTGGGATATCTTGCTCCACTCCTTTAGCGGTGGTCTTCTTGCCGTCTTAGGAATCAAGCTCTTCTCCATCCTCAACAACTGCGGACGCTTAGAAATGCATCTCTCGCCTGCCCTCATCACCCTCTTCGGCTTTTGCTTCGCCGTGACCATCGGTGTCGTCTGGGAAATTTATGAATTCTCCGCAGATTCGATTCTCGGAATGAATATGCAGAAATACATGACCGTAACAGGAGAGCGCTTAATCGGTCAAGATGCACTACGCGACACCATGGTCGACCTCATCGTCAATGTCGTGAGCGCACTGATCGTCTCCGTTGCCGGCTATTTTTCAGTCAGAAAAACACAAGAAAAATATCATCGCGAACGCGCAGCAGCATATGCAGCAGGTGAAATAGACTCGCCATACGAGTATTGCCGTCCCGCTCAGCGCTCAAAGACAAGGGTTAACAGTGGAAAATAATATTGAAAAAAACCAAGCCATTCAAGACAAATTCGAATACTGCCGTCTATATTTCGAGAGCGGGAACACCCGTCCCTACGAAGCTAGGCGGCGGCAACTACTCCAACTTCAGCAAAAAATAAAAGACCTGACGCCGGAAATTGAACAGGCTCTGAAAACGGACCTAAACAACGCCCCTTTCGAAGCCTACATGACCGAGATCGGTTTAGTCTTGGATGAAATCAGCTACGCCTTGAAACATCTCAAACGCTGGATGAAACCACGTCGCCGCAGACCCGCCCTCACCCAAATGCCGGGAAGCTTACGCATCATCCCCGAGCCCTATGGAGTGGTGTTGGTGATGTCGCCCTGGAATTATCCTTTTCTCCTCGCCCTCGGACCCCTAATCGGCGCCATCGCAGCCGGCAACACCATCGTCTTGAAACCCTCAGCCTACAGCCCCGCCACCTCTGCCGTCCTCGAACAAGTCCTCTCCACTATAGAACCCGGTTGGGTCGAAGTGGTAACGGGCGGTCGCGAAGAAAACCAAAACCTCCTCAAACTAAATTTTGACTATATCTTCTTCACCGGTTCACCCGCCGTAGCCCATGGCGTGATGAAACACGCAGCCGACCGACTCACCCCGGTCACACTAGAACTCGGCGGCAAATCGCCCGCCATCGTGACCGCCGACGCAGACTTAGAACTGGCTGCTCGTCGCATAGCTTTCGGCAAACTGGTCAATGCAGGACAAACCTGCATCGCCCCCGACTATGTCATCTGCGCAGAAACGATCCTAGAAGATTTTCTGAGGCTACTGCAAAAAGAGCTCTCCCAAGTAAGCCAAGACCCCGAGTATTTCGCAGAAAACTATCCCAAGATAATAAACGAAAAGCATTTCCGCCGACTAGAGGCCTATCTGGCAGAAATACCGCCCTCCTTTGGTGGTAAACTCCACCCCGAGAGCAGGCAGATTGAGCCCGCCATCGTCACAACACCGCCCTTAGATAGCACCCTGATGCAAGAGGAGATCTTCGGCCCCATCTTGCCGGTCATCGCAGTCGCCAACCTCACCAGTGTGATCCATTACATTCAACAGCGCCCCAAACCACTGGCCGTATATATTTTTTCCGAATCAAAACAGACACAAGAGGAGCTCCTGGAAGCCCTCTCTTTTGGCGGCGGCTGCATCAACGACACCCTAGTGCATATGTCCTCTCCCCGCGTACCCTTCGGCGGCGTGGGCAACAGCGGCATGGGTCAGTATCATGGGAAATACACTTTTGACACCTTCACCCATTACAAGACAGTCTTGAAAAAATCCCGCTTCGGCGATCTGGCGCTCCGCTATCATCCGTATCAAGAGAGCGATAAAAAATTGATTCGCAAAATATTGAAATAAGACTATATAATTGTTAAGAAAAACATTTGTAAAAATATTGGAGGCAAACAATAAGAATGAGTAGTTTACTGATAAAAAACGTGAAACACCTGATCAGCTGTGATGCTGAAGACACAGTCTACGATGAGGTTAACATCTACTGTGAA
>DIRG01000001.1:0-5914 GCA_002427475.1 Mageeibacillus sp. UBA5442
GGCTTGTCGAGAACTTTCAGCTCAGAACAAGATCCCCGCTCTGTGATTCGTCGGTATTTTTTGCGGGACTTTTACAAAGACCATGCTCAGAGGTACTCCGTCAACGGCTCAGGTAAACGTCCGATTTACTGGCTCTTTGATAGCGGAAAGGAAAACGCGTTTAAGGCTTTCATTTATCTACACCGCTACAAAACGGAGACTGTGGATCTGATTCGGGAGTATTTGCAACGACAGCTGCGCCGTTACGAAGCCGAATTAGACGATTTGAAAACATTGGCGCAGGAGCGGCTTTGTATCATTCCGGCCTCCGAACGCAACCGACGACAGGCGAAGCTGGAACGTCAAATTTCCGAGGCTCAAGCTTACGATGAAAAGCTGCAAATCTTAGCTGCAGAGCGGATTAATTTGGATTTGGACGACGGCGTGCAGACAAATTACCGGAGATTGCAGACTGCAGACGGTAAAACATCTGCGATTCTGCCGGAATTGTAGTATCATCCGCGCAAATATAAGTATGAGATTAACACTCTTGTGCTAGTATATTCACGTTAAAGTAGAGAGTAATTGCTACTTTCGAAAGAGGAGGTAAAACATATGAGAAGATGCCCGAACGGACATGCGGTTCCGGACGATGTGAAGTACTGCCCGACTTGTGGCAGCGAAATTAAAGAACAGGCCGACGGCGGTCAGGAGCAGTATCAAGGCGCTCAGCAGGCCTATCAACAGCAGCCCGACTATCAGCACACTGATCCACGAAATGTCCCCTTAAGCGGATACAGAGGTCAACATCGCGAGCCTATGACGGTTTTGCTATTAGGAATTTTTACCTGTGGTATTTACCTGATTTATTGGCGCTATGTTACTTCTCAGGACTTAAACGCCATTCTTTCTTATGAGAAAACTAAGCCGAGTTTCGAACTTCTGGGAATTCTCTGCATGATCTTCTCCTGGATCAACATGTATTACATTGATGAAGCTTTAATGGAGATCGATCATAAACGCGGATTCCGCTCAGAGAGCAAATTTATACTCTGGTTGTTGCTGACTTTCTTCCTCAGCATCGGCACATTCTTTATGGCCTACACAGTTCAGGAGCGTTTGAACGCCCTCTACCAAGGCCAGCCGTCCAAGACTGCTCCATATTAAAGCCTGATCTTTAGCGAGCAAAAAGACGCATAAAAAAGCGAGCTATTTGCCCCCATACGGAATTCCAGTTGTACACCATGGGTTCTGTGTGGGGGTAATATTTTATCATCCGATAAACGTACACTCCCAGATAAAGTGTAATGATACTGACCGCCAGAATATTCTGGACTCGACGCGGTAGCGGGTTCTCCCAATCTCGGCCCTGTCTTCTCCTGACGTATTTGATGATTTCGCTTCCCACAATGACCACAAGCATAAGTAGAGAAAGAATAATCAAAGGATGCATGTGTAAGGCTTCCGCTAACCTGCCTTGAAAGAGCAAAACGGTGGCTCTGCTGCTGCCGCAACCGGGGCAAGGGAAACCTATGACAGAGGAGATGGCGCAACCGCTGCCTAAATACTCTAAGGCGAAGGACAAGAAGAAGAGTCCCAGTACGAGGGGGAAGACCCAGCTGCGTATACCACTTTTTTTCTTGCTGTCTTGCAACTTGTTCTGCATCTCGACTGCTCCGGAAAAGAAAGGGCGCCGGCCCGTCTCCTCTAGTAAACGAAGAAGTGGTGCCGACGCCCGGATATCAAAATTGATTATACTAGTTTTTCAAGAAGTGCTCAAGTCTCAGTTTGAAACACAACTAATTTTTGACAAGATGATCCAGTCTTTCGAAACGACGGATTTCATCCGCCAGTTCCGGATTCTTCCATTCGACCTTCTCAATCTTAACAGCACTAACTTTGTACTCGCCGGTCAATGTGATTGGGTCGTAGGCGGCTTGCGTTAACTCGTTTACCGGTGTCTCACGGTAATGGAAAGTCATGAACATCATGCCTGGTTTTACTTTGTCCGTGATCTCTATGCGAGTGACCACACTGCCGCGTCGGCTGGTGACACGAATCAAATCGTCTGACTCCAGACCGTAAGCTTTTGCATCCTGCGGATTGATTTCAGCCTCTTCGTACGGGTTGATCGAATCGAGCAGTTTGGAGTAACGCGTCGTCACGTTGTAGTGGCCAAGCTTGCGACCTGTGCAGAGCAGGATCGGATAGTCTTTCGAAACTAATTCGGCCGGTCCTTCAAATTCAACCGGAATCATGCGAGCTCTGCCTCCGGGGAAAACACCCTTGTGTAGATATTTGGTACCGGGGTGGTTTTCTGTGGGACAAGGCCATTGCAGTCCTTTTTTGCCCAGTCGCTCATAAGTCATTCCGCGGTAAGAAGGTGTGCAGTCGCGGATTTCTTCAAAGATCTCTTCAGCGTCCTTGTACTCGAATCCGGGTGCACCCATTTTCTGTGCGAGTTCACTGATGATCTGCCAGTCGAGTTTGGCCTCACCTGGCGGATTTACTGCTTTGCGCACTCTTTGGACACGGCGTTCAGAGGCAGTGAAGGTGCCATCTTTTTCCGCATAACAGGTGGCGGGTAGGACTACGTCTGCAAACTTTGCCGTTTCAGACATGAAGATTTCCTGAACGACGAGGAAGTCCAATGAAGACATAGCCTTCTTGACATGATTGGCATCCGGATCCGACAGGACCGGGTCTTCACCCATGACATACATGGCATGGACTTGGCCATCAACAGCTGCATCCATCATTTCTGGGATACGCATGCCGGCCTTTGGGTTCATTTCTGTGCCGTAGAAATCCGAGAAGAATTTGATTGACTTCTCGTCTTCGACCGCCTGATATGCAGGATAAGTATTGGGTAAAGCACCCATGTCGCAGGCACCCTGCACGTTGTTTTGTCCGCGCAGCGGATTGATACCGGCGTTTTCGTAACCGACATGTCCGGTGACTAAAGCCAGGTTGGCCAAGTTCATAACGTTGGAAGTACCTGTGGTGTGTTCTGTAATACCTAGTGTGTAATAAATACCGGCCTTCGGTGTCTGGGCATAGAGCTTTGCGGCCTCATAGAGGTCCTCTTCGGATATGCCCGTGATCTCTGACACTACGTCAGGAGTGTAGCGCTCTACAGTTTCTGCTATATCTTCGAAACCACTAGTGCGTTCTTCAATATATTCTTTTGCTTCCCAGCCTTCACGCAGGATGATATGAATCATACCGTTGATCAGCGCAGCGTCGCTGCCTGATTCGAGGGCAAGGTGCAAGTCAGACATCCGAGCCAGTTCAGTCTGACGCGGATCGACGACGATCAGTTTGGTGCCCTTCAAAACGGCCTGTTTCATCTTATTGCCGATGATGGGATGGGCTTCTGTTGTGTTGGAGCCGATCACGAAGATCAGATCGGATCCGAGAACTTCGTTGACGGAGTTTGACATCGCTCCACTACCTAGCGTGGCTGCAAGACCTGCAACCGTAGGGGCGTGTCAGGTACGTGCGCAGTGGTCAATACTATTAGTACCGATCACCGCACGCATGAATTTCTGCAATACGTAGTTGTCTTCGTTTGTACAGCGCGCTGAGGACAGGGCCGCAAATGAATCCGGACCGTGTTCAGCTTTGATCTCTGCCATTCGCTTAGCTGTGTAGCTGAGTGCTTCTTCCCAAGAAGCGGGCTGCAGCTCGCCGTCCTTGCGAATTAGAGGAGTCGTCAAGCGTTCTTCTGAGCTAATAAAGTCAGTGTGGAAACGTCCCTTGACGCATAATTCTGTTCCGTTGATGGGAGCGTCTTCACAGGGAGTTACACCAACAACCTTGTTGTTTTTGACATCAACGTTCAGGTCGAAGTTACAGCCTGTGCCACAGAAGGGGCAGGTTGTGCGGACCTTTTTCAGATCCCAATTACGATAACCGACCAGCTGCTTGTTCTGCAGGGCGCCGGTGGGACACATGGAAATACACTGACCGCACATGCGGCAAATGTCTTTATTAATCGGCTGGTCAAAAGCAGTTGTGACAGTTGATTCGAAACCACGGCCTACAAATTCGTAAGTTCCGGTTACCTGAATCTCATCACAAACGCGCACGCACTTGCCACATTTGATGCATTTGTCCTGATCACGAATCATGATCGGGTTTTTGTCATCAATGGTGAAATGAGTCTGGGCTCCAATGTAGCTGGGATTTTTCACACCATATTCATAGCACAGATCTTGCAAATCGCAGCAACCGACTTTGTCGCAAGTGAGGCAATCCGTTGGATGGTTACTAATCAGCAGATCCAGCAGATCGCGACGCAAGGTGCGCAGTCTTTCGGTGTTTGTATGAATCACCATCCCGTCACGGGCCAGTACGGAGCAGGAAGTTTCGATCTTGTTCCTGCCTTCAATCTCGACAATACAGAGTCTGCAACCGGCGAAGATCGACAGACACTCGTTGTAACAGAGATGGGGGATTTCGATATCGACCAGCTTAGCCGCCTCTAGGAGATTAATTGGTTTCTCCAGAGACAGTGGGCGTCCGTCGATAGTAATATTTATCATTATATAAAGCCTCCTACCAAACTTCTGAATAAGCTACATTCATGTAGATTGATTCCAATCTGGTCTTGTGCGCTTGTTCCATATTTCGCAAATTAATAAACATATCGCGCATTTCGTCATTGGTTGTAATTTGATCGGCCAGACCCTGATAGAGAGCCATGGCTTCTTCCTCACGCTTGATGGCGAGGGCGATAGCAGCATCGAAAGGCATATCGGTCGAGAGATCAGGCTTTTCCTCAATAGCTTCCTCAGCCAGACGAAAATCTGTCTTCTGAGCTTTGATGGGAGAAGAAAAGGTCTCTTCTTCCAAAACTTTCTCTAAAAATGTTCTATGACCTAATTCTTCTTCAGCCAGTTCAGTAAACAACTCTTTCAGGTTCTGGGTTTTTACTTTGGAGGCTGCGTCGGTGTAAAAGTCATAGCTCGCTTGTTCTTTTTGTATGCTGTCTTTGATTGCTTCGAGCATTTCAGGGGTCATGCAGGTATTAGACATAGATTCTTAGCTCCTAACTAATCGTAATACAGTCAACCGGGCAGACTTCATGACAGTTACCGCACTTGATACAGGCGGCCTGATCAATAACGTGTAATTCTTTTACTGCGCCGCTGATGCAGTTGACCGGGCATTCACGTGCACATCTGGTACAGCCGATGCAGGAATCTTCGATGAAGAAAGTGATCAAGTCCTTACAGTGCAAGGCCGGACATTTCTTATCAACTACATGAGCCTGATACTCGTCGAAGAAGTAGTGCATCGTGGAAACTACAGGAGTGGAAGCGGTCTGCCCCAGTCCGCAAAGACTGGTTGAGGAAATGGTGTCGGCCAACGAGGTGATTTTGTCCAGATCCTCTAATTCGGCCTTGCCTTCCGTTATGCGCTCGATCATCTCCAGCATGCGTTTCGTGCCTTCACGACAGGGGGTACACTTGCCGCAAGATTCGTCCACTGTGAACTCAAGGAAAAAGCGGGCGATATCTACCATACAGTCGGTGTCATCCATGACGACCATTCCGCCCGAACCCATGATTGAGCCGATTTTTGCTAATGAACCGAAATCGACTTTGGTATCAAAAAGATTTGCCGGGATACAACCGCCGGAGGGGCCGCCGGTTTGTACTGCTTTGGCTGTGTGACCGTCAGGTAAGCCGCCACCGATGTCGAAAACTATTTCGTTGATGGTCGTTCCCATTGGAACTTCCACCAGACCGGAATTGACTACTTTACCTACTAAGGCGAATACCTTAGTGCCAGGTGAATCCTCGGTGCCGATTGAGGTAAACCACTCAGCTCCATGACGGATAATGGCGGGAACGTTAGCATATGTTTCAACGTTGTTAACAATGGTCGGTTTGTCCCAGAGACCACGTACGCTGGTGCGATAGATTTT
>DIRG01000001.1:6196-8275 GCA_002427475.1 Mageeibacillus sp. UBA5442
TCGCTGCCCATAATATTGTCGCCTAACAGGCCACGTTCTTCCGCTTCCGCAATAGCGTGCTCAAGCATTTCTACAGCTTTCGGGTACTCCGCGCGGATGTAGATGAAGCCCTGAGATGAACCTACGGCGTAACCGCCAACGGCCATACCCTCGAGTACCGAGTGCGGATCCCCCTCCATGATGGAACGGTCCATATAGGCTCCGGGGTCGCCTTCGTCAGCATTACAGATCATGTATTTGATCTCGCTGTCTTCGCGGGCGGCTGTTTCCCATTTGCGACCGGCAGGAAATCCGGCGCCACCGCGGCCGCGCAGGTTGGCAGCTTTCATTTCGTCGATTATGCCCTCAGGGGTATTTTCGAAGATTGCTTTCTCCAAGGCCAGATAACCGTCTCTGGCGATGTACTCGTCTAGACTTTCCGGATCAATAATATTGAAATTACGCAAGGCGATGCGTGTCTGTTTTTCATAAAACTCACCGGCTAGGACGTATTCGTCGCCCTTCTTAGTCAGATCTGAGCGTTCGTCCAATCTCGCTACAAGCTCCGGCTTCAGGCTTTCGCGCAGGAAGTCCAGCTCTTCGCGTGTAATTTTGGTTTTTATCATTCATTACCTCCGGCTGAACGTAATTTTTTTAGTAAAGGTTTAATTTGCTTCTTTGTAAAGTGGGGATGCAATTCTCCGTTGACAGAGACAACCGGTGCCAGCGAGCATTCACCGACACAGCGTGTCTCAACTAAAGAGAAAAGTCCGTCGCCTGTAGTGCCTCCGGCTTCGATGTCGAGCGCCTCGCAGAAGTCATCCTGCAGCTTCTCTGCACCTTTAACATAGCAGGCTGTCCCTTGACAGACTGAAATGTTGTACTTGCCTAAGGGGACAAAAGTGAACTGGGAGTAAAAGGTTGCTACTCCGAAAATTTCAGCGATAGGTATATTCAATTCTTTGGCTGTCCATTCCATAACCGGCCTGGGTAAGTAGCCAAATGTGATCTGAGCATCTTGCAAAATGGGCATTAGAGCGCCTTTGCGTCCCTTCCACTTTGCAACTGTTTCTTGAAAGTGTTCAACGTTAGGCGCTTGCGCTTCCCATGAAAATTCAACTGCCATGTATCTCTCCTTAAAATATTACATACACTCTACGATATTATCATAAATAGTAGAAAGCCATTGAGGTAGCAGCTCACCGCGCTGTGGAAATCGTCGTATTCTATAATAAATATAAAGAAGTTTATCTAATTTAGACTGAAAAAGAATTGCTTCAAATTATCTAAAAATACACGCTGCGATCTGCGCTCAGCATCCAGATTAATTTTTCTTTCACTGTGCGCCCGGTGGCACGTTCAATCGCCTGAGCGTAAAAAGATATCTGCAGCCCGTAGCGTTCCCACATGAGGGCGTCTTGCTCCTCGGGCTCCGACGGCAAACGGTCGGATTTAAAATCAAGCAGCACGACCTGATCGTCGGCCTCGACAAACCAAAGGTCAATCATGCCTTGAACCAGGGTAAGCTCTTCGGTGGGGAATTCCGAGCCGAACTGTGCTGCCGGAACCGCCAAAGTGAAGGGCATTTCCCTGTAGACGCGACCGGACCTTTCCGCTGCCAGCACGCGTTGGGCCAAAGGGCTCCTAACGTAATGCAGAATCCGCGGATATTGGGCTCTGACTGTTGCCTCTGCTTCTTGCGCTAATTGCTGTTTCTTGATCATCTGTGCCAGTTGTCGCTCAAGCTCTTGCTCTAATTCGTCCCCTGCGACGTTTACGAAGGGGCTTAGATCAAGAAAACGTAGGAAGCTGTGCAGATGGGTGCCTCGGATTGCCGCTGTTGATTTGCCCTCATCATCGATGCTGCGCAAAGTGAGAGCAATTTCTTCGGGTTGTCCACCTTTGGCTTTCTCTTTCTGCACGGTCCAGTTTTCGAAAGACTGGACTGCTTCCCGTTCTTCAAGCTGCTCGTTCTCTAATAGTAACGACTCTCTGTCTGCAGCTCGTTTTAGCTCTGTAACCGTGAGTTTAGAGGGTGCTTCGGCGGCGGCTTTATTAGGCACAGCGTCACTTAAGAGCGAGACCAGTTTCTCCACATCC
>DIRG01000001.1:8585-10479 GCA_002427475.1 Mageeibacillus sp. UBA5442
CGCAGTGAGCATTTTCTTGTGCAGTGAATTTCGATATTTCTTGGGGATATTTCAGCAAGAGAACCGACCAGAGGATATCTGCATAAGAATTACATTTTTGTACCAGCTCAGTCGGAAGAATCGGCTCGCCCGTTTCCCTTTTCTGCGGCATTGCGGAGAGGATGTGCTCAGCGTTTTTCTTCATAAAGCTATTCTCTGCCACTACCGTCTTGGCTTCGCTCATCAAGTACAGCTCATCTTTGGCTCGAGTCATTCCGACGTAAAGACGGCGCCAAGCTTCGGAACGTTCGCGTTCTTCCTCGCGTCGCATCTTCTCGCGATTGAGGAAGTTGTCTGCTACGGAGAAACCGTCCGCGGAAATAGAAAAGCTGCGGATGCCGTCGTGTTCGTCCAGCGCAATCAGCTCGTTGTCGCCTTGCACCTGATTGTTATTCAGCCCCAGCAAGATAACGTAGGGCCATTCGAGGCCCTTGCTTCTGTGATAAGTAAGGACACGTACTGCGTCCAGGTCTGACTGCAATTCCGAATCGTCGGGGAAAATGTCGCGTTGGCGCAGGTTTTCTAGGCGGCGCAGGAGTTTTTGCACGCTGTCAAAGCCTTGAAAAGAGGATCTGTTCACGAAGTCGAGGAATTGCTGCAACTCGTTTAAGCGGCGACGGCTCGTGTTGATGCCTCTGCGGGTGGAATCGTTTTGCTCCAAGAGTTTTTCGAACTGTGTTTCCTGTAAAACCAGGCTGAGTAAATCACGGTTGTTGCGTTCACGGGCCAGAAGACGCCAGCGCCTAATCTGCTTCATGGAATGTACTATTTTGAGTCGGATAGTTTCATCTGCTGCGTTTTCTAAGCTGCCTAGTTTCTCAATCAGCATGACCCGTTCGTGGAAATAACGCAGTCTCGGCTTTTTCTCCGAGGAAAGAGCAAGCTCTGCCAAGGGGCGAATGCGGATGAATTCTTCCGGTGTCACTGGATTGCCGGAGAGAGCAGAAGCTAGGTAGGTGGCTAAGGGGACGTCTTGACGCGGATTGTCCAGCACATTCAATAAAGCCTCGAACTGCCTCACGATCAGATTCTCGGGGTAGATGCCTCCGAAAGTGCCGGTTACCGGTATGCCTAAGAGCTCCAAGCTGTCGCGCAGCAGCTTGCACTGCGCATTTGTACAAGCTAGTAAAGCGATGTCCTTCAGCTGAGCGCCCCGATCCTGCAGACTGTTAATTTTATCTGCTGCTAGGAGGGCTAATCTTTCCATTTCGTTGCGTGGATTGAGCGTGAGCCTGCTGAGATGAGCGTCGTCGGAAGCGGGACGAGACGCATCCCTAGCGGCAGCATTATCTGAGTCCGACGGGTCCTCGCCGCTTTGTGTCAGCAAGAGCCAACTAACTTTTCCCGGCTCACTGCTGCCCGGCCGGGGGTTTAACTCGTGGTCTTGATCGTATTCAATCTCGGCCGCTTCGCGCGTGAGGAAAGAGCTGAAGATCTCGTTGACGAAATCGATAATTTTAATCTTGCTGCGAAAATTGGTGGACAGATTGAGTAGGTAGTCCTTGTCGTCTGACGCCGTTGTAGCAGACAGGAGCGTAGCCTTATCCGCTCGCTTCTGAAATAAGCGTGGGTTGGCGTAGCGGAAGCGGTAGATACTTTGCTTGACATCTCCAACCATGAAGATGTTATCTCTCGAGATGGCAGAAATGATCCTGTCTTGGATGCTACTAGTGTCCTGATACTCGTCGATGTAGATCTCGTCGTAGCGATTCTGCACCTCACGGCAAATCTCTTCTTGCTGCAAGAGTTGGAAGCTGCCATGCTCGAAATCGGAGAACTCAACCGCATTGCGGGCAAACTTTTCCCGCTGAAACTCTTTGTCGATAGCCAAAATCAACTCGAAAAAGCGCGCCAC
>DIRG01000028.1 GCA_002427475.1 Mageeibacillus sp. UBA5442
TCATATTTCGCTACTGCTTGAACGATGGCGCGGGCGCGCTGCTCAGGATTGTCGGCCTTGAAGACACCGGAACCGACGAAGACACCTTCTGCTCCCAGCTGACGCATCAGGGCAGCGTCGGCAGGAGTGGCTACGCCGCCAGCTGAAAAGTTCAGAACAGGCAACTTTTTGTGATCGTGTACATATTTCACTAGCTCAAAATCGACCTGCATATCTTTGGCTAAAACGTGTAATTCGTCTTCTCTTGTGGCGGCTACCCTTGCAATGTCAGCCATAATAGTACGCAAATGGTTGACTGCTTGACTGATATCGCCAGTGCCTGCCTCACCTTTGGTGCGGATCATGCTGGCTCCTTCAGCGATGCGGCGCAAGGCCTCTCCCAAGTTGCGAGCTCCGCAGACAAAAGGTGTCTTAAATTTTTTCTTATCTATATGAAATGTGTGGTCTGCCGGGGTTAACACCTCGGACTCGTCGATGAAATCAACTCCAATAGCCTCCAGAATTTGCGCCTCAACGAAATGGCCGATGCGCACTTTGGCCATCACTGGGATTTCTACCGCCTTCACGATTTCTTCGATCATAGCCGGGTCTGAAGTGCGGGCGACACCACCGTCTTTGCGGATGTCCGCCGGCACGCGCTCCAAGGCCATTACTGCGATTGCGCCTGCAGCTTCAGCGATTTTTGCTTCTTCTACATTGGTGACGTCCATGATGACGCCGCCATATAATTTTTCATAAATATCCATATATATATTCCCTCTCGTGAGTTTTTGTACATTTATTTTAAGAGAAATCTGTTGCTGTTAAAAGAAGCAGAAACAGCTTATGAAAAGGGTACAGTTAATGTTTATCCTAAATAAGAAGCCATAAGCAAACATTTATGTTGCAATTTATACAATATTTGGTAGAATACAATTACTTCTTGTAGGAAACTATTATTAATCGTGCAAATCAGTGAGTCACAGTCGCCAAATGATCAATTTTGTGATCATTTCACAACCCAAAAAGACATCAAAAAAAATTTAGCTTCACAGACGTTGTGTAGAAAGAGGACATCATGAAACACCGTAGGAGACTATTAGCATTTCTGCTTTCTGTTGTTATGGTATTTTCGTTTGCAGTAACAGCTTTTGCAGAAACAGAAACAACACTCACTTTTCTTCATTTTAATGACTTGCATGCCAATGTGAAGGAAGATGCGGGCTCCGGCCAGCTAGGACTGGCAAAGTTTAAAACCTATGCCGATGGGGTTGATCCGGATCTAATTCTAGATGCAGGTGATACTTTGCATGGTACCACCTTTGCGACCTTGTCCGAAGGTGCTACTATGAGGGAAATGCTCCAAGATGTTGGTGTAGACGTTGCCACTGCGGGCAACCATGACTTTAATTATGGCACCGATAGATTGATCGCGTTGAGCAGTGACGGTAATTACCCGATCTTGATCGCCAATTTCAAAAAGACAGCTGACGGAACTTTCCCCTTTGAAAAAAACATGATCATTGAAAAGCAGGGAATCAAAATCGGAATATTCGGTTTAGCGACTCCCGAAACAAAGACTGCTTCGAATCCCCTAAATACAGAAGGCTATGAGTTTTTAGATCCGGTAGCAACAGCTCAAGAGCAAGTAGCTTACCTAGAAGGTCAAGGAGCGGATATTATCATCGCTCTGGTTCACCTTGGTCTGTACGCTTCAAGGCCGTTGGCAGAAGCGGTAGATAAAATTGATATCATTATCGATGGTCATAGCCACGATACGCTTCCTAATGGAGAAGTGGTAAATGGTGTCCTAATCGCCACCGCTGGAAATCATCTAAAGAATATCGGTCGCATAGATGTGGAGTTTAACGCAGCAAAAGCGATAAACGGCAAGACGGCTCAGCTGATTACTTACGAGACAGCTAGTTCGCTGGAAGCTGATTCTACGATTGCAGCTAAGATTGCGAGTCTTGATGAAGCTAACAAAGGCTTGTTAGACCAAGTCTTAGGCGAAACTCTTGTTGACCTGGACGGAGAGCGTCAGAATGTTAGGACGGGTGAGACCAATTTAGGTAATCTGATTGCGGATATTATGCTGCTAGAGACAGGGGCTGACGTTGCCTTAACCAATGGGGGTGGAATCCGTGCCAGTATTCCTCAAGGTGAGATTACAATGGGTCACGTGCTTACCACCTTCCCCTTCACAAATTACCTTGTGAAAATAGAAGTCAGCGGCAGCGACATAATTGCAGCACTAGAACATGGCTTAAGGGCCGAACTGGATGAGGACGGTAATTTAGAACAGAATGGCGGCTTTCCACAGATTGCCGGTATGCGTGTTGTCTACGACAAGACGCAACCACCTGGCAGCAGGGTTAAGACAGTAACAATAGGCGATGTTCCGCTCGATCCTTCTGCTATATACACATTAGTTACGAATGACTTTATGGCTGCTGGTGGAGACGGCTACACTATGTTTGGCTCAGCTAAGATCTTGTCTGAACATGGACTTCTTTCAGAAGCTTTAGCCGCATATATTCTAGCTGAAGAGGTAATCAACCCTGTAGTCGACTATCGCCTGCAAGAACTAAGCTCAGTCATTGAACCCACAGAACCAACAGAACCGTCAGAAACGACAGTTCCTACAGAAACAACAGAACCAACAACAGAACCGACAAGTCCAACAGACACGGATCCTACAGTTACAACTGATCCGACAACAGTTCCCACAGTCTCGATCCAACCCACGGTTCCAAGTACATCTACCCAAGAGCTGCCAAAGACGGGAGAATCTCAACCCTTGTTACCGTTAGGCTTTATCCTATTGCTCGTTGGCGGAACACTAGTCTTAATTCCAATCAGGAGATATCAGCTCAAACGCAAAGAGGAGTAATCAATAAGCATTACCTGTCCTAAAAAATGTGGTGGTCAGTCGACCGCCACATTTTTTTTTGTTATAGAATAGGTTCGAGGTGAAGAGTTTGCATGCTGTACATTGAATTGGATCCGGAAAAAATTTTATATAAACAGATTTATGAGCAGCTCGCTGAGCACATTCGTCAACAGCATCTGGCAGAGGGTAGTAAGTTGCCCGGGATTCGTTCCTTGGCAGATGAACTTGGTGTCGGTGTTAACACTGTCAATCAGGCTTATCAGCAATTGCTGCTGGAAGGCTATATCGATGCCAAAGAACGCTCCGGCTATTATGTGAAACCGATTGATAATCTCCTGATATTGCCGCGAGCCGAAGAAGTTCTTCCTGAGGAAAAGGACGAAGATTATAAATACAATTTTTCCATATCAGGTGTGGATGCAGCTCATTTCCCTTACGAAGATTGGCGTCGGGTTTTTCGCAGGACCATTAGCGAGGAGGCGGAGATCTTAGCTCACACACCTCCCAAAGGGCTGTACGAATTGCGAGAAGAGATTGCCCGATACCTAGGTTCCGCACGCGGTATCGATGTTGATCCGCAACGCATCATAATCTCAACCGGGATTAGCCAGTTGATCGCGCAAGTGGAGAATATTTTGCCGGAGGAATCTGTCTTTGCTTTCGAAAATCCGGGCTACATGGTCGGCAAAACCTCCTACCTACATGCTTCCAGCAAATATCTCAGTGTGAACCATTTACATTACGACGCTAAGAGTCGCCAGGTGATCTACTCCGTCGATGTGGAAGCATTGCCGGAGGCAGTGTCGGTACTTCATTTGACACCTTCGCATCAATTTCCGTTTGGCGCGCTGATGCCTGTTGATGCCCGCATTGAAATATTGAACTGGGCGGCGAAAGCTGCGGATCGCTATATCATAGAGGACGATTATGATTTTGAGTTCCAGTACCGCAGCAGTAAGGTCCCGTCTCTAAAAAGCCTCGATTCGAGCGATCGTGTTATATATATGAGTGGTTTTTCCAAATCGATATCCCCGGCCTTGCGCATCAGTTTCATGATTTTGCCGCAGGAGCTTTTGGAAAGATACGAGACCCACTACAGTAGCGAATGTCCGGTTTCAGGGTTTGTCCAACGAGCCCTTTGTGAATTCATCAGAAACGGATCTTTCGAGCGCCATGTCAACCGTATGCGCACATTATATGCAGGAAAGCACGAAGTTCTGCTCAGACTCTTGGCTGAGCTTGGTTTTGAGGTTTTTAATTATCAATCCGGTACTTCCCTGGTAATTAGGGTGGAAGAACCGGTGACGGAAGCAAAGCTGCAGGCTCTGCGCCAGGCAGGTATAGCCATCAACTCTGTCGCTGATTTCTGTCAGAAGGGCAGTCGGGAAGAAGCTGCCATGCGCAATTATGTTATTATCGGTTTCGCAGGTGCTAGTAAAGAAGAGCTGAGAGAAGGTTTAGAGCTTTTTGCTGAAATTATTAGAGCTGAGTAACGGCAGCTCGATGCTGTTGTAGAAGAGGAAGGATATTTTTGTGAAGATACTTATAGCCAGTGATTCCTTTAAAGGGAGCGCCAGCTCGTTAGAGGTGGCGGATTCCATTTCTGCGGGTATGAAATCTCTCAGACCTGACCTGGAAGTGTTGAGATTGCCCGTGGCAGATGGCGGCGAGGGCACCAGTGAGGTTTTAGTGGAAGCCTTGGGAGCGAAACGTGTCAGCGTGAACGTACACGATCCTCTGGGGCGGGAGATTAGAGCTGACTACACTCTCCGAGGCAACTTAGCCGTCATTGATATGGCAGCGGCTTCGGGTCTGGTTCTGCTCTCCACGGACGAATTGGATCCGTATAAAGCTTCCACCTATGGCACTGGAGAAATGATTCTTGATGCTGTCTCCAAGGGTGCCACAGAAATTTATATCGGGCTGGGCGGCAGTGCCACCAACGACGGGGGCATCGGTATGGCTCAAGCATTAGGTGTCAGAGCTCTGACGGAAGCGGGCACGAATATTGGGCCCGGTGCGGCGGGGCTGGCCGAGCTGCACAGCCTAGATCTATCCGGCCTTGATTCACGTTTGAAAAAGCTTAAGTTCTACGCAGTCTGCGACGTCACAAATCCCTTAAGCGGACCCGACGGTGCAGCCTATGTGTATGCAAGACAAAAGGGCGCTAAGGCAGATCAGCTCGCAGACCTGGACCGGATCTTGCAACGCTATGGACAGATTTTGGAACAAAGCAGCGGTCGGAAAGTTGTAGATCTATCAGGTGCCGGTGCTGCCGGCGGGATGGGCGCAGCCCTATTTGCATTTCTGGGCGCTGAAGCAAAAAACGGAATTAACACAGTACTCGATTTGCTGAGTTTTGATGAGCACGCCGAAGGAGCTGATCTCCTGATCACAGGTGAAGGCAAAATGGATAATTCCAGCCTCTCCGGAAAGACTGCTATCGGAATTGCTCGACGAGCAAAAAAGCTTGGAATTCCGCTAATCGCAGTTGTCGGCAGCTGTGAGCTCAACCTTGATTCTGTTTATACAGAAGGAATTGACCTCGTTCTTCCGATTGTAAATGGACCGATGAGCTTAGAAAAAGCGCTAGAAAATGTTGGCCCGCTCCTTTTCGAAAGCGGCAAAAGGATTGTACGGATATTAGAACTCTGCAACCGACGAGCGAGGTAGATTGTCCCTCTGCAAGTTGTTTTCTCAACTCTGAATCGCTGCCCGATCCGGCAGCTTCCAAGCCATCAGCCCAACTGCCAGCAAGCCGATGAATCCGGCGACAAGAAAGGCTGAGGAGAGAGTAGATACATCAGCGATGGCTCCTGTAAGTGTAGGCCCGGCTACCATACCGATTCCGTATGCTGCTTGATAGAAACCGACTGCAGTAGACCTGCGTTCAGCAGGCATGTGACTGGTTGCAGCATCCATGAAATATGTCATCTGAGTGGCAGAAACCAGACCTAGAAGAAACATAATAATAACTAAGGACATATAGCTCTGTGCCAAAGGTATAGCAAAGAGCAAAAAGGCGTTGATCAACATACTTACAAGAAGTATCTGTTTTGGCCGAAAATAGCGCAGCAAAATCCTACTCACCAAAACAATTGCAATAAAACGAGCGATGGTGTTAATTGTGACCATGATACTTATTTGCGAGGCCGACACGCCGTGGTTGGACGCATATTGCGGTACGAAGCCCTGTGCACTGGAGTAGGTAAGAAACTGTGAGACCGCAGCGAAGATGGAACCCCAGATCAATCCTTGGTTTTTGATACTGAGCTTTAATCCTTCGAGTACAGACTTTGCAGTTGCCACTTCCTCGTTCGGCGCCAATTTATCTTCAGGCAAGAAAAAACAAAGCACAAGCCCCATTCCTGCGAAGATAGCTCCGAGCCCGAAACCACTCTGATAGCCCAAGCGCGCAATTACCTGACCACCGATGAAAGTAGCGATAATCGTACCTCCACTATTGACAAGGCCCAGATGGCTGACCGCTGCCGTACTGTTTTCAACATTATAATTCATATATAGTGCGGACATCTGCACCCAGAAAGCCGCAGCCACTCCGCCTAAGGCTCGGAAGATGAAAATCAAAAAGATTTCCTGCGTCAACATCAGACCTAGGACACTGATGAGTGCGGAAGCCAACCCTGCGATTACGAAAACCTTCTTTTTTTGCAAAAAATCAGACCAAATACCAAGCGGCAACCTAAGAATCATTTGCGTGAAACCATAGCCACCCAGAATAAGACCCGCCTGAGTTAAGCTTGCGCCAACATCTTCAAGATACGGAGTCAGGAGAGAAGGATATGTGTAAAGCCCCATCCAGAAGAGAGTCGCAATAACAAGTAGTAGGCGGCCCTTATTTCGAAAGCGCCAATCATCGAGACGAGAGATGGTGTCAATATTCATTCCTTTGCCTCCTTAGCTGTAAAAGGTATTATAGACTAAGCATACAGGTATGATTGTGACCGAATTTTATAAAAACATTGTATAGGTATTGTGGATGAACATTGATGAGCTGAAGAAAAAGGTTGAAGAGAAAGAGAGCGATCTCGCGGAACTGCGCGAGCGCTGGAATAGACGCGCGGCCGGCTTCCCGGCACTGCCGGAGGAGAAGCAGATAAACAGTTTCTCCTACCTAGATCAGTTCATGACACTGCAGGATGCTCACATGCTAGATGTAGGTTGCGGATCCGGGCGCTATCTTTTGCTAGCTCTAGAGGCCGGTGCAGAGAAAGTTGTCGGTGTAGAAATCGCCGACAAGATGTTGGAAAAAGCCGAGCAAAGTTTAACAGCCGCTTCTTGGCCCCAAAATAAGTACGAGCTCGTCCGTTCCTCCTGGGAGGAAATCGACCTGGCTGAACGAGGCTGGATCAAACAATTTGATCTGGTCATGGCACTCAAGACTCCCGCTCTCAACTCAGTAGCCAACGTGAAGAAAATGCTGACAGCTTCCCGCGCAGGCTTCTTCTTCTCTAATCACTTGCAGCGAATTGAACCATTGTTTCAGAAACTCTACGCCAAGGTTCATGGTTACGAGAAAGCTTTCGGCAATGAACACGCACACGTACTGGCGGAACTCCTTGAAGCTTGGGGTTATGAACCGCAGACGCATATTTTTGAAATTGTAGATATCCGCGATGAGCCCATCGCGGATCTCCTGATACGCTACGGCGATTGGATTTTCAAGGATTTCCCCAGCGAAGAAGAGAGAGAATGGCTGCGACAAGAACTGCTACAGCTCAGTCTTGACGGCGTGACTGTGAATCATAGCGCTACTACTACCGAAGCATTGACCTATGTGGATGTTAGAGCGGTGGATGTAGAAAGTCTTTAAAAACAAAAACCCCCGAAACCTTGTCGTTTCAGGGGCTTTCTTTATGGCGTACCTGCCAGAACTTGAATCCGGAACCTTCTGATCCGTAGTCAGACGCTCTATCCAATTGAGCTACAGGTACATGCAGCTTTAATATAGTAGCCTGCAAGATTCATTTTGTCAATCTTTTTTTTCGAGAGGCTGACAGACGGGGCAGAAGTGAGTGCCGCGGCCCGCGACACGGATCTTCTCGATCTCAGAACCGCAGACATGGCAAGCTTCACCTTCTCGTTGGAAGACTTTCAGCTGTAATTGGAAATGGCCGCTATTACCAAGCCCATCCACATAATCGCTGAAGCTAGTGCCCTTATGTCCGATGCCTTCGGCGATGACTTCACGCACAGCTTCCTGCAGTCTCAGGGCATCCGACTCAGATAAAGATTCGTTACGACTAGCAGGATGTATGCCCGCCCGGAATAGAGCCTCATCGCAATAGATATTACCTACACCGGCAACAACCTCCTGATTAAGGAGAAGCGCTTTTACAGTGCTACGCGGACGTCGCTTAATTTGGCTAAAGAAGTTTGCCGCCGTCCATTCCACACTCAACGGCTCGGGGCCCAGTCGCGAAAACCCGGGATCCAATTTTTCTCCACCGGGAGGGAGCAACCACACCCGACCGAAACGGCGCACGTCATTGAAGTCCAGATACCGCTTTTCACCGGACTCATCCGACAAGTGGAAGCGAACGTGAGTATGCTTCGCTGCCTCTTCGAAGCTATCTTTATAGAGCAGCTTACCCGTCATACGAAAGTGGACCATAATTGTGGACACATGCTGAGATACGCTTCGATCCTTACTCAAGTCCAGCAGCAGATATTTCCCGCGCCGACGTAGGTCGAAAATGAACGTGTTCAGGACAGGGGCGTCTCCATATTGGATTACGACCTCAGGGCAGAACATTTCTATCTCTTTGACTTCGCACGAGAGCAAAAGAGGAGAGAGACTTTGGCGAATAGTTTCTACTTCAGGAAGTTCAGGCATAGGCTCCTTATGGCAATGCAGCCTCATCTGACAAGATAGAAAGTCTGGCGATATGATCAGATTCCACCTGCACGGCAAGGGTAAGACCGATTCCGTCATCCTCGCCGCGTATCAGATAATCATTTTCTCGGGCAAAGGGATACTTGATGTAGAGGTAATTAATCGGATCACCCACACTAAGTCCGCTGCCCGTTTCATAGTCACTGTAGAAGAGATCGATCTGCTTGATAATTCCGTCAAAGGTCAGCATCTCTGTATCGAAGGAGCCGAAGGCATCAATCTGAATGCCCGGCCAAGTGACCCGGAAATTTACCTCTCTGCCTTGTGTGACTTCGGGCAGATCTTCATCTTCCTCTTCATCTTCATTCAGATACCTGATATCCAAGGGGATACCCAGGGTGGGGATCGAACTTGAAGATGACAATCTACGTCCAATGCTTTCTAGTCTGAAACTGAAAAATTCGTTGAGATGAACCTCTGTATCTTCTAGATCAAGGTCTTGCGGGATTCTCTCGCTCACGCTAATTACCGAATTGCTCTCCCGGAAAGCAACGGTGCGACTTCCACTGCCGCTAGGTAGATTGGACTGTATCACCCGTGCGTTACCGGGCATTAGTTCAGCTATGCGGTATGAACGCAACTGCATATCGCTGAATTCTTCATAAAAAGTCAGCAGGCCCGACACGCGACTCCGAATCGCTTGCTCGTAGCTACTCAGATTCGGATTCTGCTGCTGATGCAGCAGATCAAATAAAGCCGCCGAGTTCTCTTCTTCCAGTGCGCTAAAGTAAAGACGTATATAGTCGTAGAGGAAAGATTGTTTAGCTACCCAGTCTGCGGAAAAATAGGGTACTCCTTCCGGAGTATGGTTAACGCTGATAACAAATCTCTCTTGCTGATTATTGCTGCCCTGCGAGTTCAAGTACCAGAACGAGCTTCTATCAGCTTCAGCGGTCAGCCCCGGTATGGAGCGCGAAATATTTATACGTAAGGCTTCGGTTTCATCGCTGCTTGCTTCTGAAAAAGAAACCACATTGTTTTGTAAGACCTGATTTAGGATCCGTACATAGCTGGCAAATGAAGATAAGCTGATTTCATTGCGCTGCCGTGTGGGGATGTGCTGCCAGATAGACTCGATTTTGTCAGTGTTATTTATCGCTAGAACTAAAGTGCGGACACTTTCGATTTCATTTAAGTATTCGCCATTTTCAGGCTTTATGAATAGTTCCTCTTCTTCCTCTACGACAGGCCTGTCCGAGGCGACAAAATCCAGCAGGCTGCAGCCACTGAGCAAGAATACTGACACAGTAAAGACCAGAAGAAACGCCAAGCTGATCCAGCGACTTCGTTTAAGATAGCGTGCTCTAGTGGGAGCTGTCATGGCCTTCTTCCTTTCTGTAATCCTTAATTTTCGCGCGCAGCCGCTGAATGGCATTATCCACACTCTTGGTGCTGCGTCCCAACCTTTCGGCTATCTCCTGATAAGTGAGGCCCAGGCGCAAACCGGCAACAACGTCCAGTTCCAGTTCGCTAAGATTATTTTGCATGAAAGCGAGGAAGCCTTCAAGCTGCTCCATAGAGATTAGTTCCTGATCCGGAGGTGGAGCGTCGTCCTCCAAAGTGTCAGCCAGAACAAGCTGAGAATCCGATTCAGAGTCAGTGACCTCGGTTTCCAGAGAAATTGAGCGGTTCAACGGTTCATGTCGCCTACGTGAAGCGGAGCGCACAGCATCCAACATTGACCGCTGTATGACTAGGCGCGCAAAGCTGCGGAATTTCGTGTTTTGAGCAGGATCATATTGCTGAATAGCTTGTAAAAGCCCGATCATCCCTTCCTGAAGTAGATCGTCCTTTTCGCCCCCCTGAAGAAAAAAGGGCTGGGCAACACTGCGCACCAGACCTTTGTAAAGACGCAATAATTCAGCAGTGGCATCTTCATCATCAGCCTTGCTGAGACGCCAGAGCTTCAGATCGCGTTCTTGAATCTTATCAGCCATCAGGAACCTCGCTGTCGCATTGCCTCAAAAGTAATGATGCCGCAAGCGACGGAAGCGTTGAGAGAATTTATCTTACCGTGTTGCGGAATAGTAATCTGAAAATCGCAGTGTTGTAGGAGTTTTTCTCCGATTCCTTTGCCTTCACTACCGATGACCAGAGCAACCTTGCCTTTCCAGTCAACATCATAATACTTGTCCTGCGCAGCATCGCTCGTGCCAAAAACCCAAAAACCCTCATCTTTGAGCCGCAGTACTGTCTGAGTCAGATTGGTTTCCTGACAGACTGGAACATATTCAATCGCACCGGCAGAGGTTTTGGCCACAACAGCATTGAGAGAGACGGAACGATGCTTGGGGATTACTACAGCACTGACCCCGGCGCCATCAGCGATACGCAAAATTGCACCCAGATTATGAGCATCTTGAAGATTGTCTAACAATATGAGAAAAGGCGAAGTACCGGCTTTTTCTTCAGCTCGCAGCACCTCATCCAGATCTGCGTACTCGTATTCTTCTACCATTGCAATAACGCCTTGGTGGGCGTTTGAGATCGCAATCGAATCCAGCGTTGCCCTATCAACATAGGAAACGTTAGCTCCGGTGGCTTCAGTTTGCTGGGCCAATAAGCTTAAAGGATCAGTCTGAGAAGTCTTTGTCGCCTTATTCAAGATATAAAGCTGCCTGATCTTGCGACCGGCTCGCAGGGCTTCCTCTAAGGGATTGCGCCCTTCAATCTGCTCTCCCGGGGGCAGTTGAATTTCAGACTGTCTCTTCTGCTTACTGCGATTATTCTCTCGCGTCACGGGGATATTACCTTTCTGAAAAAACCATACTTCGGTTTAAAGTCTTACGTTCGAATTAAGCGTTATCCTGCAAACCGCAGCGAATGAGCTCAGCAACACGGTCCGTGTTCCCGGCCAGTATATGTGCTCCAATTAACGCTTCCAAAGCAGTTGCGGATCGATAATCAGCCTGTTCCGCTCCTTTGGAGATGCTTTTGCTGTGGTAGTTGCGTGCCCTTTGCAAAAGTCCCCTTTCACCTGTGCTTAACTGAGCGGGATCATCTTCTTCTAGCAATACTCCCAAGAGTTCTGCCTGCCCTTTGGCGCTGACCATCCCGATTGCCCTTTGGTTAAGTGCACCTGCGGGTGCCTCGCTTTGTTTAGCCAAAGCCATACGGATTTCCAACTCGTAGACTGCATCGCCGATCCAAGCTAGAGTTGAAATTGGATAGTCAAAAAGCTGCAGTTTGTCGATGGGACTGTAGCTGGGTTCGTCGATGTGGAATGTAGGTATGCAGCTTCCTAAAGCCTTTTTATCTTTGACTTCATATTTTCCTGCAAGTCTTTTTGTTTTTTTCAATGAAAAACTCCAACTAGTCTTCCAGCAAGTGGATGTGCACTCCCTGAGGCGTGTCTTCCAGCCTGAAGCCGAGTTCGGCGATCTCATCTCTGATGCGGTCGGCTTTTTCAAAATCACGATCCTGCTTAGCCTGCGTGCGCTTCTCCACTAATTCTTTCACTTCGGCAGGGATAACGAGCTCTTCCTGCTCGTCCGGTTTCAGACCCAGAATATGGCAGAGCTCGATGATCGTTTCACGGGCATCTAAGAGCAGTGCAGAAGAGGCCTGTTCACTGGCCGCTGCGGTATTCGCAGCCCGGACCAAATCAAAGATGGCAGCGATAGCATCAGCAGTGTTGAGGTCATCGTCCATGGCTTCGGTCCATTCACGTCTACCTGTTGCAATAGCTTCCTCCAAAGCCTGATCGGTCTCTTTGTCGCCTTCTTCCGGCGCAGTTTCAGCTGCAAACTCGAGCGTCTGCAGTGAAGTGCGAATCCGGCGATAGCTGGTGACAGCAGCATCAAGCGGGCTGTCCTCGCCTTCATCGTCAGTGAGCGAGAAGTTTATCGGCATGCGATAGTGCGACTGCAGAATGTAGTAGCGGATTATCTCATAAGGATAAAGCTCCGCCAGATTGCGCAGTAGGAAAAAATTACCCTTAGATTTAGACATCTTAATCTGATTCACATTGACGAAACCGTTATGCATCCAATAGCGGACAAAAGGTTCACCGCTGGCGGCCTCGCTTTGAGCGATCTCGTTCTCGTGATGTGGGAAAACCAGATCGACACCACCGCTGTGAATATCGATGGTGCTACCTAGATTTTCTTGACTCATGGCGGAACATTCAATGTGCCAGCCCGGTCGGCCTTCGCCCCAGGGGCTATCCCAAGAAGGTTCGCCTTCCTTTTTGAATTTCCAGAGGACGAAATCAAGAGCGCTGCGTTTGCCTTCAACATCGCTTACTCGTTCGCTGGCGCCTTCTTCCAGATCTTCCAGCTTATGGTGGGACAGCTTGCCGTAATCTTCAAAAGAAGCGACTTCAAAATAGACTCCGTCGTCAGCCACATAAGCATAACCTTTCTCTTCGAGAGTCGAAATAAGGTCGATGATTCCGGGGATTGAATCTGTTGCACGGGGATGAACATCAGCCCGCACCACATTGAGACTATCGGCATCATGAAAATATTCTGCGATCATTTTATCAGCCAATTCTTTGACGCTGATCCCTTGCTGTCTAGCACGGGCAATCATCTTATCGTCAATGTCGGTGAAATTTTGCACGTAGGTCACTTTGTAACCTTTATATTTAAGATAACGACGCAGTGTGTCGAAGGTGATAATGGGGCGCGCATTTCCCAGATGCATCAAATCGTAAACAGTAGGTCCACAGGCATAAATTTTAAAATGTCCTTCTTCCAGCGGTACCAAATCTTCCTTTTTACGATTGGCGGTGTTGTAAATACGCATAGAGCCTCCCTGATTCTTTATTAATAATACTGCGGGCTTTGTGCCCAACAATTTGCAAACAGCAAAAAATACCTGAAATGGCGGACTCCCTTTTTGATACCCAGCTATTTATAACCAGGTGGGTGCCCTGCGGTGGTCTTAGAAT